>JBKJKT010000048.1:0-9723 GCA_046597415.1 Ramlibacter sp.
GACATGGAGATCCTTGTAGCTGGAGAGTTGTCAGTAGCACAGCGGGATGGGGTTGCGGTACGCTGTCCGGCTGCCCGGTGATTTTACCGTTGACCAAACCGGCGTTCCCGCGTAGCCGCCTTCAATCCGCATCGAAGTACCCACCCAGACACCCATCCCAGACCTATGTCCGAAATCATCGAAGTCACCGAAGCGCCGAAACAAGGTGAGTTCATCAGCTTCCCCGATTCGCCGTTCGAATTGTTCATGCCATATCCGCCTGCGGGCGACCAGCCTGGCGCCATCGACAAACTGGTGGAAGGTGTGCGCGACGGCGAAGTCTTCCAGACGCTCCTGGGCGTGACTGGTTCCGGCAAGACGTTCACGATGGCCAACGTGATTGCACGTCTGGGCAAGCCGGCTATCGTGTTCGCGCCGAACAAAACGCTGGCCGCGCAGCTTTATAGCGAGTTCCGTGAGTTCTTCCCGAAGAACGCGATCGAGTACTTCGTGAGCTATTACGACTACTACCAGCCCGAGGCCTATGTACCGCAGCGTGATCTGTTCATCGAAAAGGACAGCTCGATCAACGAGCACATCGAGCAGATGCGCCTGTCCGCAACCAAGAGCGTGCTGGAGCGGCGCGATGTGGTGATCGTGGCCACGGTAAGCGCGATTTACGGCATCGGCGCACCCGAGGACTACACCAAGATGCGGTTCATCACCCGGGTGGGTGACAAGATCGGCCAGCGCGACGTCATCTCGCAGCTGATCCGCATGCAGTACAACCGCAACGAGCAGGATTTTTCTCGCGGTACGTTTCGGGTGCGCGGCGACACGATCGATATCTTTCCGGCGGAGCATTCCGAGCTGGCGATCCGTATCGAGCTCTTTGACGAGGAGATCGAGTCACTGCAACTGTTTGATCCGCTGACCGGCCGAATCCGCCAGAAGGTGCCGCGTTTCACGGTCTATCCGTCGAGCCACTACGTGACCCCGCGCGAAAAAGTGATCGGCGCCGTCGAGTCGATCAAGCTTGAGCTGGACCAGCGCGTGAAGGAATTCGTGGCCGATGGCAAGTTGGTCGAAGCGCAGCGCATCGAGCAGCGCACACGGTTCGACCTGGAAATGCTGAGCGAAATCGGCCACTGCAAAGGCATTGAGAACTACACGCGGCACCTGTCTGGGGCGCCGCCCGGAGCGCCGCCCTCGACGTTGACGGACTACCTGCCCAAGGACTCGCTGATGTTCCTGGACGAGAGCCACCAGATGATCGGCCAGTTGGGCGCGATGTATAGCGGAGACCGCTCGCGCAAGACGACACTGGTGGAGTACGGTTTTCGCCTGCCATCGGCGCTGGACAACCGACCGTTGAAGTTCGAGGAGTTCGAGACACGGATGCACCAGGTCATCTTCGTGTCGGCCACGCCTGCTGCCTACGAGAGCGAACATGCGGGTCAGGTGGTCGAGCAACTCGTGCGCCCGACCGGCCTGATCGACCCGGTAGTGGAAGTGCGCCCCGCGACGCATCAGGTCGATGACGTGCTGCAGGAAATCCGGTTGCGCGTCGAGAAGAACGAACGCGTGCTGATCACCACGCTGACCAAGCGCATGGCCGAACAGCTTACCGATTACCTGTCCGACAACGGCGTGAAGGTACGTTACCTGCACAGTGACATCGACACGGTTGAGCGTGTGGAGATCTTGCGTGATCTTCGCCTGGGACAGTTTGATGTGCTGGTCGGCATCAACTTGCTGCGCGAGGGACTGGATATTCCCGAGGTGTCGCTGGTTGCGATCCTCGATGCGGACAAGGAAGGCTTCCTGCGGGCCGAGCGATCCCTCATTCAAACGATTGGGCGCGCAGCGCGAAACCTCAATGGCAAGGCCATCCTTTACGCTGACAAGATGACCGCTTCGATGGAGAAAGCAATCGGCGAAACGGATCGCCGGCGGACCCGGCAGATTGCTCACAATGAACTGCATGGCATCACCCCACGCAGTATCAAGAAAGAAGTGCGCGACCTGATCGACGGGGTTTACAGCGCGAAGACCGAGCGCGAAAACGAAAAACAGGAACTGCAGCGCGCGATGACGCAGGACATGTCCGAGAAAGATATTGCCAGGGAGATCAAGCGGCTCGAAAAGCAGATGCTCGAACACGCGCGCAATCTCGAATTCGAAAAGGCCGCGCGCGTTCGCGACCAGCTCGCGCTGTTGAAGGAACAGGCGTTTGGGGCGGTGGTGCACGACAACGTGGTGCTGATTTCCCGGGGCGCTGGCTGACGGCCGGATTGGGGATTACCCGAGCAGAGTTAGGGGGTACCTGCTATACTTGACAGAATTACTCAAGAACAACAGAGCACCCTATGAGGGCGGAGACGAACTTGCGGCGAATTGTTCGCCGTCAAGCGTTATGAAAGACAGGCATTAAGGAGCTTCCAGATGCGTCTCACAACCAAAGGCCGTTTTGCGGTCACTGCAATGATCGACCTGGCCCTTCGTCAGAACAATGGCCCGGTCACACTCGCTGCCATCAGCCAGCGCCAGCAGATTTCCCTTTCCTACCTTGAGCAGCTCTTTGGCAAGCTGCGCCGTCACGAACTCGTGGAATCCACGCGGGGACCCGGAGGCGGATACACCCTGGGTCGCAAGGCGGCCAATATCACTGTCGCCGACATCATCGTGTCGGTCGATGAGCCTATCGACGCAACCCAGTGTGGCGGCAAGGAAAATTGCCAGGGCGATGGCGGCCGCTGCATGACGCATGAGCTTTGGTCGCAACTGAACCAGCGCATGGTCGAATTTCTCGACTCGGTTACGCTGCAAAAGCTGGTTGAAGACCAGCTCGCCAAGGGCATCACCATCGAGGACAAGCCAGCCGTCAAGCGCGCGATTTCTGCGCAACCGGTGGTCAAGCCCATTCGCGTGAATGCCCCCAACTCCGTTTTCGCCCTTGGAAATTCGTTCGCGAAATCCTGATCACGGATTCGTCAGGCAAGTCTCCATCCCGTTCGACATTTTCAGCCAGCAGCAGCCAGCATGGACATGACACCGCATTTTCCGATTTACCTGGACTACGGCGCGACGACGCCGGTCGATCATCGCGTCGTTGATGCGATGGTTCCGTGGCTGCGTGAGCACTTCGGCAACCCGGCCTCGCGCAGTCATGCGTGGGGTTGGGAAGCCGAGGCAGCGGTCGAGAAAGCCCGCGGCGAAGTCGCGGACCTGATAGGCGCCGACCCGCGCGAGATTGTGTGGACTTCCGGCGCGACCGAGTCGATTAACCTCGCGGTCAAGGGGGCGGCCAACTTCTACAAGACACGCGGCAAGCACCTCATCACTGTCAAGACTGAGCACAAGGCAGTCCTTGACACCATGCGAGAGCTCGAGCGTCAGGGCTTCGAGGTGACCTACCTCGACGTCAAGGACGACGGCATGCTCGACTTCGAGGCGCTGAAGGCGGCGATGCGTCCCGACACCATCCTGCTCAGCGTGATGTTCGTGAATAACGAAATCGGCGTCATCCAGGACATCGCAGCGATCGGCGCACTTTGCCGCGAAAAGGGCATCGTGTTCCATGTGGATGCGGCGCAGGCCACAGGCAAAGTCGAAATCGATGTGAAGAAGTTGCCGGTCGATCTGATGAGCCTGGCCTCGCACAAGACGTATGGCCCCAAGGGCATCGGCGCGCTGTATGTGTGTCGCAAGCCCCGCGTGCGGATCGAGGCACAGATGCACGGCGGTGGACACGAGCGCGGCATGCGTTCGGGGACACTGCCCACGCATCAGATCGTCGGTATGGGCGAGGCGTTTCGGATTGCGAAGCTGGAGATGGCGCAAGACAACGCCAGGGCGCGTGCGCTGCAAAAGCGCCTGCTGGACGGATTGAAGGATGTCGAACAGGTCTTTATCAACGGCAGCATGGATCACCGTGTCGCCCAGAATCTGAACATCAGCTTCAATTTTGTCGAAGGCGAGTCTCTGATCATGGGCATCAAGGGATTGGCGGTTTCGTCCGGCTCGGCCTGCACGTCCGCGTCGCTCGAGCCGAGTTATGTGTTGCGAGCCCTGGGCCGTAGCGATGAGCTTGCACACAGCAGCCTTCGCATGACCATCGGTCGATTCACGACCGAAGAAGAAATCGATTACGCGATCTCCACCATCAGGCAAAACGTAGCGCGGCTGCGCGAATTGAGCCCGCTGTGGGAGATGTACCAGGATGGCATCGACATCTCGACCATCCAGTGGACCGCGCATTAATAATTTGCGAAGTACCGGAGATTTGAACCATGGCCTATTCTGAAAAAGTCGTTGATCACTACGAGAACCCCCGAAATGTCGGCTCCTTCGACAAGAGCGATGAGTCGGTAGGCACCGGCATGGTCGGTGCACCGGCCTGTGGCGACGTGATGAAGCTGCAGATCAGGGTGAACCCCGAGACCGGTGTCATCGAAGACGCACGCTTCAAGACATACGGGTGCGGCTCGGCAATCGCTTCGAGCTCGCTCGTGACCGAATGGGTCAAGGGCAAGACGCTCGATCAGGCTGCAGCGCTCAAGAACAGCGAAATTGCACAAGAGCTCGCACTGCCGCCGGTGAAGATTCATTGCTCAATCCTGGCAGAAGACGCCATCAAGGCGGCCGTCGCGGATTACAAGAACAAGCACCTGAATTAAGCCGTGGCAATTTCCCTCACAGAAGCAGCGGCGCGCCACGTTTCACGCTACTTGGGCAAACGAGGCAAGGGTGTCGGTGTGCGCCTTGGCGTCAGGACCACCGGCTGCTCGGGCCTGGCCTACAAGCTCGAATACGTTGACGAAGTGGCGCCGGAAGACATCGTGTTCGAAGACCACGGCGTGAAGGTCCTGATCGATCCCAAGAGCCTCGCGTACATCGATGGCACCCAGCTCGACTTTGTGCGGGAGGGCCTGAACGAAGGCTTCAGGTTCAACAACCCCAATGAACGCGACCGCTGCGGATGCGGGGAATCGTTCCGGGTGTGAATCTCAACGCCAACGATTTCGATCTCTTCGGTGTGCCCGAGAAGTTCGAGCAGGACCGGGCCGCGATCGATGCGCGATGGAAAGAGCTCCAGCGCGAGGCGCACCCCGACAGGTTTGCGGCTCAGGGTCTGGCGGCGCAGCGCGTCGCGATGCAATGGTCGGTGCGAATCAATGAGGCCTACCAGCGCTTGAAAGATCCGCTCAAGCGTGCAGCGTATCTTTGCGAGCTGCGTGGCGCGCCCATCGAAGCCGAGAGCAATACGGCAATGCCCGCTGAGTTCCTGATGGAGCAGATGGAGTTGCGCGAGTCGCTGGACGAAGCGAGTGATGAAACAGCTCTCGACGCGCTGGATAAGCGGTTGAACAGGTCTCGCGATGAGACCGTCGCGCGTATCGCAACACTCCTGGACATCGAGGGCAATGCCAAAGCTGCGGCCCAGCAGGTAAGAGGCCTTATGTTTGTTGAGCGATTCGGTCAGGACATGCAGCTGCGCTACGAGCAACTGGGACAATAGCGTCTTCCTTAAGGGCGTTTGCGCGCCCGTTTCAAGCGCTCCTTTATGGCACTCCTGCAGATATCAGAACCCGGCCAGACGCCCGATCCGCACCAGCGGCGCATCGCAGTCGGCATTGACCTTGGCACGACCCATTCGCTTGTTGCTGCCGTGCGCAGCGGCGTTGCGGAGTGCCTGCCTGATGGCGAGGGGAGGGTGCTTCTTCCCTCTGTGGTTCGGTATCTCGAGGGTGGTGGGCGCCAGATCGGCTTCGACGCGCAGGCGGCGCAGGCGCAGGATCCGCACAACACGATTGCGTCGGCGAAGCGATTGATGGGGCGGGGCCTAGCAGACATCGCCGAACGCAACAAGCTGCCCTACGAATTCCTGGACCGTCCCGGCATGGTCACCTTGCAAACGCGCGCGGGTGAGAAATCGCCAGTGGAGATCAGCGCAGAAATTCTGGCCACCTTGCGATATCGCGCCGAAGACACCTTCAACGACGACCTGTACGGCGCGGTGATCACCGTGCCGGCCTACTTCGACGAAGCGCAACGTCAGGCGACCAAGGATGCGGCCAGGCTCGCGGGCATCAATGTGCTGCGCCTGATCAACGAGCCGACGGCCGCGGCCATCGCCTACGGCCTGGACAACGCGAGCGAAGGCATCTATGCGGTGTACGACCTGGGCGGCGGCACCTTCGATATTTCCATACTCCGGCTGGCGCGCGGTGTCTTTGAAGTCATTTCCACGGGTGGTGATTCGGCACTGGGCGGTGATGATTACGACCGTGTGCTGGCCGACCTGATGCTGCAATCGAGCGGTTTGCAAGCTGTCACGGCCAGCGACAAGGCCGCGATCAAGATGGGTGCACGGATGTTGAAAGAGCGCCTCACGTCGGAGCCGCTGGCGTCCGTGCCGGTCATGCTGGGCAACGACAGGAAAGAGTTTGCCGCGAGCCGCAACGATTTCGAATCGGCGACCGTCGCGCTCACGGCACGTACCATGTCCGCCGTGCGCAAGGCATTGCGCGACGCGAAGCTGGGCAAGGACGAAGTGCAGGGCGTTGTGATGGTGGGTGGCTCCACGCGCATGCCGCAAGTGCAGCGAGCCGTCGGTGAGTTCTTTGGAGCTCCACCCCTGATCAACCTCAACCCGGACGAAGTCGTTGCGCTCGGCGCGGCGATCCAGGCGAACCAGCTCGCGGGCAATGACAACGCAGGCGACCTGTTGCTGCTCGACGTGATTCCTCTGTCGCTCGGAATCGAGACGATGGGCGGCCTCGTCGAGCGCATCGTGCCGCGCAACGAAACCATTCCCACCGCGAAAGCGCAGGACTTCACCACGTACAAGGACGGCCAGACGGCACTCGCGCTGCACGTGGTGCAAGGCGAGCGAGACCTGGTGCAGGATTGCCGCAGCCTGGCGAGGTTCGAATTGCGCGGCATTCCGCCGATGGCAGCGGGAGCAGCGCGGATTCGGGTGACGTTTACCGTCGATGCCGATGGCCTGCTCAGTGTGAGCGCGAAAGAGCAATTGAGCGGTGTGGAAGCGAACATCGACGTCAAGCCGTCTTATGGCCTTTCCGATGACCAGATTGCAAAGATGCTGCAGGAGAGCTTCACCACCGCCGAGCAGGACATCAAGGCGCGAGCCCTTGCCGAGGCGCGTGTGGAGGCCGATCGCATGTTGATCGCCACGCATAGCGCGCTCGATGCCGATGGCGACCTGCTGACCCCGAAAGAGCGCGAGGAAATCGCAGGATTCATCGAGCAATTGCGCCTGACTGCTGCGCAAAGCCATGAGGCGGCCGTGATCGAGGCGGCAACGCAATCGCTCGCCAGGGGCACGGAATCCTTCGCGGCCGAACGCATGAACCACAGCATCCAGAAGGCGCTGTCGGGCAAGAACGTGGAGAACCTCTAGTGCCCATCATCAAGATACTGCCGCATGCCGATTACTGCCCCAACGGCGCAGAGGTGAGCGCCCCTGCGGGTACGACGATCGCAGAAGCTCTGCTGGACAACAACATCCCGATCGAGCATGCCTGCGACCTGGTTTGCGCCTGCACGACCTGTCACGTCATCGTGCGCGAAGGTTTCAATTCACTTAGCGAGATGGAAGAGGGCGAAGAAGACATGCTCGACCGCGCATGGGGGCTGGAGCCCAATTCACGCCTGTCATGCCAGGCCATTCTCAAGCAGCAGGATGTGGTGATCGATATTCCGAAGTACTCGGTCAACCACGCCAAAGAGAATCATTAGGGCTGTGAACAGGCCCTAGGCAATCGAATACCCGCCATCCACGGGTATCGCAGTGCCCGTCACAAAATCTGACGCGCTGCTCGCCAGAAACACCGCGATCCCTGCCAGATCAGCGGGCGCACCCCAGCGACCTGCGGGCGTCCTGCCCAGGACACGTTCGTTCAACCCGGGCACATCACTGCGCGCTTTGCGCGTGAGTTGCGTATCGATCCATCCCGGCAGCACCGCATTGCATTGAATGTTGTCTGCAGCCCATGCCGTGGCAATTGAACGCGTGAACTGCACCACGGCGCCTTTGCTCGCCCCATACGCCGGCGCATACGGCGCTCCAAAAATTGAAAGCATCGAGCCGATGTTGATCACCTTGCCACCGCCTGCAGCCTTCATTGGCGCGTGCGCAGCGCGGGAGCAAATGAAGGCGCTGGTCAGGTTGGTATCCATGACCGAGGTCCACTCCTGCAGCGTCATGTCGTGGGCCGGCTTGCGGATGTTGATGCCTGCGTTGTTGACCAGGATGTGCAATCTGCCATGGCGTCGCAACACCTCCTCGATCATGGCCTGCACGGCGCTTTCATCAGTGACATCGGCTTCAACCGCGTCAGCCTTGAGGCCTTCCGCACTCATGGCGCTCACCGCCGCCGCGGATTTGGACGCATCGCGCCCAACGATCACCACGTGGGCGCCGGCGCAGGCGAGCCCCTGCGCCATACCCAGTCCGATACCGCCGTTGCCGCCGGTGACGATCGCAATTTTTCCAGTGAGGTCAAACATTTTTTTCCACGGGTGATGGTCAGGGTGCTCAAGCATAATCCCGCGATGCGCCAGATCGTTCTAGACACCGAAACCACGGGCCTTTCTGCAGAAGGCGGAGACCGGATCATCGAAGTGGGTTGCGTGGAGCTTGTCAGCCGAAAGCTCACCGGTAACAACAAGCATTTTTATCTGAACCCCGAGCGTGAGAGCCATGAAGACGCGCTCAAGGTCCACGGCATCAGCAATGAGTTCCTGCGCGACAAGCCGCTTTTCGGCGCCGTTGCCGATGAACTGATGGCCTACCTCGAAGGCGCGGAAATCATCATCCACAACGCCGCGTTCGACGTGTCGTTTCTGGACAAGGAACTCGATCGGGTCGGCAAGCCCGGGTTTCGCAGCTATGTGGCCCAGGTCACCGACACGCTGGCGATGGCCAAGGAAATGTATCCCGGCAAGCGCAACAGCCTTGATGCACTTTGCGATCGCCTGGGCGTGGACAATTCCACCCGCACATTGCACGGCGCGCTTCTGGACGCAGAACTTCTTGCAGACGTGTACATCAACCTGACCCGTGGCCAGGACGCGCTGCTCATCGACATGGCGGACAGCGGCCCGGTTGGCGGAATCGATACGCGGATCGACCTTTCGATCTTCATCTTGCCCGTGTTGCTCGCGACAGAGCAAGAGGCCGCCGCACACGAAGATGTGCTGGTACAGCTCGACAAAGCCAGCGGCGGCAAGACGCTCTGGCGGCTGGGCTCATCAGCGCCTATGGCATAATTCGAGGCTTTCCTGCAGCGATCAACACCTTGGCCGACATGCAGCGACAGGGCGGTTAGCTCAGCGGTAGAGCGATGCATTCACACTGCATAGGTCGGGGGTTCGACACCCTCACCGCCCACCAGCGCATCAGCGTTCAGCGATCGCTTCGATCCCCCCGCCCTCACATCTCAGGACTCGTGAGCCACAATGGCGCCATGAAAAATCATGTTCGCTGACGTTCACGTTCCCAACTGATGGATCGCATCGACGCCTTGGTCATAGGAGCCGGCGCCGTGGGTCTGGCTGTGGGGCGTGCGCTCGCGTTGGCGGGTCGCGAAGTCATCGTCGCTGAATCGCAGACAGCCATCGGACAGGGCGTGAGTTCACGCAACAGCGAGGTCATTCATGCCGGCCTGTATTACGCGCCTGGGTCCGTCAAGGCGAGCGTCTGTGTGCGGGGCAAAA
>JBKJKT010000092.1:0-6651 GCA_046597415.1 Ramlibacter sp.
CGCACAGCGTCCGGCACCAAAAATTCCCGATGCGGTCGTGCTGGATCTCATCGCGCAGAATGACCAGCGCTTCACGCCGCAGAGTGGTCGACATCAGCCTGGCGATCGATGCTTCAATGCCGTGTGCGCCACAAGCAGCGGGCGTTCTGGCCGACCGGGGATGCCAGGCGGCTCCGACAGTTGAAGTTGCTCTCCAATGGAACCGCTGATTGCAAGTTCCAGTGCTCGCGCCACTTTCGCACCGGAGTCGTGCTCCAAAAGCACGTCCAGGGCTTGTTCTCTGATCGATTTCATGGGGCAAATGTTGAGGATTGCGCAATGCTCGATGAAGTCGAACTGAATGCGAAATTCTGGCGTTGAATGAATGTCCATTCGTTCGAAGGCTTGAGTCCAGTTGAAGCTTGTTGGTTTTGTGGCTGAATCGCTGCCTGGCAGTCGATGTATGGCACTATCTGGCTTGATTGGCCGGTGTGGTACAGGCATTGGCTTGCTCATTGGCTTGCAATACCAACGAGTTGAACTCTTCCTTCTGGAGCCTTGATCAATTCGACTCTGGTGCAATCCCATCGGGCGAAAGATCGAATGACACTGCCACGGAATTCAGACACCACGCCCGCCGACTGGATCGTGGGTGGTGGGGAGATGGGGCAGCTGGTGCGGTCGATGGACTGGTCGCTGACGCCGCTTGGACCCCTGGACTCCTGGCCGCAGAGCCTGCGAACCACGGTCAACATGTGTCTGGCCTCGGACCTCCCCATCTGCATCATCTGGGGGCCAGGGCTGGTCCAGATCTACAACGACGGTTATCGGGTGATTTGCGGAGGCAAGCACCCGCAATCGATGGGCCAGAACTTTCAGCAGTGCTGGATCAAGGCCTGGTCGGTGATCGGCGCGGCGCATGCCTCTGCCCTTGTGGGCGATACCGCCTTCCTTGAGGACCAGCACATCTTTCTGGATCGCCATGGGTACAACGAAGAGTGCTTTTTTACGTTCTCGTTCAGCCCGATCCGCAGCGACAACGGACAGATCGGCGGGCTGTTCCATCCGGTTATCGAGATGACCGCGAAGGTGCTGGCCGAGCGCCGCACCCGCGCCTTGCGCGACCTTGCCACCTTCGCGAGCAAGGCCAAGTCGATCGACGAAGCGATCAACTTGAGCTGCCAGACATTCGCCCAGTATCAACTCGACCTTCCCTTCGCACTGATCTATCTGCTTGATCGCACGGCCCAGCGGGCTCGTCTGGTAGCGCAAACGGGGCTGGGTGCAGCGAGTGTCGCCTGCCCAGCGTCGGTTGAGCTGCTCGCACCGAGCCAGTTGTCATGGCCCCTGGGCGAGGTGGCTTCGTCGGGCACGGCTCTGCAGCTCGATGACCTTGAGCAGCGCTTCGGGTCGGTTCACTGCACGGCCTACCCGGAAGCCGTGCGATCGGCGCTGCTGCTACCGGTCACACCTCCTGGCGTGGACACCCCGATGGCCGTGATCGTATTCGGGGTCAGTCCCCGGCTGGCTCTGAACGAGATTTACATGGGCTTTTATGAAATGCTTGCTGCTGCGGTCACCTCTGCAGTGGGCAACGCCCGCGCCCATGAGGAAGAGAGCAAGCGGGCCGAAGCGCTGATCGCGCTGGACCGTGCGAAGACGGATTTCTTCAGCAACGTGAGCCACGAGTTCCGCACTCCCCTGACCTTGTTGCTCGGACCGGCGCAGGAGCTGCTGGAGATGCAGCACGGCGTCTTGCCGCCCAGCGCTCATGAACAGATCGGCGTCGTCCACCGAAACGGATTGCGCCTGCTGAAGCTGGTCAATACGCTGCTGGATTTCTCTGTCGTCGAAGCCGGTCGCGTGCGAGCGACTTACCAGGCGACGGACCTTGCCAGCGTGACCGGCGAACTGGCCAGCGTGTTCCAGTCCGCTGTCGAAAAGGCCGGCATGCGGCTCGTCGTGGACTGCCCGCCTTTGATCGAGCCGGTCTACGTGGATCGCGACATGTGGGAGAAAGTCGTCCTGAACCTGATTTCCAACGCGTTCAAATTCACGCTCCAGGGATCGATCACCGTCACGCTCAAAGACGCTGGCCAGGCCGTGCAATTGTCGGTGCGTGACACAGGCGCCGGCATCGCCGCGGCGCAGTTGCCTCACATTTTCGAACGCTTTCACCGCGTCGAAGGGGTACGCGCCCGATCACACGAAGGCACCGGCATCGGGCTGGCGCTGGTGCGGGATCTCGTCGCGCAACATGGCGGCACGGTAACGGTCGAGAGCGTGCATGGGCAGGGCAGTGTCTTCGTCGTGGAGATTCCCAAGGGGGCCAGCCACTTGCCAATCGACCGCGTGGTGCCGGGCGGAGCAGCCGTCCCCAGCTCACTGCCGCCTGGCCACTACACCGTGCAAGCCAAGCGTTGGCTCCCCGCACACGAGGACAATCCCGCTCCGCATCTCGCGCCACAGCCTGGCCAGGGTTCTGCGATCGCCCGGCAACGAATCCTGCTTGCCGACGACAACGCAGACATGCGCGCCTACGTGGCCCGGCTTCTTGGTGATCGGTACGACGTCCAGGCCGTGCCCGACGGTGAGGCGGCCCTGGCCGCAGTGCGCAGCAATCCACCTGACCTGGTGCTTGCGGACGTGATGATGCCTAACCTGAGTGGCCTGGGCCTGCTTGCACAGCTTCGGGCGGACCCGGCCACGAGCAGCTTGCCGGTGATTCTGCTGACGGCGCGCGCCGGTGAGGAGAGCCGGGACGAAGGCCTTGAGACGGGCGCAGACGACTACCTGGTCAAGCCGTTCCATGCGCGGGAATTGATGGCTCGCGTCGGCGCGCAGCTGCAGTTGGCCCTGATTCGTCGCGAGTCCAATTTGTCGTTGCGCGAGAGCGAGGCGCGACTGCGCGCATTCGTGAAAGCCAGCTCCGATGCGGTCTACCGCATGAGTCCGGACTGGAGCGAGATGCACCATATGGACGGCCGCGATTTCATCGTCGATACGACAGCACCACGTCGCGGCTGGATCAAGGAATACATTCACCCGGACGACCAGCCACAGGTGCTGAAGGCCATCGGCGAAGCTATTGGCAGCAAGAGCCATTTCGCACTGGAGCACCGTGTTCTGCGCGTGGACGGCACTTTCGGCTGGACGTCCTCGCGTGCCATTCCGCTGCTCGATGCAAAGGGTGACATCGTCGAATGGTTCGGCACCGCGAGCGATGTCACTTCGCGAAAGGAAGCCGAAGAAGCGCTGAGCCGGTCCGCCATTGAACTGACTGAGGCCGACCGCCGCAAGAACGAGTTCCTGGCGATGCTGGCCCACGAGCTTCGCAATCCCCTTGCCCCCATCCGCAACGCCCTGCACATGATGCGGCTCAAAGGCAGCGGCAACACGGCCGTGCAAGCGGCGTCCGCGATGATGGAGAGGCAGATCGGACAGATGGTTCGTTTGGTGGACGATCTGCTTGACGTGAGCCGCATCAGCCGGGGCAACATCGAACTGCGCAAGGGGCGGGTTGACCTCGTAACCGCCGTTCTTCAGGCGGTCGAGGCCGCCCGGCCGTTTTGCGACCTGATGGAGCACGAGCTGACTGTCGCGCTGCCGCCGCAGCCCGTGTACGTGGATGCCGACCCGACCCGACTTGCGCAGGTCATCGGCAATTTGCTCAACAATGCCTGCAAGTTCACCGACCGGGGAGGTCGCATCGCGCTCGTGGTGGAGCGCGACGGCGAGAAGGCTGTCGTACGGGTGCGCGACAGCGGGGTGGGTATTGCGGCGGATCAGTTTTCCCGCATCTTCGAAATGTTCACCCAGATCGACACGTCGCTGGAGCGGTCGCGGGGTGGTTTGGGCCTCGGCCTGACGCTCGTCAAGAGCCTGGTGGAATTGCACGGAGGCACGGTGCGGGCAAGCAGTGCCGGCATCAATCAGGGCAGCGAGTTCGTTGTTCGACTGCCGGCTCTGGTAGACGTGGCCGAACTGGGAATGCCTGAACCGGTCTCGCTGGTGCCGGCGCAGCGTCGCCGCATCCTGGTCGTGGACGACAACCGGGATGCAGCTACGTCGCTGGCGGAACTGCTGGAGCTGACCGGGCACGACATCCGCGTCGCGCACGACGGACTCGAAGCGGTGTCGGCGGCGGACAGGTTCCGTCCCGATGTGGTGCTGCTTGATATCGGCTTGCCCAAGCTCAACGGCTTCGAGGTGGCCCGCAAAATCCGCCAGGAGGCCTGGGGCGAAAAGATGACCCTGGTGGCGCTGACGGGATGGGGCCAGGACGAAGACCGGCGAAAGTCCAGCGAAGCTGGGTTCGACGCCCACATGGTCAAGCCGGTAGACCCTGTCGTGTTGATGAAATTGCTGGACGGATCAGGTTCACCGAGCGCCTGAGAAGCGCTATCAGGCGAGCTTGCGCGTTTTTGTAGGGGGTCGGCAATCCGCAGCGCCTGCAGAGCCCATCACAAGGCTCCATCCCTACAATTCCAGAACTCGCAGTTCAACGAAAGCGAAACCATGGCGATTTACGAAGTGGATGGCAAGCGCCCGCAACTGGCGGCGGGCGCGTGGGTCGCCGAGAGCGCCGAAGTGATCGGCCAGGTCACGTTGGGCGAAAACGCGAGCGTCTGGTGCGGCGCAGTGGTGCGCGGCGATTGCGACCAGATCACGATAGGCCGCAACAGCAACATCCAGGACCTGTCAGTCGTTCATGCCGATTTCGGCACACCGGTAGTCCTTGGCGACAACGTCACCGTGGGCCACCAGGTCATGCTGCATGGCTGCACGATCGGCGACGGTGCGCTTATCGGCATACAGGCCGTGGTGCTCAACGGCGCGAAGATCGGAAAGAACTGCATCGTCGGTGCGGGCAGCGTGGTCACCGAGAACAAGGAATTCCCGGACAACTCGCTCATCGTCGGCTCGCCGGCGCGCGTGATCCGCACGCTCGACGCCGCGCAGATCGAGCAGATGTCTCATCTGGCCGAGCACTATGTCGATAACGCAAAGCTCTTTGCCAGAAGCCTGAAACGGATCGATTGAATGTCCGAACTGCATAAGTTTATTTTTGATGGGTTGCCGGTACGCGGCAGCATCGTGCGCCTGACAGACTCGTGGACCGAAATCCTGGCGCGCCGGCAGACGAACAACACCACCGGCGCATGGCCGCCGCCCGTGGCCGAACTGCTCGGTGAGATGGCAGCGGCCGGCGTGCTGATGCAGTCGAACATCATGTTCAATGGTGCGCTGGTGCTGCAGATCTTTGGTGATGGCCCGGTCAAGGTGGCCGTGGCTGAAGTGCAGCACGACATGGCGCTGCGTGTGACCGCAAAGGTCGTGGGCGATGTGAGTGTGAATGCGCGGCTGCCCGATCTGGTGAACCTGGACAACAAGGGCCGCTGCGCAATCACGCTCGACCCCAAAGACCGGTTTCCTGGCCAGCAGCCGTATCAAGGGGTGGTGCCGTTGCATGGCGACAAGAATGAGAAGCTCGACAAGCTGTCCGATGTGCTGGAGCACTACATGCTGCAGTCGGAGCAGCTCGATACGACGCTCATCCTCGCCGCCGATGCCAAGGTGGCAGCGGGCCTCCTGATCCAGCGCTTGCCTGTAAAGGGCGAGGGCAATCTTGCGGGCAGCATGGTGAGCCGCGAGAACGAAGACGAGATCGGCAGGAACGAAGACTACAACCGCATCTCGATTCTTTCGCGCAGTTTGAAGCGGGACGAATTGCTGGAGCTGGATGTGGAGACGATCTTGCGGCGGCTGTTCTGGGAAGAGCGCGTCTTGCGGTTCGATCCGCAAACGCCCAAGTTCGCTTGTACGTGCAGCAGGGCACGCGTGGCGAACATGATCCGCGGACTGGGCGCTGCGGAAGCTGAAAGCATTCTGGAAGAGCGCGGCGATATTGAAGTGGGGTGTGATTTCTGCGGGCAGCAATACCGGTTTGATGCGGTGGATGCGGCGCAGATTTTCACATCGGCGGGGGATCAGCCGCCTTCGACTTCGAAGGTGCAATAGGGCAAGGGCAAGGGCACGGGTAAGGGCAAGGGGCTGGATTTGACTCATTTGTGAATGGGCTCGACCCCGTTTCAGTAGTTCATACGGAGAGTGAATATGAAATCCGCGTCATCTCGTTCCGCAAAGCCACAAAGTGCGAAGCGCAAATCTATTTCAGTGAAATCCAGAACTGATTGGGCTCGGCTCAAAGCTGAAGCCGCCGCGCCAGGTGAGGAACATCCCGAGGCGCAGGTTCGGCATATTGTTCGTGGTGTCGTCCGGCGAGGACTTGCCCCGTTGCCGTCGAAAGCCGCAGTGTCGTTGCGACTGGATCAGGACGTTCTGGAATGGTTCAAAGCGCAGGGGCCTGGATACCAGACTCGTATCAATACGGTGCTTCGGGCCTTTCGGGATGCATCGGTTTAACAGGTCGTACCGCGCGGACGCCTGTCGCGTCTTGCTGACCTCATGCTCGCAGGCCGCCAGACTATCGCCGAAGCCCGGCTGAGACACCAGCCGCCGCCTCTGTCCTACCGCGAAGAGGGCTGCATCCGACAGGATTGCCCGTTTTCCGCGCGTACAACTGGTGTTGCAACTCCCAATGCCCACCATGCCGTCCACCCCCCCCGCCGAGCAGAAGGCTGAGCCATCGCGCTCGCGCATCGCGTTGTT
>JBKJKT010000224.1:0-39485 GCA_046597415.1 Ramlibacter sp.
GGCTTGAGCGTGGCGATCTTGTCGAGCTTGACCTTCCCGGGGCCTTCGTCGATGGAGACGATGACTTCCCCGGCGCGAGTCTTGACGGTGACGGGTGTGATCTCGACTGCGAAAGCACCGGACTCGGTGGCGGCCTTCGCACGCTGCACGCTGGCAATCGCAAATGCGTCTTGCGCTTCGCGGGTGAAGTTGTATTTGGCCGCACAGTCTTCGCCGAATGTGCCCATCGCCCGACCGGGTTCGTAGGCATCTTCGAGTCCGTCAAGCATCATGTGGTCATAGATGCGGTCGTGGCCGATGCGAATGCCGCTGCGGCCCTTCAGCAGCAGATGCGGCGCGTTGGTCATGCTCTCCATGCCGCCAGCCACCATCACCTCGTGCGTGCCAGCCAGGAGCATGTCGTGCGCGAACATCGCGGCCTTCATCCCCGAGCCGCACATCTTCGACAGCGTGACAGCTCCCGCACTCTTGGGAAGCCCCGCCTTGAAGGCCGCCTGGCGGGCGGGCGCTTGCCCCTGACCTGCCATCAGGCAGTTGCCGAACAGCACTTCACCGACGGCATCACCCGAAACGCCCGCGCGCTCGACGGCTGCGCGGATCGCGGCCCCTCCGAGATCATGCGCAGCCAGCGAGGAGAAGTCGCCCTGGAAGCCGCCCATGGGCGTACGGGCAGCTCCGGTGATAACGATGGAATCAGACATTGAGTAGCTCCTTTTCAGTTTGAGTTGAGGGTCAGGCTGGCGCAATCACGCGGCCACGCTCTTCGTCGGCAATGCGCCGCAGGTACGTCTGGAACTCGGGGTCTTCACCGCGCAGCAAGAGCGGCAATGCATTGTGAAAATCTTCGCGATGACACCACTCACGCATGTAGTCGTCCCAGCTGTTCCAGCGGCGCGACTCCACCTCCGTCATGCGCGGCTTGTAGGCCACAAGATAAGCCCGCTCGAATAACGACATCAGCATGTCGAATATCACCAGCATGCGCTCGTTCTGTTCGATCGTCGGGTTGACAAGTGGCTCGTTGGTCCGCAGATGCAGGTCAGGGTTGGCCAGCACCACCTTGAGGAAGTCGTTGTAGGCATCTGAAAGCAGCTGATAGGCCGCTTCCTCTTCGTTGTCGCGTTCCTTGCGCTGCTCGAGGGCAAAAAAGATGATCGCAAACGGCAGGGCCACCACCGTGACGATGAAGCTCGCAAGTTCCCAGGCGTCGTGGGCACTCACGCTGCCTCCTTCGCCGGTACATGGATTCGGCTGAAACGCCTTTCATGGTCGTAAGGGAACACATCGTGCACGTAACCGGCCTGGATGCGCTCCTTGTACGTCTGCCAGAAAGCCGCTTCGAGCAGATCCGCATGGTGCTTCATGAAGACCTGGCGCACCGCCGGATTGCCCAGCAGGAAAGGACCAAAGGTCTCCGGGAACACGTCCTTGGGGCCGACGTTGTACCAGGTCTCGCCCGACATCTCTTCTTCGTCATTGCGCGGTTGCGGCACCTTGCGAAAGTTCACGTCGGTGATGTATTCGATTTCGTCGTAGTCGTAGAACACGACCTTGCCGTTGCGCGTCACGCCGAAATTCTTCCAGAGCATGTCGCCGGGGAAGATGTTCGCCGCGACCAGGTCCTTGATTGCATTGCCGTACTCGATGACGGCACGCTCTATCTGGTCCAGCGCCTGCGGCGTGCCGCGTGCATCGAAGGCTTCCTGAAGATAGATGTTGAGCGGGATCATTCGCCGCTCGATGTAGAGGTGCTTGATGACGACCTCTTCACGGCCATCGCCATCCCTGTCACTGATTTCCAGCTGGCTGGGTGCGAACTTGCGAATCTCTTCGATCAACTCTTCCTCGAATCGGTCACGCGCGAAGGCGACCTCACTGTATTCCAGCGTGTCTGCCATGCGGCCCACGCGATCATGCTGTTTCACAAGCAGGTATTTGCCCTTGATCTGCTCGCGCGTCGTGTCTTTCTGCGGGGGGTAGTAGTCCTTGATCAGCTTGAAGACATACGGGAACGAAGGAAGATCGAACACCAGCATGACCATGCCCTTGATGCCGGGCGCAATACGGAACATGTCGCTGGAATGCTTGAGGTGATAGAGAAAGTCGCGGTAGAACAGCGTCTTGCCCTGCTTGGCCAGGCCGAGGGCGTTGTAGATCTCGTTGCGAGGCTTGCGCGGCATGAGCGACCGCAGGAACTGCACGTAGGCCGACGGAATCTCCATGTCCACCATGAAGTACGCACGCGCAAACGAAAACAGCGCCTGCAATTCATCTTCGCCGAACAGACACGCATCGATGATGAGCTTCGCGTCTTCAGTGTGCAGGATCGGCAGGGCGAATGGAACCTCGTTGAAGCCATTGATGATCTTGCCGACGATGTACGCACCCTTGTTGCGAAAGAAGAGCGATGCCAGCACCTGAATCTGGAAATTGGCGCGCAACGTCACACCCTTCAGCCGGGCGCTCATCGCCTCCAGCACGTAACTGGAATCGCGCGCGAGGTCTTCGAATGGACGCTGCAGCTGGAAGTTGTCCACGATGCGCGTGACGGTTTCGCCCAGTGATTCGCGCGTGGGGTAGTAGGCGCGATAGGTCGGAAGAGCGGCCGGCTCGTCGTTTTCGATGTATTCCGTGCTGACCGCGGGACGCACAAAAATGAAGTCGTTGTGGAAGTGCGTGCGATGCAGGATCTTGGTCGTGACCGAATTGAAGAAGGTCTCTGCCAGCTCCGGCTGATGGTGGTCGACGAGCAGGCCGATGTAGTGAAGCTTGACCTGCTGCCAAACATCCATCGGTTGTTCGCCCGCCTTGAATTCTTTCTCGAGCCGAGTCGTCGCTTCTTTGACGCGTAGATCGTAGAACTCGATGCGTTCGCGCTGGGCCCGCTGCTGTCCGTGCCAGTCGGCAGTCTCGAAACGGTGCTTTGCACGTGCCGACTCCGTGCGAAAGAGCCGGTAGTGCCGGTTGAAGCCATCCATCATCGCCTTTGCGATGTCGTAGGCCAGCGGCGAATCGAGGCGCTGGGGGAACATGGAAGCCGGTCGTTTCTGCTATTTGCTGCGCGCGGCGATGACGCCCTGGACAGCGGCGCGATACAACGGCTCGATGGAATCGGTGCTTGTCACCGACATGTGCAAGTCTTGCAGCAGCCCGTCATGCACGCCAAATGCCCAGCCGTGAATGGTCACCTTCTGGCCTTTGGCCCAGGCGTCGACCATCACAGTGCTCACGCAAACGTTCACAACCTGCTCGATCACGTTGAGGTCAACAAGCGCGTCGGCCCGCTTGCTTTCAGGCAGCGTGTCCAGCAGACCGCGGTGGCGATCACGCACATCCTGGATATGACGAATCCAGTTGTCGGCCAGGCCGATGCGGCCGCCAGCCAGTGCCGTCAGGACGCCGCCGCAGCCGTAATGCCCGACCACCATGATGTGCTCGACCTTGAGCATATCCACTGCAAACTGGATGGCGGACAGCGCGTTCAGATCCGAGTGAACAACGACGTTCGCGATGTTGCGGTGAACGAACACCTCACCGGGTTCTAGCCCGGTGATCTGGTTGGCGGGCACGCGGGAGTCACTGCAGCCGATCCACATGAATTTGGGCGTCTGCTGCTTGACCAGGCTGGTGAAGAAGCCTGGACGCGTGCGCTCCATCTCGGCGGCCCAGGCGCGGTTGTGCGTAAAAAGGTTGGAGATTGAGGTGGTCATGTCGCTATTTTGGCCTCATGGACAACTACATCGTTTCTGCGAACAGTTCGCGGCCGATCAGCATGCGACGGATCTCGCTGGTGCCAGCGCCGATCTCGTACAGCTTCGCATCGCGCCAGAGGCGGCCGAGCGGGTACTCGTTGATGTAGCCGTTGCCGCCGAAGATCTGGATGCCCTCACCGGCCATCCAGGTCGCCTTTTCGGCGCACCACAAAATGACCGAGGCGCAGTCCTTCCGCACCTGCCGCACGTGCTCGGAGCCGAGCATGTCGAGGTTTTTGCCCACCGTGTAGCAGAATGCGCGTCCTGCCTGCAGCACGGTGTACATGTCGGCCACCTTGCCCTGTATCAGCTGGAATTCGCCGATGCTCTGGCCGAACTGTTTCCGGTCGTGCGTGTAGGGGACAACGTTGTCCATCACCGCCTGCATGATGCCGATCGGCCCGGCGGCCAGCACCGCGCGTTCGTAGTCGAGCCCCGACATTAAAACCCTGGCACCGCCGTTGAGCGTGCCCAGTACATTCGACAGCGGTACTTCGACGTTGTTGAACACCATCTCGCCCGTGTGGCTGCCGCGCATGCCCAGCTTGTCGAGCTTTTGCGCCGTGGAAAAACCCTTCATGCCCTTTTCGACGATGAATGCAGTGACGCCGCGAGCGCCAAGTTCCGGTTCGGTCTTGGCATAGACGACCATGGTGTCAGCGTCCGGGCCGTTGGTGATCCACATCTTGGTGCCATTCAGCACGTAGTAACCGCCCTTTTCCTCGGCCTTGAGCTTCATCGAAATGACGTCGCTGCCCGCACCCGCCTCGCTCATGGCCAACGCGCCGACGTGCTCACCCGAGATCAGCTTGGGCAGGAACTTCTTGCGCTGCTCATCGGTGCCGTTGCGCTTGAGCTGGTTCACGCACAGGTTGCTGTGCGCCCCATACGAGAGACCGACCGATGCAGACGCGCGCGAGATTTCTTCCATCGCGATCATGTGCGCGAGGTAGCCCATGTTCGCGCCGCCGAATTCTTCGGGCACCGTGATTCCCAGCACGCCGAGATCGCCCATCTTTCGCCACAGGTCCATCGGGAACTGGTCGCTCCTGTCGATCTCGGCTGCGCGCGGCGCGATCTCGGCCTCTGCAAATGAACGTACGGCATCGCGCAGCGCGTCGATGTCTTCGCCCAGCTGGAAATTCAGGCCCGGAAGGTTCATGTCGTGTCTCCTCTCGATGTGGGTTGTCAGTGCCGGATGCCTGCGCGTCCGACCACGGCCATGAGTGTGCACCCCATGGTGGCAATCAGCTTTTCCTGGCCGCCGTCTATCGCATAGGCCCGGCCTTCAGCTACCGTCACCGTGCGGCCGGGCTTGATGACCTGGCCTTCCATGCGAAAGCGCTCACCTTTTGCGGGAGCGAGCAGATTGATCTTGTATTCGATGGTGAGCACCGCCGCGTCGGAGGGCATCAAGGTGAAGGCGCAATAGCCGCACGCCGAATCAAGCGCGGTGGCGACCATGCCGGCATGCAGGAAGCCGTGCTGCTGCGTGAGGGCCTGTGCCCACGGCATCTCGATCCAGACCACGCCGGGCTCCACCTTCGTGAGTGTTGCGCCAATGGTTTGCATCGCGGCCTGTCGCTCGAAGCTCGCGCGCACGCGAGAGTCGAAATCAGCATCCTTGGGATCGAATCGCAGGTCGGGCAGGTCGGCCACGGCGGCTCCGTTCATGTGACGTGAATGGCTGACGTTTACGTAAACGTCAATTATGCATACACCCGTTGTTCCGGACTCAGGCTCAGGCTGCCTGACGGGCTTTTTCCGAGCGTGCCAGAAGGGCTCGGGCTTCCTTTTCATGAACCTTGACCTCTTCCAGATTGGCCTGCAGATCGGCCATCTGCTCTTCGAGCTGCCTGCGATGCAGCGCAAGCACGGTCAGGAACTTCTTGAGCTGCGGACCGGTATCGCGAGGGCTGTCGTACATGTCGATGATCTCGCGCGCCTCGGTCAGCGACAGGCCCAGCCGCTTAGCGCGCAGCGTGAGTTTAAGACGAGTGCGGTCGCGCGAACTGTAGATCCGGTTGCGACCGCCGGGGCCGGACCGTTCGGGTTGCAGCAGACCCATGTCTTCGTAAAAGCGCATGGCTCGCGTGGTGAGGTCGAATTCCTTCGCCAGGTCGCTGATCGTATAAGTCGTGGTGGCCATCGGTTCGAACCCGTGTATGCAAGGGGACAGCAGGGCAGAAGCCCCATCCCTACAATGCGATTACATATGACGTTTACGTCAACGTCAATCATCTAGACTCCATGAACTCCCTCGAAGCGCTGCTGGAATATCCCTTTGATGAAGCACTGCCTGCGGGCGGCGAATCGCTCGTTGTCTGCGAAGGTGAGCGCAGCGGCCTCGCGCCTGCAGTCAAGTGGATTCGCATGGCGCTGCCCTTCCAGCTGAACCATATCAACTTGTGGCTGCTGCGCGATGAGATCGACGGCCGCCAGGGCTGGAGCGTGGTCGATTGCTGTATCAGCCGCGATGAAGCGAAAGCCCAATGGGAGCAGATATTCAACAGTCAGCTCGATGGCCTGCCGATCCTGCGAGTCATCGTGACGCACATGCATCCCGATCACATCGGACTTGCATCGTGGTTGTGCGAACGATGGGACGCGCCACTGTGGATCAGCGCAACCGACTTCAACGCGGCGCGGCTGGCATCCATCAGCACCACCGGTTTCGGCGGCGACCACACAGCGGATTTTTTCGCAGCGCACGGTCTTGTCGATGAGGATTCGATCGCGAAGATTCGCGCGCGCACCAATTATTACCCCTCGATGGTGCCAGGCGTGCCCTCCTCCTTCCATCGCATGCAGGATGGAGACACGTTGGTCATCGGTGGGCGCAGGTGGCGTTGCATCAGCGGATACGGCCATGCGCCAGAACATATCGCACTCTATTGCGACGACCCGCAAGTATTAATCTCGGGCGACATGATGCTGCCTCGCATCTCGACCAACGTGAGCGTGTACGACGTCGAGCCCGAATCCGATCCGTTGCGAGCGTTCCTTGCGTCGATTGATCGCTTCGCCGACTTGCCTTCAGGCACGCTGACCCTGCCGTCCCACGGCAAACCATTTCGCGGCCTGCATGAGCGCATCAAGCAGCTGCATGACCATCATCGCGACCGGTTGGCAGAGGTGATGCAAGCATGTGGAGAGTCACCGCACTGCGCCGCCGACATCCTCCCGATCATGTTCAAGCGCGAACTCGACCTGCACCAGACGACGTTTGCCATGGGCGAGGCGCTCGCGCACCTGCACCTGCTCTGGTATGAGAAGAAGCTGAAGCGCTTGCGGGACGACGCCGGCGTGTGGCGTTTCGTCGCCGCCTGAGCATCACCAGGGCGGCAGTGCTTCGTCCTTGAGTTGCCCGCGAAGCTGCGCAAAATCGGGAACCACCGTGCGCACCGTGTCCCAGAAGCGCGGGCTGTGGTCCATCACCCGAAGATGACTCAGTTCGTGTGCGACAACATAGTCAATCACCGCCCGCCGGAAGTGGATCAGCCGCCAGTTGAGGCGTATCAGCCCGTCGGAATGGGCGGTTCCCCAACGTGTACCGGCGTTGCTCAACACCAGCTTGCGCCAGCGCACGCCCAGGCGAGGCGCGAAGTGATCGAGTCGCTCGGTAAACAGTAATTTGGCCTGACGCATCAGCCACGCCTGCACCGAATCGCGCACCTGTTCGTGCGTTGCGCTGTGAGGCAGTCCCACATGCAATGTAAGGCGCGGCATGCCTGGCAAGGCGTTCCCATCCGTGTTGAGCACGGCACCTACTTCAGTGAATGCATGGCGCGGATCCAGCACCACGATGACGTCTTCACCGAGATAAGGAAAGGTGGCGCCATCTTTCCATTCGATGCGTGCTGACTCGATTCGGCGATGCCTCTCGTGCGCGGCGTCGAGCTTCTTCAAGATCCACTCGGACTTGGTCTTGAGGGCCGCGTCGATCTCGCCCAGGGGCACCCACTTTGGCGCGGTGACGCTCAATCCTTCGGGGCCGACGCTAAAGCCAATGCTGCGGCGCTTGCCGCGGCGCAGTTCGAAGGCGACGACCGAGTCGCCCAGAAGCGCCTCGCGGTTGGCACGCGGATGACGAAACGATGCGGGTTGAAGCAGCTCGTCCAGGCGCGGCTCGGTCGTAGTGGGCGCAACAGGCGCAGATGCGGCGGTGGACTTGCGTGGCCTGGGCGAAGGGCTGGCCGGAGCCGAAGAAGCCGGGGGAACCGGGGGAACCAGGGGAATTGCACGCTGTTCAGGCGCGGGGGATTCAGACGTGGTGTCGAAGAGATCGAGGGTGAGCTGCAGCAGCCGGTGCATGGGGCCCGAGTTTAGCGGCTGGCCTCGCGGCCTCAGTGGCATTATTTGTAAGCCTCTGGGTCCAGGCGATGCATCTCGGCTTCGATCCAGGTTTCGACTTCACGCAGCAGTTCGTCAGGCTCGCGGCCCTGGCTGGGGATTGGCTTTCCGATGGACACATCGACTATGCCGGGTCGCTTGATGAACGCCTTGCGTGGCCAGACCTTGGCGGACGTCACGGCGATGGGAATCACAGGTGCGCCTGTTTCAACCGCCAGACGCGTTCCGCCATGCTTGTACACGCCCTTCTGCCCGCGAGGAATGCGTGTGCCCTCGGGAAACATGATGACCCACACGCCTTCGGCCAACAGTCGCTTGCCCTGCTCCACCACCCTGGAAAAAGCCTGCGCCTTCAGGCTGCGGTCGATGTGGATCATGTCCATGCGACCCATCGCCCAACCGAAAAACGGCACAAAAATCAACTCGCGCTTGAAGACAAAGGCCAGCGGATGCGGCATCAACGTGGGGATGAGAAAGGTCTCCAGCGTGGACTGATGCTTGACCAGCAAAATGGCAGGGCTCTTCTCGCCAATGGGCAAATTCTCATAGCCCGAGACGCGCACCTCGATTCCCAAGATGGCGCGCCCGATGGGACCGACGGCCCAGGTCAACCACCGCTGCGCCTTCCACCACATCTGCGTGCCGGTGCTCCAGATCGACGAGGTCACCATCCAGATGCCCCAGGGAATGACGGTCACGAGCATCCAGAGCGCGTGGAGAATGGAACGAATCAGGGGCATCGGGGGGGACTTCAGACGGCGGTCTTGGGCACGCTGCGTGCGATCAGCCAGTCGGCAAACGCACACAGGTCTTCATGCACTTGCGTGCCCGGAGGGTAATCGGCCGGCAGCGCCTGGCCCTTCAGAGCTGCGCCCTTGCCGGTAAGCACCAAGTGCGGCTCGCAGCCGGCAAGCGATCCAGCCTGCAGGTCACGCAAGCCATCACCGACAACCGGCGTCCCCTTGAGGTCCACGCCGAAACGCTCTGCGATCTGCTCGAACAAACCCGGGAGCGGCTTGCGGCACTGGCATCCCTCATCAGGGGTGTGCGGGCAATAGAACACCGCATCGATACGTCCACCTTGCGTCGCCAGCATCTTGTGCATCTTGGCGTGCATCGCGTTCAGCGAGCCCACATCGAACAGGCCGCGGCCGAGGCCGGACTGGTTGGATGCGATCACCGCATGCCACCCCGCATGGTTGAGGCGAGCGATCGCTTCAAGAGCGCCCGGCAGCGGCGTCCACTCGTCCGGCGACTTGATGAATTCGTCGCTGTCGGCATTGATGGTGCCGTCGCGATCGAGGATGACGAGTTTCATGATGCGCGATGTTACGCCGCGAGACGGGACAGGTCGGCCACCCGGTTCATCGCCTGGTGCAGCGTGGCGAGCAGACCCAGGCGGTTCAGGCGCAAGTCCATCTCGTCTGCATTCACCATCACACCGTCAAAGAACGCGTCGACGGTTGCGCGAAGCGCAGCCAGCGTTTGCAGCGACGCGGTGTAGTCACCTGCCTCGAACTGCGCGTTCGCCAGCGGCGCGACCTTTTGCGTCATGGCGTGAAGCGCCTTTTCGGCGTCTTCCTGGAGCAGCGTCTCGCTCACATGCGGATCGGCCTTTTCGGCCTTCTTTAGAATATTTCCGATGCGTTTGTTGGCGGCGGCAAGTGCCGGGGCCTCAGGCAGCGCGGCGAAGGCCCGCACGGCTGCAAGGCGCCTGGAAATGTCGCCCAGTCGCTGGGGGCGCAAGGCAAGGACAGCATCGACTTCCTGAGCGCTGTACCCCTGCTCGCGCAAGGTGCCGGCGAGGCGGTCGTAGATGAAGTCGAGCAACAGGTCCGAAGTCTTTGCGTCGGCCTGCGGAAACAAGGCAACCGCGTCGCCAACCAGATCGTTCAGGGCCAGCGGCAGGTCTTTTTCGCTGAGCATTCGCACGATGCCCAGGGCATGACGTCGCAGCGCAAACGGGTCCTTGTCGCCGGTGGGCAATTGACCGATCGCAAAGAGGCCCGCGAGCGTTTCCAGTTTGTCGGCCAGAGCCGCCGCAACACCTGTATTGCTGCGCGGCAATTCGTCGCCTGCGAATCTGGGCTTGTAGTGATCTTCGATGGCGTCCGCGATCTCCTGGCCCAGGCCGTCATTGAGCGCGTAGTAACGACCCATGATGCCCTGCAGTTCCGGGAACTCGCCGACCATGTCGGTGAGCAAGTCGGCTTTTGCCAGTTGAGCCGCGCGATCGGCGCGCTCCGCGAGAGCATCACCTCCCAGCTGCATGCCAATGCTTCGAGTCAGGGCGCGCACCCGCTCGATGCGCTCGCCCTGCGTGCCGAGCTTGTTGTGATACACGACCTTGCCGAGCCCTTCAACGCGCGATGCAAGCGTCTTCTTGCGGTCCTGGTCGAAGAAGAACTTGGCGTCGGCCAGGCGCGGTCGAACAACGCGCTCATTGCCGCCGATCACCGCGCTCGGATCGACTGGACGGATGTTGCTGACGACCAGGAACTGATTGGTGAGCTTGCCGCCGGCGTCGAGCAGGGGAAAGTACTTCTGGTTGGCCTTCATGGTGAGGATGAGGCACTCCTGAGGCACTTCGAGGTATTCCGTTTCGAACTGGCAGATGAGCACATTGGGTCGCTCGACCAGTGAGGTCACTTCGTCGAGCAGCGCGTCGTCTTCAATTGCGCGTGCTCCGCCGCCGACTTTCGCCGCAGCGTCTGCGAGCAGCCGCACGATCTGGGCGCGCCGCGTCTGGAAACTTGCGATGACGCAGCCGTCCTTTTCAAGCGTCGCGGCATAGCTGTCGGCATCGGTCACCAGAACAGGGTTTACTGCCGCTTCGAACCGGTGGCCGCCAGTCGAATTGCTGGCCTTCAGTCCCAGCGCTTCGATCGGCACAACCGTGCTGCCGTGCAAGGCGATGAGCGAATGCGCCGGGCGCACGAACTTCACATCGGTCCAGCCGTCGGCCAGCTGGTAGGTCATGACCTTGGGAATAGGCAGCTTGGCGATGCTTTCTGCCAGCGCCTTATGCAAGCCCTCCGCGAGGGTGGCGCCCTTCACATCGCTTTCGTAGAAGAGCGCTTGCGCCTTGCCATCCATCACGCGCTTGAGCCCCGCGACGGCCGACGCGTCAGCCCCCAGCGATTGCAGCTTCTTGAGCAGCGCTGGCGTAGCGTTGCCGGTTGCGTCGAGACCCACGCTGACCGGCATCAGCTTTTGCGATACGGCCTTGTCGGCGGCTTCGCTTGCAACGTCGCTTACATGCGCAGCGAGGCGACGCGGGGAGGCAAACGAAGTGAGAGACGACTCAGCAGTGGCAAGGCCTTGCGCCTTGAGTTGCTCGAACAGGACGCCAGCAAAGGCATCGCCGAGTTTCTTGAGCGCCTTGGGCGGCAGCTCTTCGACGAAGAGTTCAACGAGAAGGTTATGTGTTGCCATGTCTTATGCCCCCATCGCCGCAGCGGGCGACTTTCTGGGCATCTGGTCCACCCATTCACGCGGCGCCATCGGAAAGCCCAGGCGCTCACGGCTCTCGTAGTAGCTTTGAGCCACTGCACGTGCGAGATTGCGAATCCGGCCGATGTAGGCGGCACGCTCAGTGACGCTGATAGCGCCGCGCGCATCCAGCAAGTTGAAGCTGTGTGCTGCTTTCAGAACCTGCTCGTATGCAGGTAATGCGAGTTGCTGCTCCACCAGGTATTTCGCCTGCTTCTCGTGTGCGCCGAATGCAGTGAACAGGAAGTCCGCATCGCTGTGCTCGAAGTTGTACGTGGACTGTTCAACTTCATTTTGCTTGTACACGTCGCCGTAGCTCAGGCCCTCGGTCCACTTCAGGTTGTAGACGTTATCGACGCCCTGCAGGTACATCGCAAGCCGCTCCAGGCCGTAGGTGATTTCGCCGGTGATCGGCTTGCAGTCGATGCCGCCGACCTGCTGGAAATAGGTGAATTGCGTGACTTCCATGCCATTGAGCCAGACCTCCCAGCCCAGGCCCCAGGCGCCGAGCGTGGGATTTTCCCAGTCGTCTTCAACAAAGCGGATGTCGTTCTTCTTCAGATCGAACCCAAGGGCCTCGAGAGAGCCGAGATACAGCTCCAGGATGTTCGAGGGCGCGGGCTTGAGAACGACCTGGTACTGGTAGTAGTGCTGCAGGCGGTTGGGGTTCTCGCCGTAACGTCCGTCCTTGGGGCGGCGGCTAGGCTGCACGTAAGCGGCTTTCCAGGGTTCGGGGCCGAGCGCTCGCAGGAACGTGGCCGTGTGCGAGGTGCCCGCGCCCACCTCCATGTCGTAGGGCTGGAGCAGCGCACACCCCTGCTTGTCCCAATAGGACTGCAGGGACAGGATGATTTGCTGGAAGGTCAACATGGGTTTTTGATTCTCTAGCTCCGTGAGGGCGGCGGGCCTGGCCACGAAACAGGATGGAATTCGCGCGAATGCACGCGAAAACCCTTGATTTTACGGGCCTTCCGCCGGTTTACCCTCGCAGGCAGGAGCACAGGGCATGTCAACAACACAGCTCGTCCTGAGCCTGGTTCTGGCCACGATGGTTTTTTCGGTGGCACTGGAGCTCAAGGTCGATGATTTCCGGCGGGTCGCGCAGTCGCCCCGCGCCGTCATCTGCGGACTGATTCCGCAGTTCATCCTCCTGCCCGTGGGGACATGGGCCGCGACGATGGTGCTGGACCTCCCGCCCAATGTGGAGGCGGCCATGATCCTGGTGGCGGCGTGTCCCGGCGGAAGTCTTTCCAATGTGATCACGCATTTCGGGCGAGGCAACACTGCGCTGTCCATGAGCGTGTCTGCAGTGGCGGCCCTCATGGCGCTCGTGTTGACGCCCTTCAATTTCAGCTGGATGGTGGCCGCGAACCCCGCCACGGCTTCATGGCTGAAGACCCTGGAGATCGACGCATCAGGTATCTGGATCAGCTTGCTCGTGCTGCTCGCAATTCCGATGACGCTGGGCCTGGTGTTCGCACATCGGCTGCCAGCGGTGACCGCGCGAATCCAGAAACCGCTGGCGAACTTCTCGCTCGTTGCGCTGTTCGCGTTCATTGTGTTCGGGCTGATCCGCCAGCAGCAACTGCTGACGATGGGTCTTTTGCCGATGCTTCTCGTCGTCGTGCTGCACAACGCATTTGGCCTTTTTGCTGGCTGGGTCACGTCGGTGGCGATGCAGGTGAGCGAGCGAGACAGGCGCGCCGTGATGATTGAAGGCGGGATGCAGAATTCCGGTCTGGCGCTGGGCATCATTGCCGTGCAGTTCAACTCCGACGCAGGCATGGTGATCATTGCCGGGCTCTGGGGCATCTGGCACATCGTGAGCGGACTTTCATGCGCCTGGTACTGGCGCGCAAAGGACAAACGAATGATCCGAACGGAGCCGCAACATGCTTGACCTGGTGATTCGCGGGGGCCTCGTCATCGATGGAAGTGGCGGTGAGCCCTTCACGGCTGATCTGGGCGTGCGGGACGGCCACATCACCGAGGTCGGCAAGGTCACCGAGTCGGCGCACGACGTGGTTGATGCAGACGGCGCATGGGTCATGCCGGGCTTCGTGGATATCCACACGCACTACGACGGGCAGGCCACCTGGGACCCGACCTTCAGCCCCAGCATCCACCATGGCGTGACCACACTGGTCATGGGCAATTGCGGTGTGGGCTTCGCGCCCGTGCGACCCGGCCGCGAGGACGATCTGATCAAGCTGATGGAAGGCGTCGAAGACATTCCTGGCGCTGCCCTCCATGAAGGCATCCGCTGGGACTGGGAGAGTTTTCCGCAGTACATGGACGCGCTGGAGCGAGAGCCGCGCAGCCTCGATTACCTGGTGCAGGTCCCGCACGATCCGCTTCGCATGTACGTGATGCGGGAACGAGCGGTTGCCAAGGAATTGGCAACAGAGGCCGACATTGCGCAGATGCGCAAGCTGCTGCGTGAAGCATTGCAAGCGGGAGCCGCAGGATTCAGCACCGGTCGCAGCGACAACCATCGAACAGCCGAAGGAAAAGAGACGCCGGCGGCGCAAGCCAGTGCGTCCGAACTGGTCGGGCTGGCGCGCGCATTCGATGGCCTCACCCATGGCGTGGTGCAAGTCGTGAGCGACTTCGATCTGATGCGAGGTTCGGATCGCTTCGACGCCGAGTTCGATCTGGTCGAGGAACTTGCACGCGCGTCGCAGCGGCCCGTGTCCATGACCTGGCTGCAGCGCGACCCCGGTGGCGAACAATACAAGGCGATCCAGCGGCGGGTTGAAGCGGCAGTGGGGCAAGGCCTGCCGCTTTATCTGCAGACGGCTGCGCGTGGCATCGGTGTCATCAACGGACTCGATGCAAGCTTTCATCCCTTCATGGGGTTTGCCGGCTACAAGGAAGTAGCGAGCCTGCCTCTCGCCCAGCGTGCCGCGGCTCTGCGTGATCCTTCTCGCAAGGCGAGAATCCTGGGCGAAAAATCCGCTCGCCTCGCTGGTGACGGAACGCCTGTTCCTCCCCTGGTCGACCTGCTGCTGGCGCGCATTGAAATGATCTCGGGGCGCATGTTTTGCGCTCGATGAAAAGCTCGACTACGAACCGGGCGTGATGCGGAGCTTCCTGGTGCGAGCCAGCCAGCGCGGCGTGTCGGCGCTGGAGGCGCTCTACGACTGGTTCAGTGCGGGCGACGGGGGCAACCTCGTGTACTTTCCGATCTTCAATTACAACGATGGCACGCTCAATCCGCTGCGCGCGATGCTCGACCATCCACGCGCTCTGCTGGGACTGAGCGATGCAGGCGCGCACGTCGGCACCATATGCGATGCCAGCTTCTCGACTTTCATGCTCACGCATTGGGTGCGCGACCGCGAGAAAGACAAGCTTGATCTGGGCCGCGCAGTGGAAATGCTTTCGGCTCGCAATGCGCGCTACCTGAGACTGGTCGATCGTGGCGTGCTGGCGCCAGGCCTTCGTGCAGACATCAATGTGATCGACCCGCAGCGGCTACAGATCGGCACACCGCAACTGGTTCGGGACCTGCCTGCGGGTGGCCGGCGCTTTCTGCAAAAGGCCGATGGCTACCTGGGCACGTGGGTCAATGGGGTTGCAGTGACACGCGAGGGCGAAATCACTCAGTCGCGTCCCGGACGGCTCGTGCGCATGCGCAGCTGAAAAGCAATTGCTATCAGGATCAGCCCCAGCGCATATAGGGGCCACAGCCCGAAGCGCGAGACCCACGCGGCGTAAAGCGTAATCGACGACCGACCTTCTGCCTCGCCGAGCAACACGCCCCGGGTGTGCCGCTGCAGGGAGTACGTCACGCGGCCCCGTGGATCGATGACGACCGTAGCCCCGGTGTTGGTCGCTCGAATCATGGCCCGGTCAAATTCGAGCGAGCGCATGCGGCTGATGTGCAGATGCTGGTCAATGGCCACCGTATTGCCGAACCATCCGATGTTGCTGACGTTCACGAACATCGTTGGCGCCTTGACGGGGTCGGCAAACCGTTCGCCCAACTCCTCCCCGAACAAATCCTCGTAGCAGATGTTGAGCGCGATGCGCTGGCCTTGCCATTCGAAGCTGGGCTGCGTCAGCGAGCCGCGATTGAAATCCCCCAACGGGATATTCATCATCCGGGTAAACCACTTGAAAAGGGGCGGTATGAATTCACCGAACGGAACCAGGTGATGCTTGTCATAACGGTAGGGTTCGGCGCCCGGCCTGAATCCCATCACGGAATTGGTGTAGCCCTCGTTAAGGCCGCCCAGAGGCATGCCTATCAGCGCCGCTTGTCCACCCTGCATGAAGCGGTTGGCGATAGCTTCGAAATAGCCTTCAGGCAACTGCTTGCGCAGCAGCGGGATGGCCGTTTCGGGTGCAACAACCAGGCTTGCCGTGCTTTCAGTGAGTTGCTGCCCATACCATGCCAGCGCCGTCGGGATACCGGTGCCGCCCTGGAATTTCTCGTCCTGGGGAATGTTGCCTTGCAGCAGTGCGACGGACAGCCGCGCGCCGCCTGGAAGTTCGGCTCGTGAAGATGCCACCAGATTGCAAGCGGCGAGCAAGCCTGCCGCGCCTGCGACCATCGCCCAGTGCTTCCACGACTTCGCTACATCCCGATCTACGAGCGTCGCGACCAGCGCTGCCAGCAGTGCGGCGACGAAGCCAATGCCATGCACGCCGACATACGGAGCGAGAAACGCCAGTGGACCATCGACGTGTGCATAGCCGCCCGCACCCCACGGAAAGCCTGTGAAGAACTTGACGCGCATGAACTCCGCCAGCATCCATGCAGCGGCAAATAGCAGCGCGTTGAGCCACCGCCGCGAGCCTGCGAAGGCTGCCGTCACAGCCCCCGCGAGCGCGTAGTAAGACGAGAGAAATGCCGCCAATCCCACCACGGCGATGACGGCCAGCGGCGACGCGAGCCCACCGTACACATGCAGGGATATGAACAGCCACCAGTGGACGCCCGTCAGCCACGTGGTACCGAAGACCCAGCCGAGAAGCGCAGCGCGTTTCCGCGAACGCGCGTTGAAACAAAGCCACGCGAAGGCACCGAGCGACAGCAACTGCAGCCACCACAGCGGCTGGCCGCTCCAGGGCGCGGTGATCGAGACCGCATGCGCCAGGCCTGCGCCGATCGCAATTGCGAATGCAGGCAGGGCGCGCAACCCGCCTAGCCCGGCTTTTTTTCCAGGGAGACAGGCGAGACCTTGAACCATCGAACTGCGCCGCCCTTGGTGTGCAGCACGAGGAAGTTCAGGCCTGAGAGCACGTGATGCTCGCCGCGCTTGGGGACGTGCCCCATCTCATGGGCAATCAGCCCGCCGATGGTGTCGAAAACCTGATCTGCATCCGTCGGCACGACCGCAACGCCAAAGGCCTCGGACACGCGCTCGATCGATGTGTCGCCGCTGACCCGGTAGGTGCGATCGGCCAGTCCGAATATGTCGCCCTCGTCGTCCTCGATATCGAATTCATCCTCGATCTCGCCGACGATCTGCTCCAGGACGTCCTCGATGGTGATGAGTCCCGCGATGCGACCAAATTCATCGACGACGATCGCCAGGTGATTGCGGTTGCCACGAAATTCGCGCAGCAAATCATTGAGCCCCTTGCTCTCGGGAATGAACACTGCCGGACGCAGCAGGGCTCGAATGTTCAGCTCCGGCGCCCGCTGCAACTTGAGCAGGTCCTTGGCCATCAGGATGCCGATGATATTTTCGCGTTCGCGCTCATAGACCGGAAAGCGCGAGTGGGCCGTGTCGATGACCACACCCAGCAAGTCGTCGTGTTCGGCATCGATATCAAGCATGTCCATCCTCGGCGCCGCGACCATCACGTCGCCAGCGGTAAGGTCGGCCATGCGAATCACACCTTCGAGCATCTCGCGTGACTCGGCGCCGATGATGTCGTTGTCTTCTGCGTCGGCGAGCGTCTCGATCAACTCGGCTCGGGAGTCAGGGCCGGGGTGGATGAACTCCTGGATCTTCTGCAGGAAAGTGCGCTTGTCTTCCTTCTCCAAGGAATGGCGCGCAGGGTGCGGGTCGGACACAGCCTTGGGGTGCAGGACGTGCGGTAGTGGGGGGAACGATAGGATAGCTGAAATGCCACGGCCGGAAGGTGGGGCTGACCTGTGCCCGGCCCCGCAGCAACTCAGCCGCCAGACTTGTGTCGCCCATCCTGCACACCCCGACGCACCTCTTGCACATTGGCCAGAAAATTCCAGAAATTCTTGGCCTGCACCTTGAGACGGTAGTCGGTCAGGGCGATTTGCTCTTCGACCATCTCACTCATCCGGCTGTCCAGCGTCGCCGGGGGTAGCCTCAGGTAGGCATCGGTCTCGGAGCCGGCACGCTCCATGGTGGCACCCGCATTGCGGGCGATCTTCAACATCGCTGTGTTTTCGCTGAGCGCATGGATGAAAAGCGTGTCCACGCCCTCGTTGCGCGCGTGCATGCCTGCGCGCTCGAACAGACGGGCTCCAAGTCCGCGTCCGCGCGCCTTTTTCAGCACCGACACCCCGAACTCGGCGCAGGACACGTGTGGAGGGTCGTTCGAAAACGCCAGATGCGCCACAGCGATAAGCTCAAGCTTGCGGTTGTACACCCCAAAGATGTCATCGCGCTCGAAATCAAGGCACTGCGCGTAACGCTGGATCTGCTCGTCGCTCGCGGCATATCCGAAGCGCAAATAGCGGTCGTGGCTGTCGAGCGCCACCAAATGATGGGCGATTCGTTCACGGTGGCTCGGTCCTAACGACCGGATGGGGATAACCACCGGCGTTGAACTGCTGACCTGTTGGATATCAGTCATGGCTCCAATTTAAGGGTTTTCACTAGGGAGACAAGCCAAAATGGTCCCAATTGGCGTGGAAAAAGTCCGTAACTGGCTGAGTCGGGTCGTCGTCCTACACAGGAACCGCGGTCGTCGCCTTCACCCGGTCCAGTACGAAGCTGGTCTTGCAGTCCTGGACCGAGGGATGCTGCAGCAGCGTGTCCATGATGAAACGGCTGTAGTGCGCCATGTCCTGGACAACCACACGAAGCAGATAGTCCATTTCCCCGGTGAGGGACGCGCATTCGACCACCTCGGGCCAAGTCTGGACGCTGGCACGAAACAGGTCCATCGGGTTGCGCTTGCTGGTCCCGGAGTGCTTTTCAAGCCTGACGTTCAGGTACGCGGTTAGGCCCAACCCGACGGTTTCGGGTTTGACCAGCGCGACATAGCGGTCAATTACACCGGTGTCTTCCAGCCGCTTGACCCGACGCAGCACGGCGCTGGCCGACAACCCGACCCATTCGCCAATCAGGTCATACGTTTCGCGTCCATTGGCCTGAAGTCGGCGCAATATAGCCTTGTCCAGCTTGTCAAGTGCATCAATCTGATTCATCTCGCAATATTACTGCGCAAAGCACTCCTTTACCGCAAGCAGACGCCGAAAAAATCAGGCCAGACCGGACTACAGTTCAATAACACCACATCGTCAGGAAAGAGACCCATGAACCAGGCACAGCACCCAGCCGGAATCCCGTCACCAACCTCGTGGGACAACCCGATGGGTACTGACGGCTTCGAATTCATCGAATACGCCGCACCAGACCCCAAGGCCATGGGCGAACTCTTTGAGCGCATGGGCTTCAAGCCGATCGCCAGACACCGCCACAAGGCCGTGACGCTCTACCGTCAGGGCGGCATCAATTTCATCATCAACGCCGAACCAGACTCTTTTGCGCAGCGTTTCGCCCGGCTGCACGGGCCTAGCGTCTGCGCGATCGCGTTTCGTGTCCAGGACGCCAAGGCCGCCTACGAGCGCGCCATTGGCCTCGGCGCCTGGGGGTATGCAGGGCAAGCCGGACCCGGCGAGCTGAACATCCCCGCGATCAAGGGAATCGGGGATTCCATCATTTACTTCATCGACCGCTGGCGCGGGAAAAATGGTGCGAAGGAGGGCGACATCGGCAACATCGGTTTCTTCGATGTGGACTTTGAAGCCCTCCCGGGTGCAGAACTCGATCCGACCGGTCACGGGCTTACCTATATCGACCACCTCACGCACAACGTTCATCGCGGACGCATGGATCACTGGTCGGGCTTTTACGAGCGCCTGTTTAACTTCCGCGAAGTGCGCTACTTCGACATCGAGGGCCAGGCCACCGGCGTCAAGAGCAAGGCCATGACCAGCCCCTGCGGCAAGATCCGCATTCCGATCAACGAAGAAGGCAACGAAAAGGCGGGCCAGATCCAGGAGTACCTCGATCGCTACCGGGGCGAGGGAATTCAGCACATTGCGATGGGTTCGACGAATCTGTACGAGACCGTCGATTCGCTTCAGATGAGCGGCGTCCAGCTTCTGGAGACTAGCGACACCTATTACGAGCTACTCGCCAAGCGGATTCCTGACCATGGCGAAAATCTGGGGGCATTGCAGTCGCGCAACATTCTCGTGGATGGAAAGCCTGGCGAATTGCTGCTGCAGATCTTCAGCGAGAACCAGTTGGGCCCGATCTTCTTCGAGTTCATCCAGCGCAAGGGCAACGAAGGCTTCGGCGAGGGCAATTTCAAAGCTCTCTTCGAGACCATGGAACTGGACCAGATGCGCCGTGGCGTGCTGGAAAAGAAATGACCGGGGCGATCAAGGACCAGACCGCTGGCGTCACCCCCGTCGTTTACGGAGCGAGCGACCGACCGCCGCGCGGTGACTATTCCCGGGCGGAGCTTGACTACACGTGTCCGCAAAACTACGCCGCGTACACATCTGCCGATCATGAAACCTACCGGCGGCTCTACGAGCGCCAGGAAACGCTGGTCCCCGGGCACGCATGCGATGAGTTCATCGCCGCGCTTCCCTTGCTAGGCGCCAAGAACCGCATTCCGCATTTCGATGAAATCAACGAGCGGCTCCTGAAGGCGACCGACTGGGAGATCGTCGCCGTACCGGGCCTGATTCCGGAAGTGCCATTCTTCACGCTGCTCGCCAACCGCAAGTTTCCGTGCACCGACTGGATCAGAAAACCCGAAGAGTTCGACTACATCGTCGAGCCCGACGTCTTCCACGATCTCTTCGGGCATGTGCCTTTGCTGTTCAACCCCGTTTTCGCGGACCATATGCAGGAGTACGGCAAGGGCGGCTTGAAAGCTCATGCGCTCGATTCGTGCGAGTTGCTGAGCCGACTTTACTGGTACACGATCGAGTTCGGCCTGATTCGCCAGCCCAACGGACTGCGGGCATATGGCGCAGGCATCCTGAGTTCACCCGGTGAACTCAGGCACGCGATCGACAGCACAGAGCCAAACCGGCTTCCGCTCGACATCGAACGAGTGATGCGCACCCGCTACAAAATCGATAGCTACCAGCAAACCTACTTTGTGATCGACAGTTTCCAGGAACTGTTCGACAAGACCGCGCCGGATTTCACGCCAATCTACGAACGTGTGCGCCAACTTCCGGAGATCGCGGCCGACGCTGCGATCTGATAGCTGCGCCACATGCTCCCCTATATGGAGGAGAACAATGGTAGTTATTGCGCCTGCTGTGTTTAAACTGAACCCGGTTGCAAACGTTTCGTTTAAAACCCAAAAAAATTTGAACCGGTTAGGAGGGCGCTCATGGGATATTTCCTACAGGAGCACGACATCTATGTCGCTAGCCTTTTCGACGAACTGAATGTGAGATTCGCCCCCTCGCAGGGCAAGGATTCGCATTACGGCGGCATTGAAGAAATGGTCGCCTTGCAGAAGGAGTTCAAGATCTTCAAGCGGGGGCGCTCCTTCAAGACGAGCGTCTCTGTGCTCAACATCGGCGCGTTCAACAACGACCTCAAGAACCGCTGGCACCGCTATCTGGAAAAGCTGGACAACTACGATTCGGACAGGAAGGGCCAGAACGGCGATGTCGCCATCGTGTCCGCGCTGATCAAGAACCTGGCGGCCAGCAATCCCCTGCCGGTTTATTTCACTTCGCACGACATGCGGGGGGCCGCCGAGAATCGCCAGGTGCGTGTGCTTGAGAACAGCCGGCCGCTCTTTTATCTGGAAGTGGACTACCTCGCGATCTCGATGCCTATGCAGCCGGAGCGAGTGGGTGCAGCTGAAGCGGCCAAGGCCACCAGGTCCCAATCAGGCAAGGCGGCCAAAACAGCCAAGCCGGCCAAGCCGGCCAAGGGCAGCAAAAAGAAGCCCTGAGGACCGGTAATGACTGCGCGGTGTCTTTCGGAGACTCCTGAAGAGGAAGCGACGTGCGCAGTGCACTCAAGCATTCGCGACTATTACACCGCGCGGGCGCTGCGCCACGGGGCAACGCCGCTCGGCGTCGACTGGACTTGCGCGCCGACTCAGGAGTTGCGCTTCGTGCAGCTGCTCAAGGTCATCAGGCCCGCCCCGGCCCTGTCGGTGAACGACATCGGCTGCGGATACGGCGCACTCGCCGGATTCATGCATCGCCGATTCCGCAGCACGGCCATTGACTATCTGGGGATCGACCTCTCGCCCGGGATGATCAAGCTCGCACGCGGAAAGAACCGGCGGAAGGCTGTCTGCTTTGAGCTGGGCACCGGCGCGCCGCGCCCAGCCGATTACTCACTGGCCAGCGGTATTTTCAATGTGCGCCTGCACCACAGCGAGGACGCATGGGAAGCGTTCGTAGCACGCTCGCTAGCCGACATGGCCAGGACGAGCCGCCTCGGTTTCGCAGTGAACTTCCTTGCGCCCGCGCCTGACGATCTGCCGCAGTTGTATCGTCCCCACCCCTCTATCTGGATCGACTACTGCCGCGTCGAACTGGGCCTGCACGCGCAACTGCTGAACAACTACGGCATGCGTGAATTCACGCTGCTGGTTCAAAGGAGTTAGCCGAAATGCGGCCGTCAGAAAGGTTCCCGGATGACCCATGGTCATGACCGCGCAACCCAGTAGCGCGTAGCAGCGCCTGGGCCTTCTCGCGCAATGCGCCGGCCTCCCCAGCAGGACCGAGTCGCGGTTCTTCTTCAACGATTCCAGCCCACGTCATGAGCGCCCGGCATTCTGGAAGCCGGTTGCCTCGCTCCGATGAAAGGCGAGCAGCCTCCTTGCTGAGGGCCAGAGCCAGCTCAGTGCTCTGAGCGCGAAGGTGATTTTCAGCGAGGCTCGCAAGGATCTCCGTTTCGAATTCCATCGCGACTTTCGAACTACGCACGAGCAGGAGCGTTTCTCCAAGCACCCGCGCCGCATCATTGAACTCAGACTGCATCGCGTGGACCAAGGCCTGGCCATAAAGCGAAAACACGCGCAGGTACGGCGCCTGGTTGCGCTCGGCAATATCCGTTGCCAGCGCGAGATGCTCGCGGGCCAACTGGACATTGCCGGTGTGTGCCGCCAACTCGACGTAGCCAAAGTGTGGCATCTGCGCGATGACAGGGTCGATGGACGCACCCGTCAACTTCAGGAGCTGTTCAAGGCATGCGCTGGCATCGCCGAAACGACCCAGGCGTGTGAACAGCCGGGCACGCAAGGCAAGCACCCACTGCTCGAGGCTGAAACCGAGAAAGTCCAGATCGAACTTGTCAATGTGGGCAATCCGCTCCAGTGCTGCATCGTTCGCCGCCAACGCCTCCTGCAGCATCCCGGCCCAACCGTGGGCCTGGCTGAGAGCCGCATGCAGCGTGACAGCACGTCCCGGGTTGCTGTTCCGGTCAAGAGTCGCGATGGCTCTTTCCATGCGATCGACATAGAGATCGGCCGATGCCCCACCCGCCTGCAGGATGCGGCCTTCCACCATCAGCAGGAGTTGTGTCCATGCGGGATCCAGGCGGGTTGCCAGAGAGACGGCCTCGTCAATAAATGGCTTTACCTCGGTGAACGTCAGGCCCTCACGCCACCCCAGCCAGCAGATCTTGCTGTTAGCCATCACTTTCAGGCCGTCGGTTTCGTTACTGGCACTGGCACCATCCAGAAGCGAGCGAACCCGATGCCAGTGCTTGATGGCCTGGGCGGAATCCACAGCCCCCAGCCACTGTGCCGCCCTGCTTTCGTAGCTGGCTGCGCAGGTGCTGGCTCCCGCTGCCGCAAAGTGATAAGCAATCAGTGCAGCAAATTCATCGATGCGCTCGGCGTAATGACCCACCATCGCGCCCGCAACCGCTGCATGAATCGCGCTTCGCCTCGTTTTCAGCTGGGCCGTGTAGGCCACCTCCTGGATCAGGGGATGCCGGAATGCAAAGTGTCGTGCGCCATCGCCCGGTTGCAGGAGCTGCGCGTGATGCAGCCGCTCGAGCACGCCCCGCAAGTTCTCGTGCGACAGGGTGGAGACCTGTTCAAGCACACCCAGGGGGATTTCCTTGCCGACGATTGCGCAGGTCTGAAGGACGGACTTTTCATCCTCGGCCAATCGGTCGATACGGGCGCCGATAACGGCCTGCACGGTTGATGGCAATGCGGCTCCAATGGACGCCGCATCGCCGCAATCCGCCGTTTCACCAAGCGCCCCGCTCTCCGCAAGTGACTGGACCAGTTCTTCGGCAAAAAATGGATTACCGCCGCTGCGCCGGGCAATGAGCTCATAAAGGTCGGTAAAGCCGCTTCTGCTGCTTACAAGCTCGCGCACGAGTGCAGTGGTGTCGCTGGTGCTCAGTTCGCCTACCGCGAGCTGGTTGTAATGGGGCAGGTCGAGCCACGGTGAGGCATAGGAATTCCGGTAGTTCAACACCAGCAGCAAGTGAGTGCCCGCCACAGCATGAATCAGGACCGAGACAAATTCTTCGCTTGCCTCATCCAGCCAGTGAAGGTCTTCTACCAGCAAGATGGCATGAGATCCGGCAATCTCCTCGAACAATCTGCGCACGATCGCAAGCAATCTGGACCTGCGTGCGCGTGGGCTTAGCTGGACCGCGGTCAGCGCGGGGCTTATGCCAAGAAATTCGTGCACGAGCGCAGCATCTGCTTCGGTACTTAGACCCGCCAAGCCCAGCCGGTGTGTGACGATTTGCCGGGCAGCCGATGGATCCGCGTCGGCCGGAATCCGGAAAAAGAAAACCCGAAGCAGTTCCAGCGCCGGTTGCAGCGGTGTCGCGTGGCCATAGAGCTGCGCATGGACCTCAAAAACCGGCACTGCGCGCTCTGCGCACCAGCGGGAAAACTCGAAGCAGAGCCGGCTTTTTCCAGCTCCCGGCGCACCGGTGACACCTACGACACTGCCTTCGCCCCCCTGGGCCTTCGCCTGTGCCGCTTGCAGTTCAATCAGTTCAACATCGCGCCCTCGCAATGGACTGAGCTTGCCTTCGTCAAATGGCCGGTGCCTGGACTGGGAGCTGAGACCTGTCAGAACAAAAAGCTCGATGGCGTGGGGGATACCTTTCAGGGCCGGGAAGCCCAAAGACCTGACCCGCGCACCCCCTCGAATGAGCAACCGGGTATCTGAGGTCAACGCAATCTGACCCGGCGGGGCTTCTGCAACGACGCGGCTGCCCAGATGAATCGTGAGCCCATGTGCGCCGCCGCCCCTGGCGCTGTCAGCCGCATGCGGATCAGACGCGACACGTCCGGAATGTAGCCCGACCCGAATCAGAATCCCGTCCTCGGCGCCGAACGCCGCCTGTAGCTGCAGCGCTGCTTCGCAGGCCAGCGTCGCGTGCCCTTCAAGCGCTCGTGGCACACCAAAAAGCGCCATCACACCGTCGCCCGTCGTGCGAATGACCGTTCCCCCGAAGCGTTCCACGACATCACACATGGTGAGGATCGCCGGTTGGAGACGCTCCATTGCGTCCTCGGGATCGAGTTGGGCGATGTGCTCGGTGGAGCTCACGATATCCGCAAAAAGTACCGTCGCCTGCTTGAGCTCGGCCCGGCTTGTCGTGATGCCAGAGCTTTCTGTGGGCGTCGGTTTCGGCTTTGGCGCGCTGCGGACGGTCGCCTGGGCAGCGGCCTGCTTGAGCGAGATGCCGCAGCCGCCACAAAACCTGCTGGTCACGTTGCAGTCGAATCCGCACTCGGCGCATCGGTACGTGAGCGGGACGCCGCAGTGCTCACAGAAGCGGTTCGAATCGGGATTGACAGTGTGACAGGCCTGGCAGTCCATTGCCCGATGGTACGCGCGCGGCGTCTCAGCTCAGGACGCAAACACGCTTCCAGCCTTCCTTCACAGCCTGGTGGGCGGCGGATCGCTTGCCGTGTAGTGCGGCGGCAACATCGATCGTGGCAAGTGCTGCGTCGAGGAACGTGGCGCGTGGGCGCAGTCGGTCGAATCCGTTGAACCACACCCTTGCGAGCTTCTCCCACGAGTTTCCACCCAGGACATTCGCTGCGACATAAAACGCGTGATTGCCGATACCCGACCCGGTGTGTGCATCAGAGGTCGCCTTGTAGCGCCGGTAGTCGCTCACCTGATCGTCGCCCTTGCAGGTGAGCTCGTTATTGCCGGGATCTTTGAGCGAGCGGATCGCGCGTCCGTTGCCCGGCGTGAGAATGTCTTCGCCTACCAGCCAATCAGCTTGTGCCACGTCCTGACCGGCGTGCCACTGCTTGACCATGCTGGCAAACACGTCGCAGAACGACTCATTGAGGGCGCCTGCTTCGCCCTTGAGCGCCGGCGGCTTGCCCGTGACCTGCACGACGCCGAGGCCACCAGGCACCATGAACTGCATGACGCCATGCGAAAACTCGTGGGCGATGATTCCGAGCGAGTGAGCAAACCCCTTGAAATGCAGACCATCGCCGTCGCCGACGATGACCTGCCGGCCGGTCCACATTGCATTGGGAAACCGGTCGTCGTAGTGCACAGACACCTGGATGCGCTCTCCTTTCCCATCGACTGACGCGCGCCCCAGTACAGTTTTGTAAAACTGCAAGGCGATGCCCACGTTGTCATAGGCCTGGTTGGCGACCTTGTCGCGCGCAGGCGAGCCGCCTTCATCTCGCACCAGGCGCCCCGGCAACAGGGTGCTACGGTTTGCATCGAATACTTGCCTGTGGAGGGGCTGCCGGCCTGGATTCGAATCTGGTCTGTGCTGATGCAACAAAGCCCGTTGGCCACGCAGCATCGACGTGTGCGCAATGTGCTTGCCCAGATGCCGGCGGTCTTCATCGTCGTCGGTGTCGTCCGCCATCCTCGCCAGGATCTTGCGGGGCACTGCAAAGCAGACGCATCCGAACCTGGTGGGTCTGCTTTCCACGGCGCTACCAGCGGGCAGGCAGTTTCTTGAGCAGCGTGATGCGTTTGACGCCCAGGTCGATGTAGCCACCCTTTTCAAGGTCCTTTAACAGGCGGCTCACCATCTCGCGCGAAGCGCCCACGCGACTGGCAATGTTCTGATGCGTGATCTGTGCCAGTGTGATGGGCGCGTCCGGCCTCGCCGGTCCCTGATGACTTTCCAGCGTCACGACAACCCGGCCATAGACATCCAGCAGCGCCATGTTGCGAGCGGTCTCTGTTGCCGCACGGGCACGACGAATGACCTGGGCGACCAGATCGAGCGCAAATTCAGGCTCGTCGGCCAAATGTTCTCGCAGGGCCGCTCGTCCGACCACCGAACACACGCACGGCTCAATCGTCATGACCGAAGCAGATCTCGGTCCGCCATCGAGCCACATTTCGCCAAAATAATCGCCGGATTCGACGACGTTGTACGTTATCTCGCGGCCATCCTGGTCATTCGAAAACACCTTGACGCGCCCCTCCAGAAGGATGAAGAGTGACTCTCCAACTTCTCCCTCATTGACGATGATTGTATTTTTTCTGTAGCTACGGCTGGTTCCACGCAAAGCGAGCGATCGCAGGCTTGGACTCAATCCTGATAGCAGTTTCTCGCTCGCTGCCAGCGGGCTAGGCATGTTCATTCGCGGCTCCCCAAAAAAGCTCGCGAACTCTAGCATGAGCTCCGCGCACGGAGCCTGCAACTTTCAGTGACGGGACTCGTGTCAGAACGACGGTGCAACCGGCGGCAACACAGCGACCCGGCTGACCATCCTCCCAGTTCTTATCTCAGTCTAATAGACTGGAGGATAGGCAGGATCAATCCTGCCAATTGAGAACTATGCGCACGGTCGCTGTGAGAAATTTCCCTTATGTTCGGCAATCATGGCGAGCGTCGCGCTTATCACTTCCGGGTGAAATGCGAGCTCTACATGCGCCACCCCGAGTAACAGCCGGTTGTCGGCGCCAGGGAGCGTGGCCGTTTCCACAGGGAACACGATGTTGTCGCAATTTGAGTACCAGCAGATAAAGCGAGAATTGACAGACGATTCCAGGCGCGGCACAAGGCCCTTTACCCAGTCTCCATCCAGGCGCATCTCCCGGCCGTTTGCCGTGCGGCTGAAGCGACCGAGCCAGGTGCCCCGATGGGGGCTTCCGATCGTCACGACGCGATGCACGCGATCGGCTCCGGGTCTCGCAGCCAGCCATGCCCGAACCGCCAGGCCACCCATGCTGTGACACACCAGAACCGGCGGCATTCCCGTCGCGCGGGATACCCGTTCGACAGCATCTTCAATGATGGGGGCATAGTCTTCAATCGAGCCAAAAACCGGTTCGAGGTTGACAGCAATGAACGGATGGCCCGCAGCACGCAGGCGCTCCAGCCAGGGCGTCCAGAATCCACGATTGCAGATGAAACCATGTACCAGCACGACGCCGCATAGAGCGGGGGTGCCGGCCAGTGATTCGAGATGATCGGGAACTGCGCGCCAGCGGAAGGGTTGACGCCAGCAAAAGACTCGCGGCGCCACGAGTGTCTCACCCAGCCATGCACGTGCAAGCTGTGGCAGGGTGGGACGCAGCGAGCCGCAGGACCCGCTCAGCCAGCGGAGCAAGAGAAACTCGATGCCCAGAATGACCGCGTAGCCTGACGCAATGAGCAGGAATCCCGCCAAAGCCAGTCCGGGTGACGATTTCCAGCTCCAGGCCAGCCAACCGAATGCCGCTGCCAGGAGCCCCAGGGTGATGAGTTGCTGGAGGCGGGCGAGAGACGAGCGCTGCGGCATCAGGCCAGTATCACATCCTTGCCGCCCAGCCTGCGCGCCAGGCCTTGAGCGAGCCGGTTGGTGATGCCGTAGATCGACAACTGTGGATTCGCTCCGATGCTGGTGGGAAAAATGGAGCCATCGTGCACCGACAGGTTGGCAAGCTGCCAGTGCTGCCCATCCGGTTTCGTTACGCCGCGTCTGTCATCGCCCGCAACACCGCAACCACCCATGACATGCGCACTCACGACTTTTGTGAGAAGCGGCTTCATCGGCAGTGCTTCGATGGCCTGCCGGGCCTGCGTCCACGTTGAATAAAGCTGCGACAGCTCGTGCACGGGCAGGACTTGCTTCGCACCGGCGGCAAACTGGATTTCCGCCATCGCCAGAAGCGCGCGCCGCGCGCCGTCCATCACGAAGTCGTTGAGCGGGTAGTCAAGCACAGGCGAGCCGTCGCTGCGCAGGCTGACCCGTCCGCCGCGCGACTGGTGATGGAAGCCGTCTCGCAGCAGGGCAAGCTGCACATGGGTCTGCGGAAACTGCTCAAGCAGTTGCGCGTGGCTGCGGCCGAATCCCGAGACACTCGAAGCGAAGATCACAGGGTGAAGGGGCGGCGCCTCGAGCTTGAAGCCAATAGGACCGTCGAGAGGCTGCGTTTCCAGAAAGTGGTCGGTGTAGATGGTTTGCGGCGCGCCCTGCCAGCCTTCTACCTTCTGCGGCATGACCGCAGCAGACATAACAACTGGATGCAGGAAAGTTCTCGTCCCGAGCAGACCATGCGGATCAGGAGCCTCTGATCGAAGCAGCAGCGCAGGGGAATTGATGGCACCGGCTGCGAGCACGAAGTGCCGCGCAACGATGACGGTGGATTTGGCATTTGACGATGCGGCTGCACCGTTGGGCCGCACCGGTCTGCAATGGAGCGCCTGAACCTGCGCATTCCGGATGACGAATCGCTCGGCGCGGGTCTCGACGAGCAGCGTTGCGCCAAGATTCAGCGCGGCGGGGATCGTGGTGACCAGCATCGACTGCTTGGCATTGGTCGGGCACCCCAGGCCGCATGAGCCCAGGTTCCAGCACCCCTTCACATTACGCGAGATGGAAGCCGCCGCGATTCCTATCCTTGCAGCCCCACGACGAAGCAGATCGTTGTTTTCGTTCGGCGGCGTGAGCCAGGGGCCAATGGACAAGCGCCGCTCTGCCTGCGAAAAGTAAGGCGCGAGTGCATCGTTTGTGAAATCGCCCAGGCCGAATTGCTCACGCCAATAATCCAGCGTCGGCTGCGGAGTGCGAAACGAGCTGGTCCAGTTGACCGTGGTCGATCCCCCCACGCAGCGGCCCTGGAGAATGTTGATGGCCTTGTCCGCTGTCTTGCGGGCGGCGCTTTCCTGGTAGAGCGACGGGTACGCCACAGACTCCTGCTGCGTGAAATCAGAACTGCTGCGAAGCGGGCCCTCTTCCACCACGACGACGCTCAATCCCGCCCGTGTAAGCAGTTCCGCAGTAATGCCTCCCCCTGCACCGGAACCGACGATGACCACGTCACAGGTGATGCGCGCCGGCACTTCGCCGTGCGGACCGCCCATCACTTTCCAGCCGCGCTCCAAGCCTTCCCGAATGGGATCCGGCACTGTACTCATCGATCTTCCTTCAGATTCACAGGACCCGGGTAGCCGATGCGGCCCCAGGTCTGCGCGTCGGAAAAATACGCGCCGCTGACGATGTCGTGGAGTGCGTGGTACGCCTGCTGCCGCAAGCTGATGCCGGAAAAGCGCATGGACTGCAGCCCCTCCTGGATTTCAATTACAGTGGCGACGGCCCAGTCTGAAGAAACACCGGCAAGCGCGCGTCGCCCCGGCGAGCTCGCTAGCAAGGAAAGCAGTTGGGAAAGCTCCGCCTGTGCGTGCGGCGGCAATGAAGCTTGCAGCGCATCGATCCGATCGATGAGACCCTGAAGGGCTGCAGTCTTGCCGTGCTCGGGGTCGGGGAGGCTGCCCTCCAGAACGGCTTTCGCGACAGCCGTGAACACGTTGCGCGCCCCTGCCGAAAGCCGACCGCCTTGGAGGCCGGGCTCAAGCAGGGCCAGCGTCCCGCCGCCAATCGTCAGGACTACGGCAGAGATAACTCCCAGCGTCAACAGCCTTCTTCTTTGCATCCGGCGACTATCCCACGTGCGGCTGCAGTCGGCGTAGAGCGCCGCGCCTAGATAGACTCGGGGTTTGCATGGAAACCGCTCGACTCATTCGTGAAGCCGTTGGCCGCGTTTCGCTGCTGCGCCAGGCAGCGCATGCGCGTCCCGACGTACTGCACGCGCTTGCCGAGGTCAAGCGCGTGCAAGCTCGCCGGTTTTCCGGGACCTATTCGGACCTCCTGTTCGAGGGACCCTACGTCGCCGCGTCCCGGTTTTTTCTCGAGGAGCTGTACAGCGACAAGGACTACGCCGAGCGCGATGAGCAGTTCGCCCGCATCGCAGGTGCCATCGAACGATTTTTTCCAGCTGCCGTCGCGGACACGGCAGTGGCACTGGCCAATCTTCATGCACTGACCGAGGATCTTGATCAGGCCATGGCTGAAGCGTGGACGCGACGCGGGCCCGAACTGCCGATCAGTGACGCGTCACGTTACGTCGATGCCTGGCGGGACGTAGGACGCCGCGCTGCCCGTGGAAGCCAGCTGTCGGTCGTTCTGGATATCGGCGCTCGGATGGCGCGATTGACCAGAACTCCGGGGCTGCGAACCTTGCTGAAGTTGATGCGCGGCCCCGCCACCGCTGCCGGCCTGTCATCGCTCCAGCGATTCCTGGAAACGGGCTTTGACACTTTCGCGGCGATGGCCAGGCAACCCGGAGGGGCTGAGACATTTCTCGAGACCATCCATGGTCGCGAAGCGGCTTTGATCGAAATGCTGTTTGATGCGCCGGCTGTCGCATGTGAGACGGAACTAGCCCGCACACTAGGACAAGCCCGCTAGTCGTTCAAACTACCGGCTTCGACAATCCCAGCTCCAAGGAGATCGCCGGAAATGGACAAGCACTGGTTGAAAAGCTACCCCGAGGGCGTCCCTCATGACGTCAGGCCCGAACAGTACAGTTCACTCACACAATTGCTGGAGGAGTCTTTCAGGAAGAACGCTTCAAGACCGTTCTCCGTTTGCATGGAGCGCTGGATGTCGTACGGTCAGCTCGACAGTCTGTCCTCAGCATTAGGTGCCTGGCTTCAGTCGCAGGGCCTTGAGCCGGGCGCTCGCGTTGCGATCATGTTGCCGAATATTCCCCAGTTCGCCGTCACGATGGCTGCAGTGCTTCGCGCCGGCTACACATGCGTGAACGTCAACCCGCTCTATACGCCGCGCGAATTGGAACATCAGTTGAAAGATTCCGGCGCGACGACCATCGTCATCCTTGAGAATTTTGCAAAGACGCTCGAAGAAGTTATCGACCGGACTGGGATCAAGCATGTTGTCGTGGCATCAATGGGAGACCTGCTCGGGTTCATGTATGGGACATGGATCACTTTTGCCGTGCGTCATCTGGCAAAGATGGTTCCTGCATTCAGAATTGCGCTGACCAATGGGCGACAAGTCACCACTTTCAACCGGGCTGTGGCTGAGGGAACGGCCTTGCAATTGCGCCCGACCCCGCAAACACTCGATTCAATTGCGTTTCTTCAATACACCGGTGGGACAACCGGGTTGTCCAAGGGTGCCGTGCTAACGCACCGCAATATCGTTGCAGCGATTCTTCAGGCGGAGGCCTGGTTCTCGCCGGCACTCAAGCGCCTGGGCGATGTAGGAAAGACCAACTGCATCGCCGCACTTCCGCTCTATCACATCTTCGCGCTTACCCTGTGTCTGCTCGCCATTCGCTGGGGATCGCACCTCACACTGATTCCAAATCCGCGAGATTTCGGAAAGTTCATTGAAGTACTCAAGAAGCGCCCCTTTCACCTGCTGCCTGCGGTGAACACGCTCTTTAATGCGCTCATGCAGCATCCGCAATTCAAGACGATCGACTTTTCGCAACTGTGCCTGTCGCAAGCTGGTGGCATGGCTGCATCAGAGGGCACGGCTCGTCAATGGCAACAATTGACCGGCTGTCCGATGGTCGAGGGCTGGGGCATGAGTGAAACCTGCGCTATCGGCACGAACAATATCGTGACAAGCAAGCAATTTACCGGGACCATAGGATTGCCATTGCCCGGGATCGAGATGGCAATCATGGATGATGAGGGACGTGCTGTCGCAATCGGGGAACCGGGAGAGATCTGCATCAAGGGGCCTAACGTCATGGTTGGCTATTACAACCAGCCAGCGGAAAACGAGAGCGCCTTCACAGCGGATCGCTTTATGCGCACGGGCGACATCGGGATCATGGACGAGCAAGGCTTCACAAGAATCGTGGACCGCAAGAAGGACATGATTCTGGTGAGCGGATTCAACGTATTCCCCAATGAATTGGAGAACGTGATTTCACTGTGTCCTGGCGTCGTCGAATGCGCAGCTATCGGCATTGCGGACGAGAAGCAGGGCGAGGCCATCAAGGTTTTCGTTGTCAAGAGCGAGCCAACCCTTTCCGAGGACGATGTTGCGAAGTACTGCCGTCAAAATCTCACCGGATACAAGGTGCCAAAATACATCGAATTTCGGGACGAGTTGCCCAAGACCAACGTTGGGAAGATTCTTCGACGGGAGTTGCGTTCCGGGAAGTGACGCCGCGGGTCCGCGGCCTGGATCGCTGGCATGAACGAAGTCATCAAGCTGCCGGAGGGTGTCAGAGTTCTGGAGCGCGGCTGGCTCTCGTCGAACAACATTCTATTGACAGGTTGTCACGGCACCGCCTTGGTCGATAGCGGCTATTGCACGCACGCTGCCCAGACTGTCAGCCTTGTTCAGACGGCCCTTGGAAACCGTCCGTTGGACTTCCTGATCAACACACACCTGCACAGCGATCACTGCGGGGGAAATGCTGCACTTCAGCTCGCCTACCCGCAACTCAGAACACTTGTCCCACCAGGGCAGGCCGCAAGCGTCATCGACTGGGATCCAATTGCACTGACCTACGAGCCAACGGGGCAAAGTTGCCCGCAGTTTCGTGTGAATAGCACTGCGGACGCAGGGTCAGTTCTCAGGCTTGGGGATCAGCAATGGCAAGTGTTGGCTGCGCCCGGCCACGACGCTCACTCCGTCATTCTGTTTGAACCTGAAAGCCGCTCGCTCATTTCCGCTGATGCGCTTTGGGAGAACGGTTTTGGCGTGGTTTTTCAGGAACTCGAGGGTGTCAACGCGTTCGACGATGTTGCCGCGACCCTTGATTTGATCGAATCTCTCCATCCGAAACTCGTCATTCCGGGCCATGGGGGGGTGTTCACAGACACGCAACTGGCGCTCTCAGCCGCTCGGCGCAGGCTCGCTGCGTACCGAGCGGATCCAATACGACACGCCAACCACGCGGCAAAAGTGCTTCTGAAGTTCAAATTGCTGGAGGTTCAACGCGTTCCACTTCAGGAACTCATTAGGTGGGCGATGGAAACTGTGTATTTCCGGATGATCTTTGCGCGATACTTCAGAGATCTGCAATGCGAAGCTTGGATCTACTCCCTGATTGCGGATTTGCAGCGATCGGGCGCGGCTCGCGTTGCGAATGGCCTGGCTGAAAATGCATGAACCTCCCGTGGGGTAGCTAGATGGGATTTCGAACCAGTTTTTCCTTATATGCAGTTGTGCTTGCCGCAAGCTTTGCGTGCTCAGTGCTTCCCGCCGCTGCTGGAGCGTCGCGATCGGCAATCGCATGGCAGTATGTGTCCTCCGACAACGAGGTCGACAAGGCCTTTGCGCTTGGCCGTCGAACCGGAAAGCCGATCTTCTTGTATTGGGGAGCCGTTTGGTGCCCTCCCTGCAATCAGGTGAAGGCGACGCTTTTCTCCCGTGCGGACTTTGTTGAGCGTTCTCGCGCATTCATCCCGGTGTACGTGGATGGCGACAAGCCCGGTGCACAGAAAGTGGCCGCTCGATTCAAGGTTACCGGCTATCCAACCATGGTCCTGTTTAAACCGGACGGAACTGAGATCACCCGTTTGCCGGGTGAGGTCGATCCACATCGGTACCTTCTAACCCTTACTGCGGGCCTGGAGGCAGAGCTACCGGTTAAGGATCTGCTCAAGAAGGCACTACTCAAACAGCCATTGACGCCCGAGCAGTGGCAGCTCCTCGCGTTTTATTCCTGGGACACCGATGAACAACAGGTTCTAACGACTCATGATTTACCGCAAAAGCTAGGTGATTTGTCCGCGCTCGTGCCCTCTGATTTACAGGAAGTGCGCGAGCGCCTTGCATTGAAGGCGCTGATAGGTCTCGCGCGCAGCAAGCCAGACGCTTCAACGGCTGCGATTGCTATTGAAGCCGGGCTTGCACTGGTTGAACGGATCGTTTCTGATCGGATCAGTGCCAGACGAAATTCGGACATTCTTGTCTATAACGGTAATCTATTGGTTGAGTTCCTGACTGCGTCGGGTGACAGCCGCAGAGCGTTGGCGAAGCGCTTGGATTTGGCGCTCGGTCAGATCCTCCAGGATCCATCGCTTTCGCGTTCAGATCAGGTAGATATTCTGGGCACAAGAATTGAGCTTTGGAAGACAGCGGACGGGTCCAGTAACCTGGCAGAGGCGCGTCAGTTGCAAGTAGTGCGCGAAGCAGCGCGAATTGTCTCAGCTACGACTGATAGGTATGAACGGCAAGCTGTGGTACCAGGCGCAGCAAGTGCCTTGAGTTCAGCAGGCCTTTTGCGCGAATCCGATGAACTACTTAAGCTGGAGCTCGGGAAGGCAGTCGCGCCCTACTATCACATGCTTGGCCTGGCCGGAAATGCAAAGAAGCGTAATGACCCGAAGAGCGCTCTCGAATGGTACGAGCGGGCCTGGAGGAAGTCTGAAGGGTCAGCGACACGGATTCAATGGGGTACGAGCTATGTTGGGCATATTGTCGAACTGGCCCCAACCGATGTCACACGCATCGATGTAGCCGCATCCGCTGTGATCGCTGAGCTCCAGCCGAAAAGCGAGACCTTTTATGAACGTAACCAGCGGTCGCTAACGCGAATGGCGAACCGCCTCCTGAAGTGGCAGGGCTCGGATCCAGCGAGAGTTCGAGCGGTGCAAAAAGTGAAGGTTCAGCTCGCCGAGATTTGTTCTCAGTTAAAGACGGGCGACATCAGTCGTTCCAATTGCTCCTCTGTGTTTAGTTCGGTTGATTCTTCCCGTACAAAATCATAGACACATTGCGACGACGCCGACGACTGAACCGCCCCGGAATTGAACTAACCCCCAGAAGTTGGACAAACTTCAAGGCCCTGGAGAGCGGCATGAATGCGAACGTGCTGTTCAAGTGGCGCCGTGAGCATCTGCGCACGGTCGCGAGCGCGCATGTACGTGGCGCTACGCACGCGATGCTGCTGCCGGTGAACCTGGCAAACGCGCCGAGCGTTTCCGAAGCGGTGCCCGCACGTCCGGTCAATCCGGCCGATCCGGTCGTGTGCGAAGGCGTCATCGAGATCGATGTCGCGGGTGCGCGCATTCGCCTGCGCGGCAGCGTCGACGAATCTAACCTGCGCTGCGTGTTGCAGATGCTGGCGACGGCATGATCGGGCTGCCTTCGAACACGCGCGTGTGGCTCGCAGCCGGCTACACCGACATGCGCCGGGGCTTTGACGGGCTCGCCGGCATGGTGCAGACCGCGCTGGCCGCCAATCCCTTCTCGGGCCACGTCTTTGTCTTCCGTGGGCGTCGAGGCGACATCATCAAGGTACTGTGGTTCGACGGACAGGGTCTGTGCCTGTTCGTGAAGCGGCTGGAGCGCGGGCGCTTCGTGTGGCCCCAGGCCATGACCGGCGCGGTGTCGCTTACACCGGCGCAGCTGTCGATGCTGCTCGAGGGCATCGACTGGCGCATGCCGCAACGCACCTGGCAGCCGCAACTCGCGGCGTGACGACTACTGGATAGGAATTCCTCCGGTGAGACCCTGATAGCGCGGCGCACGCGCTGGCGGGCACAGTGTGGTCTGTGCCTGCTTCAATCAACACGCCCCTGACTGCCGACGCGCTGCTGCGCGTGCTTGCCGAACGCGATGCCGAGGTGGCGCATCTGAGGCTGCTGGTGGACAAGCTCAAGCTGCAACTGGCGCGCCGAGCTCGCGAGCAATACGGCCGCTCCAGTGAGCAGCTGCCTCTCATTGCGGCCGACGCGGCGAAGCCTGCCGCAAGTGGCACCTCCACGGTCTCACCGTTAACCAAGCGACCGCGCAAACCGCGAGGCGACCAGCGCAAATTGCCTGAGCACCTGCCGCGAGAGACGCAGGTCCATTACCCGAAGGGAATCACAGTCGGCTCCGCGTGCGCTTGCAGCGAGTGCGGCGGCAAGCTGCGCCAGATCGGCGAAGACGCAGCCGAGCAGCTGGAGTACGTGCCCGGGCGCTTCAAGGTGATACGCCACGTGCGACCCAAGCTCGCGTGCGTGCGCTGCGAAGGGATCTTCCAGGCGATGGCACCGAGCCGCCCGATAGCCCGCGGTCTGCCAGGGCCGGCGCTGCTCGCGCATGTCATGGTCGCCAAGTATTGCGACCACACGCCGCTGTATCGGCAAAGCCGCATCTACTCGCGCGACGGCGTCGACATCGAGCGCTCCACGATGGCGGGGTGGGTCGATCAGGGCGACGCGCTGATGCAGCCGCTGGCGGCAGCCCTTGGCCACTATGCGCTCGCGGGCGCCAAGGTCCACGGCGACGACACGCCGGTGCCGGTGCTCGATCCCGGACGCGGGCGCACAAAGACTGGCAGGCTGTGGGTGTACGTGCGCGATGACCGCCCCTGCGGCAGCGAAGACCCACCCGCGGTGTGGTTCCGGTACTCGCCCGATCGAGGCGGTGCGCATCCTCGCGACCATCTCAAGCGCTATCGCGGCATCTTGCAGGCCGATGCGTACTTGGGCTACGAAAAACTCTACGACAGCGGGCGCATCGTGCACGCGGCGTGCATGGCGCACGCGAGACGCTACTACTGAGAGGTGTACGAGACGCAAAAGCGCGCTGCGGGTTCGGTGGCCGAGCAGGCGCTCGCGCGTATTGCGGGCGCTTACGAAATCGAGGCCGACATCCGGGGCCGGCCGCCCGATGAACGACGGCGACAACGACAACTACGCGCAATCCCGCTGCTGAAGGACATGCACGCGTGGTTAGGCAACATGCTTGCGCTCGTGTCGGCGAAGTCCGATCTTGCGCGGGCCATCGGCTACACACTCACGCACTGGAGGGCGCTCACACGGTACTGCGAGGACGGGCTCATCCAGATCGACAACAATGCTGCAGAGCGCGCGCTGCGCGGCGTGGCGATTGGGCGAAACAACTGGTTGTTCGCGGGATCGCTGCGTGCGGGCAAACGCGCCGCTGCCGTAATGAGTCTGGTGCACTCGGCACGGCTGAACGGGCACGATCCGTACGCGTACATGAAAGACGTGCTGGACAGACTGCCGACGCAGCCGGCCAGTCGCATCAATGAGTTGCTGCCGCATCGCTGGCAGCCAGAGCTCTCGCCTGCCTGACCTCTGCTCTACGGAAAAATGGGTGATGATGATTCGCCCGACGCCCCTCTAGAATTGTGCGTACCCATAGACCCCGTGTACTTGAACGGGGATTGATAAAGCCTCGGCCTCAACGGTTAGGAGACAGCGATGGAAGATGACGCAACGAAAATAGCGGAACTCGTTGACTATTGGACTCCGCTGTTGCTGCGGGCGTCGGTTGACGCCGGGGTGATAGCAGCGTTTGGCACTTCGGAGCGCCCGACTGATGAGGTCGCAGAAGAGACAGCTACACATACGCCAACTTTGGAGCGCGTGTTGAGGGCGTTGGCGAGCCGTGGGGTGTTTGACGTGGGCCCTCGCGGACACTACCGGCTGAGCGCTTTGGGTCTCCGGCTCTTGCCGAACGTACCCTGCAGTCTCGTCGGCCTGGCTGCGTTCAGGCCCTGGGAGATCCACGCCTGGGCAGAGGTAAGTCAAACCCTTCGAACTGGCGAACCGTCGTTCCCGTTGCATTTCGGTCATGGCTATTGGGACCACCTCGCTGCAAATGCGCCAATCGCCGAGGCGTTTAACGAGCAGATGCAGCGCCGCACTAGCACGATGCTCGACTTGGGGCGCTCGCTGTATAAGTGGCCTGAAAGAGGCACCGTTGTGGATGTCGGCGGCGGCAATGGTCTGCTGCTTAGCCACGTGCTCCAGCAAGTTCCGCGTCTTCGGGGAGTGCTTTTTGACCTTCCCCGTGTCGTCGAGCACGCCGGCGCATTGTTGCACGGTGCCGGCGTTGCCGAGCGTGTCGAAATCGTCGGTGGTGACATGTTCACGGACGAACTTCCGCGTGGCCACGACGTGTATGTCCTCGCCAGCGTGCTCCATGACTGGAATGATGAAGAAGCCGAGCGGATCCTTGGTCGCTGTCGCCAGGCCATGTCAACGGACTCGCGGCTTTTGTTATTCGAGTCAGTTCTTCCCAAGGGTCCACAGCGTGACCTGGGAAAAATGGTCGATCTGCACATGCTGGTGTTGTTTGGTGGGAAAGAACGCACCGAGGATCAGTGGCGTCAGCTTTTACGCCGAGCCGGCTTCACACCGACGAAAATCATTCCTACTCCCGGATTGTCTTGGATTGAGGCCTCACCGCTAGTGAGCTGAACGGGCATGATCCGCACGCGTACTTGAAGGAATTCGTGGAAACGCCTGCCGACGCACAGGGCGAGCCGTATTGATGAATTGCTGCCCCATCGCTAGAAGCCTTTGCTCCTTACTACCTGCCCCAGTCGGGCGTCGTCAAGACGGGATCATCGGACGTACATGGACGCCCCCTATGCCAAGCTCTCAATTCATGATGACTCGAAGGTAAAGATTGCACCCGTACATTCGGACTTTGGTTGCGGCTTTTGGCCGCTGTCCCTGATGGGAT
>JBKJKT010000186.1:0-8175 GCA_046597415.1 Ramlibacter sp.
GGACGTGAACCATAGTGGTGGTAGCAGCCATGACGCCTCCTAGAGATCGAATGAGATACATTGTATCGCAGTGCTGCCACAAGGCGGCCTCCAGCTGCGGATTCACGTAAGCGGTTCAGGCGAGCGTGACGTGATCATCATTCAGTCTTGAGTGGACAACCTGGGCCACGCCAATATCAGCACGACGAGTGTCTATCTGCGATGTCTTCGTCGGTTATCAAGCGGTTCTGATCGCTGCGAGTGAACTGCGGGTCAGGCCCGTGACCCTGTTCACCGCTTTGCGGTTCTGAGCTTGTCGAAGGGTCCGCAATGACAGCCTCATCGGGGTCGAAACATGAATATTCATGGATTCCGTATCTTGCCGACATGCTAATTCAAGGCTAACGAAACACTAAGGATCACCTAACGTGCCGAACCTACAGTGAGATCACGGTTGATGCTTCGAAACGATCAAGAAACAAAGCGGCAACCGAAACTTGTTCTCCCAGTTTTGCTTACTCACTGAAAGGTCCATCATGAACTCCAAAGCCATCATCGCTATCGCTGCACTCGCCGCCATCGCATCTGGCGCAGCCCGCGCCGACGAAGCCGACGCTTCGCAATACGTTCACCAGTTCGAATCGAGCCGCGTGCGCGCAGAAGTGCAAGCCGAAGCTGCAACTGTCGCTCGTAACCGCAGCACCGAGCCTGCTGGCTCCCGCGTCGCGGCACAGGTGCAGTCCGACGTGCAGCCCGACGTGATTCGCGCGCAAGCCGCTGAAGCTGTTCGCCTGGGCAAGATCACGTACGGCGAAGTGGGGGGCGTCTGAGCCGGTCTCAATCCTGCAAAACGAAAGCGCCCTCGGGCGCCTTTTTGTGCGCCCAGCATGGGCGCACTCTTGCGGGTGCAAGTCCCGCCGTAAGTTGGTCACGACGAACGAAGTGAAGCGCAACTGCATGAGGGTGACCGAGTGTGGGGAGGAAGCGTGGAGCGAAGCTGTGAGCCGAGGAACACGAACCGGATAGAAGGCGCTGCCAAGCAGGGCGAGCGGGCAAAAGACCGCGAAGCTCTCGTGATCAAGGCTTGTGTGGTGTAAATGCGGCGGTTGTGCAGCGAAGGAGTGCGTTCTTACCTGGGGAGATCTCGCCTTGTGGGTGAAGGCCCGACGGTGTTGAGCCGGAGCGAGAAGTCAGCAGAGGCCGTAGTAGTTGGGGCAGCCTGACGAAGGGCCGAACGAGAAGGACAGTCACGAGACATGACGCTTGGTGGGGCAATGCAGCAGAAGTCCGGGAAGCCGCAAGGCAGATCGGGGCGCACGGGGGCAAGGCGCGGTGAAGCCGCGTCAGAAGCCGTGAGCGATGAAGCCAAACTGACGCGGCATGCGCAAACGGACTGCGGGGCCGATGACCTGCTCGGGCAGGCGCTGGCCAGAGAGAACATGGCTCGCGCGTGGAAGCGCGTGAAGGCCAACAAGGGAAGTGCCGGCGTCGATGGGCGCACGGTGCAAGAGACGGCGCAATACCTCAAGCAAGCGTGGCCGGGCATCCGGGCCGGTTTGCTCGGCGGCACCTACCGGCCCAGTCCGGTGCGCCGCGTGGGCATACCGAAGCCGGGTGGCGGGGTGCGCGAGCTGGGGATACCCACGGTGGTGGACAGGCTGATCCAACAGGCGCTGCTGCAAGTGCTGCAACCGATCATCGACCCGACGTTCAGCGAGCACAGCCACGGCTTCCGGCCAGGGCGCAGCGCGCACGGGGCGGTGCTTGAGGCGCAGCAGTACGTGCAGGCAGGCAACAAGGTGGTGGTGGACGTGGACTTGGAGCAGTTCTTCGACCGCGTCAACCACGACATCCTGATGGATCGGCTGGCCAGGCGGGTTGCCGACAAGCAGGTGCTGCGGTTGATACGACGCTACTTGCAAGCGGGCATCCTGGCGCACGGGGTGCACAGCCAACGGTTCGAGGGCACGCCGCAAGGCGGGCCGCTGAGCCCGTTGCTGGCCAACGTGCTGCTGGACGAAGTAGATCGGGAACTGGAGCGACGCGGACACAAGTTCGTGCGCTACGCCGATGACTGCAACGTCTATGTCAAGAGCCAGCGAGCGGGGGAGCGGGTGCTGCAAGGTCTGCGCGACTGCTACGCGAGGCTGGCGCTGAAGGTCAACGAAGCCAAGACGGCGGTAGGGCCAGTGTGGGGACGCAAGTTCCTGGGCTACTGCCTGATGGCGGCCCCGCAAGGGGAAGTCAAACGGGCGGTGGCGACACAGGCGCTGGACAAGCTGCGGGATCGAATCCGGCAACTCACACGTCGCACGAGGGGCAGGAGCCTGGGACAGATAGCAGAGGACTTGAGGCGCTATGTGCCGGGCTGGAAGGCGTACTTCCGGCTGGCGCAGACACCCAATGTCATGCGGAATCTGGACGGATGGCTTCGACACCGACTGCGGGCGGTACAGCTCAAGCAGTGGAAGCGCGGCACGACGATGTTCCGCGAACTACGCAAGCTGGGTGCCAGCGTGGATCAGGCCGCCATCATTGCTGGAGGCGCTCGCCGTTGGTGGCGCACCAGCGGCGGCGTCGCGCACTTGGTATTGACTGTCGCTCACTTCGACCGTCTGGGAGTTCCCAAGTTCTCCTGACCTCAACTCCTCGAACCGCCCGGTGCGGACCCGCACGCCGGGTGGTGTGGGAGGGGCCCGCTCAGCGATGAGCGGCCCCTATCCCGATTAAGATCACCGCTTCCAGCGCGGCACAATGCGCCGAAAACGGGTCTTGCGTCTGCGTGCAATCGAGCTTGCCGCGACATGAAGTCCGACCACGGCAGCCAGCTCGCCGACAACGCGGACTGCCGCAATCACCAGCCCGATACGCGTCACTGTCTTCACGACAGCCAGCTCTGGCGGAATAGCGAGCTGCGAAGCGGGCTCCGGTCCGCGATCGGACTCCAGGCTCTTGACCGCGCCTCCAGCAAGCACTGCTTCGGAGCCGACCGCCTCGATGGGCACACCCGCCTCGGCTGAGGCCTGAGTGCCTTCGGTCGCCCGGGCTGCGGCGGCCGAGCCATGCTCGTCCGCATAGACCTTGGTGAATTCAGCGCCAAGCAGAAAGATCTGGGCTGCGTAGTAGACCCATGCCAGCAACACCACCAACGAGCCTGCGGCCTGGAACGACTCGGTGATGCCGCTTCTTCCGATGTAGAGGCCGATCACAAGTTTGCCGACTTCGAACAATGCGGCAGTGACCGCGGCGCCGATCCAGACATCGCGCCAGGCGACCGGCACCGTGGGCATGAGCTTGAAGATCATCGCGAAGAGGACCGTCGAAAACGAAAGCGAGACAATGAGGTTCAGGATGTAGAGCAACGCGGCCGAGCCCGGCATCATCGCGCCCACCCAGGTTCCCAGAGCAGCGGTCGCGGCGCCGACGGCCAGAGACACCATCAAGAGGAAGGCGAGACCCAGGATCAATCCGAAAGACAGGACTCGCGCACGCACGATCGCCCAGATCCCGTTCGGTTTCTCGCGCTCAGGCACATGCCAGATCCGATCGAGTGCGCTTTGCAGCTCCGCGAAAACCGTGGTCGCGCCAATCAGGAGCACGACGCCGCTGATCAGCCCTGCAATGAGCCCCCGGTCAGTGTCGCTGGCGCTGGCTACCACGCCCTGCACCAGCTTCGCACCCTCCGCTCCGATGAGACCTGCGAGCTGGGCGGTGATCTGGCCTGTGACGGCCTCGCGCCCGAAGATGGCGCCCGCCAGTGCGATGACGATCACCAGCAGCGGTGCCAGTGAAAACACGGTGTAGTAAGAAATGGCCGCACCCATGCTGGGAGCGAAGTCATCTATCCATGCGATCACGGCCTTCTTGACCAGACCCCATACATGTTTGTAGTTCATTTTGATTTGGCTGGCCTTCAACGCAATTTGCGACGGGTGTGGCGAATGGTGCGTTGAAGCAGGCGCAGCATGGGGGACGCGTCTGAAACCGGCCGTAGGGCCGAGCCGATAGTTGGCGTAGTCCAGGAGACAGACGTTAAACGTGTTCGTTTCCCGCTGCCGTAGCCACCCTCCCGCACGGTTTCTGCGTTTAGGATCCGCGTGCCGGTGCTTCGATTCCGCCCCAGGCCACCAAGATCAAATAGCGCCTCGGTTGCTTCACTGCTTCCGGGGGCGTTTCACCTCATCCCAGCTGCTGAATTCGTCCGAGGAGTTCTAAACGCATTTGGTGTTTGCATTTATGGCTGTTCGTATCAAAATTGGTACAATCCGCATGTGATCGAACCTGTTCTCACAGTCAAATTCTTCAAGAGCCCAGGCGGCACGGAACCCGTTCGTGACTGGCTGATGGATTTGGGCAAGGCTGATCGAAAGTCGGTCGGCGAAGAAATTAAAACAGTGCAGCTGGGCTGGCCGCTTGGGATGCCGCTGGTCCGTAAGCTGGTACCCCATCTTTGGGAGATCCGGATCAAGCTGCCAAACCGTATCGCCCGTGTGCTTTTTACGCTGGAGAGCAGTGTGATGGTCCTGTTGCACGCTTTCGTCAAAAAATCCCAGGCGATCCCTCAAGAAGACCTGGACGTCGCAAAGGCTCGTTTGAAACAGGTCAGGAGCTAGTCATGGCAATGAACAAGAAGCACGTCGGTAGCGACTTCGATGAATTCCTCTTGCAGGAAGCGTTGCTCGAAGAGATCACTGCTACGGCAGTCAAGCGGGTCATCGCGTGGCAGATCGAGGAGGAGATGAAGGCTCGCAAGCTCACGAAGACTGCCCTTGCGCAAAAGATGCATACAAGCCGGGCCGCGGTCAATCGACTATTGGACGCCGAGGACACCAGTCTGACGTTGACGACATTGGCTGGCGCAGCGGCGGCGTTGGGCAAGAAAATTAAATTCGAGCTGGTGCCCGCGTAGTTGCTGATCCGGTGGACAGCGATCCGTTTGCCGATTGAAAATCCGCGTGTCGGTGCTTCGAACCGTTTGGGGCACCAGATCAAACAGCGCCTCCGTACTTTCGAGTTCGGGGGCGTTCTCTGTTTGAGGCTTTCTTTTTCTTCTTAGCAGCTATGCCGCACGGCCCGGATGCGAACAGGACAAGGGGGTGGAGGGGTTTTCCGTAAAGGGCTACTTCTTCTTCGCCCAATCCGGCACGAAGGGCTCCACCCCTTTGGCTCGGATCATCGCGACGATCTTTTCCTTGAGGGGGTCCTTGTTGTCCGGCCCACCGATGTCCTGAACGTTCCACGCCAGCTTGTCCAGGTCAATGCTGAACCCGCGCTCCAGCAGGTAGACAACTACATCCAGGCGCCCACTGGCCACAGCAGCTGTCGCCACATTAAATCTGCCTTGCTCGAGTATGCGGCGATTCACATTGGCACCACGCTCTACCAGCAGACGGACGCAGTCGAGGCAGCTCGCCGCGGCGTGCAACGCCGTCGTGTTGTGGCTTCTGCTTTCCGGGTCGCCGCCGCCGACGAGCAGGGCCTTGAGCACGGCTGCCTTACCGGTTTGAGCCGCAGTGACCACAGGGTACTCGTCCCATTCGAATCCGTTGTTGTTCGCGCGCGTTGGCAGATTCGGATTGGCGCCTGCCTGGATCAGAGCGGTTACCCCTGCAGCGTTGTTGGCGAAGATGACCCACATCAGCGGCGTCAGGCCCTCTTTCCCCTTTGCATTCGGGTTGGCGCCTGCGCGCACCGCGCGAACGACATCTTCCGCCTTGCCCGCTGCCGCTGCCCGCGCGAGATCGCGCACTGTGCCCGTTCCAAAGATGTCGCTGATCGTTGCGGCCGGCAGTCTGAATTCGCTGGCGTCAGTAGATTCACGCATTTGGCAGCTGGAGGTGAGCGGCACGACAGCCAATAGCAAAGCGCAGGCCACAGAACGAACCGCTTGAATTACCCCAAATGAACTTCGCATGCACTTTTCCTTCCTTCCCTTGAACATCAACGCGGTCGCACCGATCCAAACAGCCCGTACATCACGCTCGTGGCCATCAAGTGCAAGGCGCCGCCGCTAGGCACGGGGTTGACGCCGCCCAGGCGGCCTCTGAGCCAGGCAGGCGCTGCCGTCGGATCAAGAGCGTAGCGCGTTCCAATCGCGCGCGGCAAGGCGTTCGCTTCAGTGCTGCCCTGCCGACCGCTTGCCATATCTCCGTTAACCAACGGGAGCACTAAGTCCTTGTCACCCCACTGGAACGCGCTGAAGCCCAATGTTGGATCGGTTGCCATCGCTTGTGCAATCTGGCGACCACGTGCGGCCATGCCGGCCGGCACGTGCGCGCCATCCTGGATATGGCTCAACGGATCGCCCTCGACGTAGTAAGCGGACACCAAGCTGCTGCCACGCGCCCACATGCTGTCAAAGCCACCACCGAGGACGCGACGCATCGTCTCCGGATTCAGACCCGCAGCGTTGAACGTGATGGCGGGCAGGCCGGTCGCGATCGCTTGCGCCGAGGCCAAGCCTCCGCCCAGAGAGTGGCCGGTGAACGACAGACGATCACCGTAGATCTCCTTGAGCTGGCGAGCAACATCGATCGCCCGCGTGTACTGCCCAGATTCGAGACCATAGGCCTGCAGAAGGTTCGCGCGTACATCCAGCTTGTCGGGACCTTCGGTTCCGCGGTTCGCATAGACGAACGTGTTGCTGTCTGCATTCCGATAGAGCCCGCCGAAGTAACCGCTTCTATCATCGCTAAGGGACAGTCCCGCAGGCAAGTCCGATCCCGTCAAGCGGCTGTAGCTCTTGGGCATCAGCTGCGGAATCGATTTCTCGAAGTACACATCGGTTGCCAGAAGCCCGCTCACAATCGCGCGATGCATGCGCGTCAGGTAGTCGCGGTCTTGCGACTGATTCGGTCCCAAGGCTTGAATCTGCGCGTGCAGCGCATCGACCAGCTGCTCGCGCACAGCCGACAGAACGGCAATCTTGTTGGCGCCGTCACCCATTCCTGTCTGAGCAAAGGCGTTGTCAAAGGCCTCGACCTGTGTCGGCATGCCTCCCCAACGGCCGCGCAGCGCCCAGTCATTCGGGGTCATTGCCGATCGCGGGTACCGTCCCGCATCGCCGAAGGCGAATGTCTCACCAACGCCCAGGCCCGTGAGATCCGCCGTTGCCGCAACGCGTGGAGCCAAGCCGAGCGCAACGTCGTGAGAGAGTCCAGCATCCAGAAGGGTCGCAAGCGCAACGCGATCATTGGAGGCCAAGGCGCCACTTCCGTCCGTGAGGTACATGCCCAGGCGCCGCGAATTCTGCATCGTCGGCGCCAGGCTCTCCCCAGCCGCGCTGGCATTCGCCACGATTAAGGCGTTGTGCTGTGAAGCCAGTTCGTCCAACCCACTGTTTGAAGGCCGGCTCGAGGCCCTGGACAAGCTCTCCCCCAACGCATTCCCAAACGCATCGACAGCAATCTGTGTCGAGCTGATTCGTCCGCCTCGGAGCAGCGCAGAAGTAACTCCACCCGCAAGTCCTGCTGCTGTGCCATTGACTACGCCCTGAGCGAAGTTGTCCAGTTGAAGCCCTTGGGTTGCGATGCTCATCGCGCGTCCTGCGGCAGCGGCCATGCCGCCACCGGCAGCACTGGCGGCCACACTCTTCCAATCGAACTTCTGCTGTATCCCAGTCGCGACTCCGATGCCTTGTGTCAGCACATTGTTTTGCATCGCGCGTAGCGCCACGCTCTCATATGCCGAACCTCCAGACGGCATTCCTGCACCGACTGCGCCGCCGATGGCTCCCAGCCCAACACCTTCCCAGCTGAAGTGCCTCTGGTTGCCCGATGCCATGGCAACGGCCTGACCTGCAACTGATCCTGCTGCGCCTGCAAGTGCCCCGATGCCAACCGCGCTGAGTTCTGCGGCGATAGCTGTGGCAGTCAGTCCTGCGCCGCTGATGTTGGCGACGGCCAGCGTTGCGCCTACTCCCGTCCCGCTCATGACCGACGCGCCCACACTCATGATCGTGCTGAAGCTTGCACCCAATCCGACTGCAAGCGCGCCAGCCGTGAAGATGGTCGCCACGATCACAGCGACGATCATCAGCAACTGCCCAAACATGCTCGCCTTCTTGGGCGGCGGCGCGGGCATATTCGGATTCGTATCCCCGATGATTTCTCCGGGTCGATACGGTCTGAACGTGTCTGCGTTGTTTGCGCTGGTCTCGGCTCCCGGAATCTTGAGCAACTGACCCGCCTTCAGGTC
>JBKJKT010000021.1:0-3532 GCA_046597415.1 Ramlibacter sp.
ATAAAAGCACCAGGACGTCACTGAATAGAGGGCTCGCGACCAGGATTTCTTGCGCCACGCCATCAGCATCACGGGCGCGACCGCGACCCCCGCCAGGATCGCCACGCGCGCAACCGGTGAAAGCGGCCAGAACAGGATCGAGAGCATCACAAGCCACCAGGCGAGCACGGCGGCGTAGATGCGCAACTCGCGCATGCCTCGCAGGACCAGCTTCATGTGCGGGCGGCCGATGGCGCCACGCAGCAGCTCGCCCAGGCCGTCCACATAGCGCGTGCGCCAGCGACGCCGCAGCAGGGCATAGGGCGGCGAGTCGTGGCCGTAATGCGTCACGGCATCGACCGGCACACGGCCCAGTTTCCAGCCCAGGGCACGCAGGCGCACGGCCAGGTCGAATTCTTCGTAGGCGTGCAGGTTGCGGTCCGACAGGAAGCCCGCTTCTTCAATCGCGCGGCGGCGGTAGAGCCCGCCACCGTCGAGCCGATCGACATCGCCAGGCGACATGTGGGGCGCCGCGCGCAGTGCGCGCTCGCGGTATTCCAGGCTGGTCAGGTTTTGCTCCACGACACGCCCGCCCACGCCTGCGACTTCAGGGTGCTGGGCTAGAAAGCCCAGGGCCTCTTCCAGGAAACCCGGGATCATCTGCATGTCGCCGTCGAGCAGGTAAACGTATTCGCCCAGCGAATGCTGGTATCCCAGCTGGGGACCGACGCCGCAGCAGCGCTCACCGGCATTCGCCAGACGCGCGATCCGGATGGGATATCTGGCCGCCAGTTCCACCGTGCGGTCGGTGGAGTGGCCGTCTGCCAGCACGACCTCACCGCCCACTCCAGCCACGGCCCGCAAGCTGCTTTCTATGGCGGCGCTGATGTTGGCCTGCTCGTTGTAGGCCTTGATGATGATCGAGACACGGCAATGCCGGGCGTGTGCGGCGGTGCTCATGGATGGGTCCCCTGCTGTGAAAAAACTTCGGAGCTGCGCACACGCCAGCGTTGCCATTTGCCGGCAAAGTGACCGGGCAGGAAAAGCGCCATCAGCGCTGTGAGTTGCCAGCGCCGACCGACAGCGGCATAGCGTGCACGATAAAGCCAGTTGAGCGCCTCCCGCCGCTTGCCTGCGGCCAGGCGTTCGCGTGCCAGCGTGATTTCCTGTTGCGCTACGAACCACAGCGCCGAGTTGCAGTGTTGCGGGGGGATGATGCCTTCGAGCGCCGAGCGGCGCATCCGATCCAGATAGGGCGCAAGCGAGCCCGCGTGGGCACCTGCCAGTCCGCCTGCGACAGCAACGCGATACGCGCCCAGCGTGGCGTGCGACAGGGCGATAGGCGACTCGTCGGAGAGCCGGAACCACAGGTCGAGATCTTCGCCGTATGACTCGCCTTCGGGAAAGCACGGCTGCAACCGGTTCAGCAGGGCGGTCCTGGCGGCCACGGTGCCGGTGAAGAAGGGGGGGCTTTTCATCCAGCGTGTGCGCAGGTCCGTGACAAGTTCGACTTCGCAAAATGTCTTGGGCACCTCCCATGGTTCGATCTCGACCCCATCGGGCTCGTCCATGCATCTGAAACCCGCAGCGAGCACTTCGGCCTGCGGATGAACGGCATGCGCGCGCGCGAGGTAGGACAACAGTTCGGGATGGTGCCAGTCGTCGGCATCCAGAAACGCCACCCAATCGCCTTGCGCAAGTGCGATACCTCGATTGCGGGCGGCAGAGACGCCGGCATTTTTTTGCGAGATGACCTTGATCCGCTCATCGCCGATGGCGCGCACGATGTCCGCACCCTGATCGGACGAGCCGTCGTCCACGACGATGATTTCGTGTACCGGCAACGTCTGGGCCAGTGCGGAGCGCACCGCGCCTTCAACGAAGCGTGCCTTGTTGTACAGGGGGATGATGACCGAAAACTTCATTGTGCGACCCGATAAAGGGGTGAAGGCTGTGGGACGACCCGGGGCTTGCGAGCCCCAGCCGCAGCGGCGATGGTCACCAGCAGCAGCAGGTGGGAAAAGAGCTCGTATCCGTATCCCAGCAGCAGCAGGGGAACTTCTGTCATGGAGCGCAAGGCCAGCGCAATGAAGAGCGCGAGGCTGAGGCCGCCGGTATCCGGCGCATACCGGATGGACAGCACCAGCAACACGGCGGCATAGAACAGAAGGCCGAAGGCGCCGACACTCCCCGATCGTGCGAGGGTGTCCATGAACTGGTTGTGCGCATTGGTGGCGTTGGGCATGCTGATGCTGGCGCGAAAAGCGTCGTCCCAGAGCGAGGGGCCGTAGCCGAAGACCGGACTGGAGCGCCACTCTTCCATCGCCACTTCCCAGATGCGGTCGCGCCCGGTCATCGACATCAGTTGAGCGCCCTGGCTGGTGTCCAGGAAACTGTCGGCCATTGAACTCACCTCGCCGGTGATCAGCAGGCCGCCGATCAGCGCAACGAAGACGAAGACACCCGCACACACGGCGATGCCGAACGCACCTTCGCGCGGGTCGCCCATGCGACGCCAGAAGCCCGCACTATTGCGCACGACGAGAACGCAGATCGTGCACAGCAAGAACGCGATCCATGCTGTCTTGGACTGCGCCATGAACAGCACGCCCAGGCCCAGCAACCAGCAGGTAGCAGTGAGCAGGCGGCTCCTGTAAGGGCGATGCAGGAGCAGGAGCAGGCAGATCTGCGCAAACATGCCGAGCGCGACCGGGTGAGGCGCGAGACCGCCCAGGCGCGGCAAACCTGGGATCAGACCTTGCGTATACGACGAGTCCATCACAAGAGATGGGTTCAACGCAATCAGCATGACGCTGACAGTCAGCACCAGCACCAGCGCGTCGCGTGCCGTTTCGAGAATGCGATCGCGTTCGGTAACTGTGGCCAGAAGGACCGCACCGCCAATTGCAATGGTGTATAGATACTCGTGAGAAATCTGCGGGTGTGAGCTCAACACCGCAGTTGCAGCAACGGTGCACAACCAGTAGGTGAAATAGGCGGCAAGGAGCATCGGCGAGGGGATGCGCCTGTGCAGCTTGAAGTGATTCGCGATCCGTTCCGCCACCGCGACCATGAGGAGCACCGACACCAGGCGCTGGAGCCACGGCGTGATCGGGTGCCGGCTGCCGGAGCCGGCTCCACTGGCCAGTTCACGAAACAGGGATGAGAGATCGCGACCGGACAGCAGCACGTCCACAGCCCCGAGCATGATCATCGCGGCAATGATCCAGTTCAGATAGCCGGTTGAATCGGCGGCGGTGCTGGCGGTGCTGGCGGTCGAACGGGTGGTCGATCTGGCGCTCGGGGCCCCGCTCTTGTAACCGGTCGAACGTGCCGATGCCCGCGCGGTTGAAAGCGCGCTCGAATGTCCGCTCGAATTGGCGGTCGTGTGGCGGCCTGTCATGATTCAGCGCCTTGCGGTTCGGGGGGCATGGCACCCGTGAGACGGGCGCCCATACGGGGTGAAATTCGGGAGATGGCGACGAGGGCCTGGTCGCCGAGCAGACTCGGGCGAACCATGAGTACGATCATCATGGTGAGTACGGCGCAGGTA
>JBKJKT010000208.1:0-14731 GCA_046597415.1 Ramlibacter sp.
CATTGCTTCATGCCCGAAAAGTTCGCCGGCAGCGCAGAGGGCCAGGCTGAGATCAAGGCGTTCAATACGCCGCTCTACGGCAAGCATCTCGCGCAGATCGAAGCGATGGCGCAAACCGCGGCCGATACGGGACGGCAATGGCTCGTGGGCGAGTCGTTCGGCCCGGTCGACGCCTATGCATTGACGCTCCTGCGTTGGGGTGGCCTCGCCGGGCACGACCCGGCAGGCTTTCCCGCGCTGTGGGCGCATGTCCAGCGCGTCGCCCAGCATCCTCCGGTGGCACGTGCCATCGAGCGTGAGCGCCTGCAGTTGAACGTTTACAAACCGGCTGCCTGAGTTTGGCGCGTTTCGCCAAGCTTTGAAGGTTCTTTCAACGCAAAGCGCACGATGACGCGAATGCCCGGTGGTGTTTGGCCCGGGTGCGCGTCTTCCAACGTGATTTCGGCATCGTGCTGGCGCGCGATTTCGCGCACGATGGGAAGGCCCAACCCGGAGCCGTCTACATTGGTTCCAAGTGCGCGGTAGAACGGCTGGAACACCAGGTCGCGCTCTGCCAGCGGAATGCCCGGCCCGGAATCCTCAACCTCCAGCACCAGCACACCTGCCGCCGGATTGGGCAAGACGCGCGCCGTGATGACGCCAGGGTGTTCGATGCTCGAGGGTGTATAGCCGACAGCGTTGTCCAGCAGGTTGCGCACCATCTCCTTGAGCAGCGTCGGATTGCCATCGAGTTGCACACCTTCGTCGCCGGGTTGGGCGCCGTCATACCCGAGGTCGAGTTTGCGATCCATTGCGCGGGGCACAGTGTCCTGCACCGCTTCCATCGCAATCTGCGCAAGGTCGCACGGCTGGAATGCGATGGTCTGACCGCTGCTTTCGGCGCGTGCGAGAGCCAGCAATTGATTGACGGTATGTGTGGCACGAATGCTCGATCTGCCGATCTGTTTAAGCGACTGTTTGAGCTCCTCGGCATTGAAGCCTTCGCGCTGCGCCAGATCGGCCTGCATGCGAAGACCCGCCAGCGGGGTTTTGAGTTGGTGCGCCGCATCGGCGAGAAAACGCTTTTGCGTGGCGATCGAATCCTTCAGTCGCGTGAGCAGGTCATTGACCGACGAGACGAGCGGTGCAACCTCCAGCGGCACAGCCTTGTCATCGAGCGGTGAAAGATCATCAGGCTTTCGCGCGCGGATTCGCTCTTCGAGCTGCGACAGTGGCTTGATACCGCGCACAAGCGCAAGCCACACCAGCAGCACGGCCAACGGCAAGATCACGAACTGCGGCAGCATCACGCCCTTGATGATCTCCGTGGCCAGCACAGACCGCTTTTCGCGCGTTTCGGCTACCTGCACCAGGGACGACTGCGCGCCAGGGGTGTCGAGTTTGACCCAGGTGTAGGCCACACGCACTTCGTGTCCGCGCATCTCCGCATCGCGCAGCTGAACCTGGCCGGGCCTGGGTATTTCGTCCTCCGGCGGTTGCGGAAAGTCGCGCTCGCCCGAAAGGAATTCGTTGTTCGGCCCCAGCACCTGGTAGTAGACGAGGTCGGAATCATCGGCGCGCAGGATTTCGCGGGCGGGCTGCGGCAGGTTGAATGTGACCCGCTGGTTGCTCACGGTGATGAGCTGAGCGAGCGCCTGCACGTTGTACTCGAGGGCGCGATCGAACGGCTTGCCGGCGATGCTCTGCGCGACGAGCCACGTCAGCGCGAGGCTCACCGGCCACAGCAGAAGCAAAGGCGTAAGCATCCAGTCGAGGATTTCCCCGAACAGGGAGCGTTGCTCACGTTTGAAGATTTTCAAGCCGGAATCTTCTCCAGGCAGTAGCCGAGGCCGCGCACCGTCGCAATTCGGATCGGTCCCTTTTCAATCTTCTTGCGCAGGCGATGGATGTACACCTCGATCGCGTTGTTGCTCACTTCCTCGCCCCATTCGCACAGGCGCTCAACGAGCTGGTCCTTGCTGACGAGGCGCCCTGCGCGTTGCAGCAGTACTTCGAGCAGACCCAGTTCGCGTGCAGATAACTCGACCATCTTGCCGTCGATGGTGGCTACGCGACCCGCCTGGTCATACACCAGCGGTCCGTGCCTGATGGTGCTGCTCGCGCCGCCCATCCCGCGTCGCGTGAGGGCTCGCACGCGCGCTTCGAGTTCCTGAAGGCTGAAGGGTTTGGCCATGTAGTCGTCTGCGCCGTAGTCGAGGCCCTTGACCCGCTCTTCGATGGCATCTGCTGCCGTGAGGATCAGCACTGGCAGCGAAGAGCCGCGTCCGCGCAGTTTGCGAAGCACCTCCAGACCATGCATCTTTGGCAGCCCCAGATCGAGGATCAACAAGTCGAGTTCGTTGTTGGTCATGAGGGCCGCATCGGCCTCGGTTCCGCTGGCAACGTGGTCGACTGCCGCACCCGATGCGCGCAGGGATCGCAGCAAGCCGTCGGCCAGCACCTGGTCGTCCTCGGCGATGAGAATCCGCATGGCTGTCTCCTCGTGTTTGATTTCATTTTAGGCTTCGGGATTGCCGAAGCTGCGTTGGCATGTCGGCGCCCCACGACCCTGCGTAGGCTTCCAGGCCAATCAGCACGACGGTCGCCACGTCCTTGCCGACCTCACTGCGGAACTCGTCTTCGGCCAGCTTCACCGCGCTGTGGAAACCATCCAGCCACGCCAGCCCGGTTGGCGTGAACTTCACCAATCGGGCGCGCGAGTCATCCGGGTCCCCCTCGCGCCGCACGAGTCCCCATGCCTCGCACTGATCCACCAGGTCACCCATCGCCTGCTTGGTCATGCCTGCCCGTGCAGCGAGATCAGTCAGGCGCGATCCCTCCAGCGACAGATGACGCGTGATGTGGATGTGCGCAGCGCTGACCTGCTGGCGTGCCGCGAGATTGGACAGGGCGAGCGGCACATCCACCGCTTGCGCCATCAGGGCGAGTACCCGGTCGTCGAATCGGCGCATGGCGTGGCCGAGCAGGCGGCCCAGGTGGGTGAGGCGCCATGAGCCGCCAGAGTCGGGAAATTCAGCCATCGGTTATCGTAAGGCAAACTGACGAAAAAAATCATTTACTTATTTCAATAGGCCGCTACAGTACTGGTCAAGCATCCAGCCTGTCTGTAAAGACACCGGATCAGATTGACACCTAACAGTAGCTAAACCGTTGAAAACCAAGGAGATTTCCAAAATGGATGCCCAAGTCAAAGGAACCCGGATCGCAGGCGCAGACACCGAAAAGAGCAAGGCTCTCCAGGCGGCGCTCGCCCAGATCGAAAAGCAGTTCGGCAAGGGCACCATCATGCGGCTGGGCGAAGGCGAGAAGCTGGAAGACATCCAGGTGGTCTCTACCGGCTCGCTCGGCCTCGATATCGCGCTGGGCGTTGGCGGCTTGCCGCGCGGGCGCGTGATTGAAATCTACGGCCCGGAATCGTCGGGCAAGACCACCCTGACGCTGCAGGTAATTGCCGAAATGCAGCGCCAGGCCGGCACCTGCGCCTTCGTCGATGCCGAGCACGCCCTCGATGTGCAATACGCGCAGAAGCTGGGCGTGAATCTGTCTGACCTGCTCATCAGCCAGCCTGACACTGGCGAGCAGGCACTCGAAATCGTGGACAGCCTGGTGCGTTCGGGCGCGGTCGACCTGATCGTGATTGATTCGGTTGCGGCACTCACCCCGCGTGCAGAAATCGAAGGCGAAATGGGCGATTCGCTGCCCGGCCTTCAAGCGCGACTGATGAGCCAGGCGCTGCGCAAGCTCACTGCCACCATCAAGAAGACCAACTGCATGGTCATCTTCATCAACCAGATCCGCATGAAGATCGGCGTGATGTTCGGCAGCCCCGAAACCACGACTGGCGGTAATGCGCTGAAGTTCTACGCCTCGGTACGACTGGACATCCGCCGCACCGGCACGATCAAGAAGGGCGAAGAGGCCATCGGCAACGAAACCAAGGTCAAGGTGGTCAAGAACAAGGTGGCGTCGCCTTTCAAGACGGCCGAATTCGACATCCTTTTTGGCGAAGGCATCAGCCGCCATGGGGAAATCATCGACATGGGCGTGACAGCACGCGTGCTCGAAAAGTCAGGTGCCTGGTATGCCTACGCTGGGGAAAAGATTGGTCAGGGCCGTGACAACGCGCGTGAGTTCCTGCGCGAAAACCCGGTGCTGGCACGCGAAATCGAGAACAAGGTGCGCGACTCGCTGGGCATCCCGCTGCTTGCGGCGGACGTCACTGCCGAGTGATTGCCCTGTAGCCGGAGCGTGCGCGAGTGATGCAGCGGCCGCCGATTTCCCTGAAGGGGCGCGCCCTGCGCCTGCTCAGCGGCCGTGAACACTCGCGGGCGGAGCTCGAACGCAAGTTGGCCGCGCATGAAGCAGAGCCGGGGCAGCTCAAGCGAATCCTGGACGAATTGCAGGCCAGGGATTTCATCAATGAACAGCGTGTCGCGGATTCGGTGGTGCATCAGCGCGCTGGCAAGCTGGGTGCCATGCGTATCCGGCAGGAGCTGCAGGCCAAGGGACTGGACGATGAATTGGTCCACAGTGCGCTCGACAGCCTGAAGGCGACGGAGCTGGCGCGTGCACGTGAAGTGTGGTCACGCCGGTTTGGCGAAAAAGCCGGCGATGCTGCACAGCGCGCAAAGCAGGCGCGGTTTCTTGCGGCCCGTGGATTCAACGGTGAGGTTGTGAGGCGCGTGGTGTCCGACCAGGAGTTTGAATCATGAAGGACGTGCTGGACCGGCTGCCGACGCAGCCGGCCAGGCTCATTGGTGAGCTGTTGCCGCATTGCTGGAAGCAGGTAACAGCCCTAAGCAGCCGATTGCTCCCGTCTAGGGAGAGCTGGACGCTTTTAACCAATTTGACTCAGTGAAAGTTCACCGTCACATTGACCCGAAACGACCGCGGTTCGATCGGGTGAAAGTGTGTATCGTCCACTGCCGATGCTTCATTACGCAGCCTAGACGCGTAGTAGTAGTCGATTGCCGAGGCTTGTCGGTTCGTTAGGTTGAAGCCTTCTAACTCCACGCGCACGTCCTTGTTGATGCGATATCCGACCCGACCGTTGAGCGTCGCCGTGCTTTTGCTACGCGCGCTGTTGTCCTCGATCAGCGGACGCGGCCCGAAATAGCGAAGCTGCAACGCGCCATAGTACGGCCCGCGGTCCACCGCAACCGCCACCGATGCAACTCCTTCCACAGAGCCCGGAATGCGCGCCCCCGCTGGATCGAAGTCCTTAAAGCGCGCACGTGCGAAGGCCACGTCGGCATCGATGGTCAGCCACTCAACCGGCTTGTAGTAGTTCGAGAACTCAAATCCGGTGCGGCGACTCGGGCGGCCGGCGAAGGTGGTGCCCGCGTCGCCTGCGAACACCAGTTCACTTCCGAAGTCCAGGCGGTATAAGGTCAAGGCGCTTTGCAGTCCGCGAATGATTTCCGTTCGGACGCCTAACTCGACTCCTTTGGAGCGCACCAGCGGAACTACTGGGTCCGCAGCAGCTCCGCTCTTCGGGTCGACGGTGATCGTCGTTCCGCGCGCGTCGTTGCTGTGAAAGCCGGTGCCCGCATTAACGTACAACTCGCTCTTCGACCAGGGGCCGAACACCATGCCGAGCTTTGGACTGGAAATGCTGGCGTTGGCCCTTCCGGAGTTGGCACTGTTGTCGCTAAGCACATTGAAGCGGTAGTGGTCAGCGCGCAGGCCGGCGAGAGTGCGAAACCAGTTCGTCCAGTAGGTGGTGTTCTGGACATACGCGGCCAGGCTGGTCTCCACGATGTGGTCCTGCCGCGTGGTGGACAGGCGCTGACGCGCCACTGTGTTGTGCAGGGCGTTAAAGATATTGTCGTTCTCCAGCTGCAGGCCCACAGTGGTTTCTGATTCGCGCCCGGCCACCTTGGACGTCCAGTTATGAGCTGCCTTCAGGCCTGTCGTCGTTCGGCGGTCCGGCTGGTTGAATTGATCGCCGTTCACCGGGTCGTCGCTGAAGTAGGTGAAGTTTGAAAACAGGTCCAGGCGCTGGCGAACCACATACGCGGTGACTGCCGTCGAGCCGGCCTCGTTGGAACTGTTCCATGCGCCCGACAGGCTGTATCGACTGGCTTGCCCCCCGTCGGTGTTATCAATTGCTGCGAATCGACCGAGCAGCCCGCTCTTGACGGCACGCAACGGAATCTGGTCGGTGGAATTCCATCTGGCGCTGTACGCCATTGCAGTGATGTTGAAGCCGTTGGCCTCGGTCCCCTCGCTATAACGCAGAACGCCGTTGCGCTTGCGGTAGTCGTCCGGACGTTCGAAGGGCCCGTCGTTGTGATAGAGCTCCAGCGCGTAGAGCAGGCGGCCGTCGCCAAGCTGAGGCGAATCCGCGATGAGCGTGCGACGGTAACCCTTTTGGCCCAGGGCAACGGAGGCAATCCCGCGCGCCAGCTTGTCCGCATAAACAACCGAGACGGCCCCAGCGGAAGCGAAATCGCCCTCGGCCGCGTAGTACGGGCCCTTGCGGTAGTCCAGACGCGTGGTCAGTTCCGGGATAAGGAAGTTCAGGTCTGTCCAGCCTTGCCCATGCGCGTGGCTGCGTTGGTTCACCAGCATGCCGTCGATAGTCGTCCGCAGGTCGGTTCCGTGGTCAAGATTAAACCCTCGCAGGTAGAACTGGTTCGCTTTGCCTTCACCGCTATGCTGGCTAATGATCAACCCGGGGGTCACTTCTAGCAATTCTCCGGCGCGGTAGACCGTGCGGGACTCCAATTGCTCCTGAGTCACGGTCCCGCTACTGGCCGAGTCACCGATGCCCAGTTGGCTGTTGCGGGAGCCCTGAATCGTGACCGGCTGCAGGGTAGATGGCCCTACTTGCGCACTTGGTGATTGCCCAGGAGACGATCTGTTGTCCTGCAGAGGCGGTTGCCCCTCACCTTGGAAAGGCGGTACTTGCTGCCCCACTTGAGCAGGTTGCGCGTATGCGCCGCAGCTCAGTGCCCAGGCGATGGCGAACGCGACGGGCGTCCGATAAGGTTTAGTTTCGAGGTTCATGACCCCTCCGATAAAGCATAGGTTGAGTGCCGTTCCGCGGTGGTCACGGATGGCGCGCGAGTATTTCAGCGCCCGCTGTGCCGCCCGGTACGTTGGGAGGTGCAGCTACGGGCTCTGACGGCGTAAAGAAAGCTGGCGAAAGGCCGATCCGCTCGATACCACGAGCGAGGACATTTCGCGATCACATGAGACGCAGTCAGGGCGTCCCACGGATTTGCGGAAGGTGAGCCTCCTTGTTGAAGGCCGCTCAGGCTTCGTCGCGCGGCGGTCGCTCTGGAAGCGCCGAAATATGGCTGCCCCATATGCACACACCTGAGGGCTGCGGCACCCCGCGCCCCTCAACTCCACGTAAAAAACTCATCGCGACCGGTGGTGCCCACGCATTTCCCTGACCCAGCGAGTGGCTACCGTCGCGAACGGGTTCGGCTGGGTCCAGGCTATCCGCCACCACCGTGGAATCGGATGACCGATGATGGTGGCGCTGCGACTCATCGTGAGCAGTTCCAGGTGAACTGGCCACATGGGTCTGCGGCTGTGGCGTGTCGCCGCGACCCCATCGGATGTGCGGTTGACGGCTGCCGTGGGAATTGACGCGCAACGCTGCGATCACGCTCTCGGTCGTGGGCGGCGTCCGCACCTGTGAGGAACTCGCCCACTGAAAACCTTCGGGGTGTTCATGGGTGTGTGAGTGCGACGTCTTTGTCACTTGGTTCACAATTTTGTGTATGTGCGACGGGCCTTCGGTCTTCAGCATCGCCGAAAACAATGAGTGCACGGGAACAGCAAAAATCAGCAAGAACCAAATCGCCCGCCAACGAGGGCGAAGAGCGCAGACGAAAGAGAGGGAGGAAGACAATTGGTTTAATTGAGTACAACTTGCCCAGAACCGGCTAAGAGCAGTCTACATTGGTGTACGCGCTGCCAGTGCTGTGCTTCGGACGGACAAGTCGCTTGCGCCCATCGTTGCGCCTCTGCTCGCCCGAACCCAGGGTGCTTTGGCGGACGCTTACTGCCGATTAAATCCCCAGCATCAACTTCAGGTTCTGCACAGCTGCACCACTGGCTCCTTTGCCGAGGTTGTCCAGGCGGGCAATCACCACGGCCTGCCGATAGTCTTCGTTACCGAACACGCGCAGTTCCATCCTGTTCGTGTCGTTGAGTGCCATCGCTTCGATTTTGCCGCCCTCGGTCGGCGGCTCGACCGTGACCCATTCACTGCCGGCATAGTGATTTGCAAATGCGTCGTGCAGATCGGCAAGCTTTGGCTGACCCGGCAGGGTGTCCAGGTGGAGCGGTAGTTGCACCAGCATCCCCTGCTTGAAATTACCCACGGCAGGGATGAAGATGGGCCGCCGCGTGAGGCCTGTGTACTTCACGATCTCAGGCACGTGTTTGTGCTTCATGCCCAAACCATATATCTCGAACGGCGACGCACCGCCGCCTTCGTGCGCTTCGATCATGGTGCGCCCGCCACCCGAATAGCCGCTGACGGCGGGCAACACCACCGGGTAATCTTTGGGCAGGATCCCTGCATCAACAAGGGGCCGCAAGAGCGCTATGGCCCCGGTCGAATAGCAGCCGGGGTTGCTCACCCGCTGCGCATTGGCAACGGCTTCGCGCTGGGCCTTCGCCAGCTCGGGAAAGCCGAAGACCCAGCCGTCTGCCGTGCGATGCGCGGTTGACGAGTCGATCACCCGCGGCCCGTGTCCCTGAACGCGTTCAATCTCATCGATCATCGCGACGGACTCGCGCGCGGCCTCGTCGTGCAGGCACAGGATGACCAGATCCACGCCCGCCATCAGCTCGCGCTTGGCATTCGGGTCCTTGCGCAACTGCGGCGCAATACTCACGAGTTCGACCTGCGGCATCTTTTCGAGCCGCTCGCGAATCTGCAGGCCGGTTGTACCGGCCTCGCCGTCGATGAAGACTTTTGGCATGGGTCTTTCCTGTGCAAACTACCCTATCACTGTAAGGCAGAAGAAGAAGTTGGTGCGTTGCAGCATGATACAGTTGACGGCTGTTCCCCGTGGGCTTAACCGCCCGCCGCCGGCGACATTTTTACCCCGTTCCTCGAGAGACACCTCATGAAGATCCACGAGTACCAAGGCAAGGACATCTTGCGCAATTTCGGAGTGCCGGTGCCTCGCGGCATCCCCGCATACACCGTTCAGGAAGCAGTCGAGGCGGCACAAAAACTCGGCGGTTCCATCTGGGTGGTCAAAGCCCAGATTCACGCGGGTGGCCGTGGCAAGGGCGGCGGCGTCAAGCTCGCCCGCTCCATCGATGAGGTCAAGACCCTCGCCGGCGAAATTCTCGGGATGCAGCTCAAGACGATACAGACCGGCCCTGAAGGCCAGAAGGTCCGTCGCCTGCTCATCGAGGAAGGCGCGGACATCAAGAAAGAATATTACGTGTCCGCGGTGACCGACCGCGCATCGCAGAAGGTTGCTTTCATGGCCTCCAGCGAAGGCGGCATGGACATCGAGCAGGTCGCGCACGATACCCCCGAAAAAATCATCAAGGTGTTCGTCGATCCGCATGCCGGTCTCACCGACGCGCAGGCCAAGGAACTGGCAGATGGCATCGGCGTTCCGTCTGCATCGACCGCGCAGGCAACGGATGTCCTCAAAAAGCTATACAAGGTGTACATGGACACCGATGCGGCGCTGGTAGAAATTAACCCGCTGATCCTGGAGGGCAACGGCAATATCAAGGCACTCGACGCGAAATTCAACTTCGACGCCAATGCCCTGTTCCGCCATCCTGAAATCGTCGCGCTGCGGGATCTGGATGAAGAAGATCCCGCTGAAATCGAAGCCAGCAAGTTCGATCTCGCGTACATCTCGCTGGACGGAAACATCGGCTGCCTGGTAAACGGTGCTGGTCTGGCGATGGCCACCATGGACACCATCAAACTCTTCGGCGCGGAGCCGGCGAACTTCCTGGACGTGGGCGGCGGGGCGACGCCGGAGAAGGTTACCGAAGCCTTCAAGATCATGCTCAAGAACACGAAGGTCAAGGCCATCCTGGTCAATATCTTCGGCGGCATCATGAAGTGCGACACCATCGCTACCGGCGTCATTACCGCCTGCAAGGCGGTGAACCTTTCGGTGCCGCTCGTCGTGCGCATGAAGGGCACCAACGAGGAAATGGGCAAGAAGATGCTGGCCGAGAGCGGCCTGCCCATCATCAGCGCAGACACCATGGCAGAAGCGGCGCAGAAGGTTGTTGCCGCAGTGAACGCTGCATAGGAACAAGTTATGTCGATCTACATCAACAAAGACACGCGCGTCATCACGCAGGGCATCACCGGAAAGACCGGCCAGTTCCATACTGAAAAGTGCCAGGAATACGCCAACGGCAAGAACTGCTTTGTCGCAGGCGTCAATCCCAAGAAGGCCGGCGAGTCGATCTTCAATATCCCGATCTACGCGTCGGTCAAGGAAGCAAAATCCGAGACCCGCGCCAATGTCTCCGTGATCTACGTGCCGCCAGCAGGCGCAGCCGCAGCGATCTGGGAAGCCGTGGAAGCCGAGCTGGATCTGGCGATCTGCATCACTGAGGGCATCCCGGTTCGCGACATGCTTGAAGTGCGCAGCAAGATGAAGGCGCGCGAAGCCGCCACCGGCAAGAAGACGCTCCTGCTGGGCCCCAACTGTCCGGGTCTCATCACGCCCGAAGAAATCAAGATTGGCATCATGCCCGGACACATCCATCGCAAGGGCCGCATTGGCGTTGTGAGCCGCTCCGGCACGTTGACCTATGAGGCCGTCGCACAGCTCACCGAAATTGGCCTTGGCCAGTCGTCGGCAGTCGGTATTGGCGGCGACCCCATCAATGGCCTCAAGCACATCGATGTGATGAAGGCATTCAACGACGATCCGGACACCGACGCGGTCATCATGATCGGCGAGATCGGAGGACCAGATGAGGCGGAAGCTGCTCGCTGGTGCAAGGGCAACATGAAAAAGCCGATTGTCGGCTTCATTGCGGGGGTCACCGCCCCCGCTGGCAAGCGCATGGGCCATGCCGGCGCCCTCATCTCCGGTGGAGCCGACACTGCTGATGCCAAGCTGGAGATCATGGAAGAGTGCGGATTCACCGTTACGCGCAATCCGTCCGAGATGGCCAAACTGCTCAAGGCTTTGCTGTAAGCTTCGCAAGCGCGTTGCGGTTTTCCACAACACAAAGCCGATTGTCATGATGAACAATCGGCTTTCTCATTGAGCAGTCAAGAAGAAAGAGACACGCATGGACGCCCTACTCACAGCCCCATTCTGGATCGCTGTCGGCCAGATCATCCTGATCGACATTGTTCTGGGTGGGGACAACGCCGTCGTGATTGCCCTGGCCTGCCGCGGACTTCCGCCGAAGCAGCGCAAGATGGGCATCATCTACGGGACGGCCGGCGCCATCATCTTGCGTGTCATTCTTATTGCATTCGCGCTCGCGTTACTTGCCGTGCCCTACCTCAAGCTGGTCGGTGCTGTCCTCCTGATCTGGATCGGCGTCAAGCTGATGATGCCGGAGCACGATGACGCTCACGCCAACATCAATCCCAGCGACAAGCTCTGGAGCGCGGTGAAAACCGTGATCGTGGCCGATCTGGTGATGAGCGTGGACAACGTGCTGGCCATCGCCGGCGCAGCCGAAAGTGCTGGCAGTCACCAGCTCGTGCTGGTGATTTTCGGCTTGCTTGTGAGCATTCCGATCATCGTTGCCGGCAGCCAGATCGTGCTGAAGCTGATGGACCGTTTTCCTATCATCATCTTGCTGGGTGCCATGTTGCTCGGGTGGATAGCCGGCCAGATGGCCTGGACCGATCCCGCTGTGCAGGGCTACCTGCCGCCAGGCAAGATCTGGGAATACACAGCCGCCGCTTGCGGTGCCCTCCTGGTCTTTTTGCTCGGCAAGGTGCTCGTATCCCGTCGAACCCCCAGCCGCGATCCCGTCTGACCTGAACTCCAACCGCTCGCCGCGCAATTGCAACAATTCGTAGGGCGGGCGTGACAAAGCCCCTTGTCCGCGGCATTTACGTCTGTTAACGTCCGGCGACCTGCACCCCCATAGGCGTGTCGGTAGGTAGCGCCTCGGAGCGTTGCCGGGCTTGAATGGTCGTCTGACGAGGGGCAGGCATTGAGTACATCTAAATCGGCGAAGCGGAGCCAGTTCTGGCGTACGGACTTGTTCGTGGCCGTTTTGATCGTTGTCGCGGTTGTCATCCTCAATCAGACGACAGATTTCATTGGTACTCTGGAGCGGCGCTTCTACGACTTCGGCGTGACCAGCAGCAGCCGCCAGCCCTCGGATCGCATCGCGGTCATAGCGATTGACGATCAGAGCATTGCCAATATCGGCCGCTGGCCGTGGCCGCGCGATGTGCACGCAGACATGATCGGCAAACTCGCGGCGGCCAAGGCCAAGACGATCGTGCACACCACCTTCTTCTTCGAGCCGCAAACCGATCGCGGGATCACCTACATCCGCAAGCTCAAGGAAACGCTCGGCCCCGTGCCTGCAGGTCAGGGCGGCGTCGCCGAGCAGCTGGCAAAAATCATCGCCGAAGCCGAGAAGGCGCTCGACACCGACGCTCTGCTGGCCGCATCGATGGCGGCTGCCGGCAATGTGTTGCTCCCCTCGGTCTATGAACTTGGCGAGCCGCAGGGCAAGCCCGACAAGCCGCTGCCGCCGTTTGTGGCCAAGAGCACTGTGCGCGAAACCAATGCTTTTTCGGTGCCTGCCATTCGCGGCCAGTATCCGCTCGAGGTATTGGGCAATGCGGCCGCCGGTATCGGGCACCTGAACCAGTTGCGTGATGTGGACGGTTCGGTGCGGGACGATCCGTTGCTCGTGAATTTCTACGGACAGGCCGTGCCATCGATGGCGTTGCTGGCTGCGGCGCGCAGCCTGAACCTCACGCCGGCGGACATCAAGCTCAATCCGGGCGAATCGGTTCAGCTTGGCAAGCTGCGCATCAAGACTGACGAAAGCGCGCGCATGTTGCCGCAGTTCTACAAGGGACGCGATGGCAAGCCTGCGTTTCCGGTGGATTCGTTCTACGACGTGCTTTCCGGCAAGATCCCCGCGACGAAATATGCCGACAAGATCGTGCTGATCGGGGCAACGGCGGCAGGCGTTGGGTCCCAGTTTGCGACGCCCGGCTACGCGGGGCTCTCACCGGCCGAGATGATGGCGCACATCACCTCCAGCATTCTGGGCGAGCACTTCATCACCCAGCCCGGATGGACGACCTGGGCGGCGCTGGCCGTTTTCCTGCTCGTCGCGGCCTATCTCATCGCCTTGTTGCCCCGCTTGAGCGCCGGTCTCGGTGCAATCGTGACCGCTTTCATCTTCCTTGCCCTGCTTGTCAGCGAGTTCGTCATGCTGTCGACGGCATCGCTCTGGATGAAATTCGTGTTTCCGGCCATGTTGCTGGTGATCGGGCATCTGGCGCTCACGACCAAGCAGTTCCTGGTCACAGAGGCCGGCAAGCTCAAGTCGGATGACGAATCAGCCGAGACTAACCGGATGATGGGCCTCGCCCTGCAGGGGCAGGGGCAGCTCGACGCCGCATTCGACCGCTTCCGCCGGGTGCCGATGGGTGACTCGGTGATGGAGAACCTGTACAACCTGGCGCTCGACTTCGAACGCAAGCGCCAGTTCAACAAGGCGCAGGCTGTCTACGAGCACATGTACGCATTCGACAAGAAGTTCAAGGACCTGGAATCCAAGCTCAATCGCGCGAAGAACCTCTCCGAAACGGTGATGCTGGGCGGTGGCGGAGCGCACCCCGGCGGCACGATGCTGCTCGATGGCGGAGCTGTCGAAAAGCCGATGCTCGGGCGCTATCAGGTCGAAAAGGAACTGGGCAAGGGTGCGATGGGCGTCGTCTATCTCGGCAAGGATCCCAAGATTGGCCGTGTGGTGGCCATCAAGACGATGGCGCTGTCGCAGGAGTTCGAGGGCGACGAGCTGGCCGATGCCCGCGAGCGATTCTTCCGCGAGGCAGAGACGGCGGGGCGGCTGCAGCACCAGAACATCGTGACGATCTTCGACGCGGGCGAGGAGCACGATCTGGCCTACATTGCCATGGAGTTCCTGAAGGGCAAGGATCTGGTCGATCAGTGCAAGGACGGCCAGCTCCTCGAGATGCAACTTGTCATTTCAATTGTTGCGCGCGTGGCCGAGGCGCTCGCTTATGCGCACCGGCAGAACGTCGTTCACCGGGACATCAAGCCAGCCAACATCATGTACGAGCTTGAAAGCGACACCGTCAAGGTGACCGATTTCGGCATTGCGCGCATCACCGATTCGAGCAAGACGAAAACGGGTCTGGTGCTCGGCACGCCCAGCTTCATGTCGCCCGAGCAGATTGCGGGCAAGAAAGTAGATGGACGCTCGGACCTGTATTCGCTCGGGGTGATGCTGTTCCAGATGCTCACCGGCGTGCTGCCATTTCGCGGCGATTCGATGGCGGAGCTGATGTACAAGATCGCCAACGAAGAAGCGCCCGACATCCGGATCGTGCGCAAGGACATTTCTGAAAAACTCGCCAACGTTGTGGCGCTTGCGTTGTCCAAGCGGAGCGACACCCGCTACCAGGATGGCGATGCATTCGCTGCTGACCTGCGTTCCGCCCAGGCCGAGATGATGGGCGTCAGCACTACCATGGTAAACGCGATGGCCAAGGGCGTCGTGCTGCGGTCAGACGATGAGGTCT
>JBKJKT010000216.1:0-20582 GCA_046597415.1 Ramlibacter sp.
GTCAACGGGAGACCTCCAAAAAAACGGCCTGAGCTATCAATTCAATAGCATCAGGCCATTTATAACCGGCACGACCCCGGACAGGGTCACGGCTGAGGATCTGGGGCACCACTACGCGCTGTTGCGAGCCGTGTTCGAGCGCTGCACTGTTCTCTCAGCCGTCTGCGCTGTTCCGGTCTTGCGAGTGCCAGGGAATTTTTCTACAAACCGTCCACGTCCTCACAACCGCGCGCTGTCCGGCAAATAATCCTCAAGGAAACAGGGTCTTTCATCCAATCTGCAATTACAGCCGTTATATAGGACTGGCCATATTCAAAGCTCGCGACTCATGGCGGCAGCCAGCTCCTGTGTCACAACCGTCTACAAGGTCATCTCATGCTCCTGACTCCAATGCAATTTTTAGCCCATACCTCTCGCTGGCCTCTGGCGGCAGCGTTAGGCTTGCTCATCGCGGCCTGCGGAGGCGGTGACGGCTCCAACGAGGTCCCGCCGATGGAAACGCGCGTCACGCTAAGCGCAGCCCTGACCGGAGACCAGGAGCCCACGCCTACCGCCACCGGTGCACTCGGCACCGGCACGCTGACCCTGTCAACGCCCTCACGTGCGCTCAGCGGCAGCATTACATTGGATGGCCTGAGCGCGACGGCCGCACACATCCACGACGGTGTGGCTGGCGTGAACGGCGCCGTCATCGTGCCTCTAGCGGAAACAACCGCGGGCAGCGGCATCTGGGCCGTCCCTGCAGGAACCGTGCTCACCGAAGCACAGGCTACCGCCTTTGCTGCCGGCGGCCTGTACTTCAATGCGCACAGCACCGCCAACCCGGGTGGTGAGATTCGAGGTCAGATTGGCCGCCAGGTCTTTGCGGCACAGGTTAGCGCTGCGCAGGAAGTGCCGGCGAACAGCTCCACGGCCACCGGCAACGGGGTCATCGCCTTGGACCCTGTCACCAAGTCCTTCACCGCAAGGTTGACGCTCAGTGGCATCACCGCCACGGCGGCGCACATCCACACTGGTGCTATCGGAGCTCACGGCGCCGTAATCTTCCCGCTGACTGAAACCGCCGCCGGTAGCGGTGTATGGGTTGCAGCCGCAGGCGCGACGCTCACGGATGCACAGATTAACTTGCTCACCAGCGGCGGCCTGTACTTCAACGCGCACAGCGCCGTCTTCCCTGGTGGCGAAATTCGCGGTCAGATCGCACGCAACGTGCGTTACGCCCAAATGAGCGCCGCAGAAGAAGTGCCGACTAACGCTTCAACGGCCACTGGCACCGGCACGTTAGTCGTCGATCCTGCCAACCGTGCGGTCAGCGGCAGCATTGTGCTCACTGGCATAACAGCAACTGCGGCGCACATCCACCTGGGCGCTGTGGGCGTCAACGGCCCAGTCATCGTGCCGTTGACCCAGGCAACGCCAGGCACCTGGAGTGTGCCGGCCAGTACCACCTTCACCGCTGACCAGCTGCGCGCCTACAAGCAGGGGAACCTGTACTTCAACGCGCACAGCGTGGCTTTCCCTGGCGGTGAGATCCGCGGCCAGATTCGTTAAGGCGGGGCGCAGCGCGCTGCGGTGGGATCGGCGAAACTACGCTGTGGTGACCACTGCCCGATGTCCCGAGCAAACCCCTGCCCAGCGTGTGAGTCCTTGTCGCTGATTTTTTCTCAACCTATGAAATCGTCATGAAATTGTTTTCACTTCACTGGCTGCATGCGGCTGCACTTTGTGTGTTTATCGCGCCGGCCACAGCGGCCGACTACAGCTCCGCGGGGCCGTCGCCCGATGCCCTGGGCACGGCGCGCACCTTGATCGCTTCGAAGAAATGGCCAGCGGCCATCGACGAACTTAAGCGCGTGAACTTGACCGACAATGCCGATTGGAACAACCTGATGGGCTATAGCGCACGCAAGGCAGCCGCCCCTGACCTGGCCGCCGCCGAACGGCATTACACCGCCGCCCTGCGCATCGACTCCAAGCACCGCGGCGCACTGGAATATTCGGGTGAGCTGTACCTCATGATGGGCGACGTGGCCAAAGCCGAAGAACGATTGGCTCAGCTGGGCAAGGTCTGCGTTTTTGGTTGCGAGGAGTACACCGACCTTAAGAAGGCGATGCAGCAGTACAAAGCCAACGGAAAGAAGCTCGTCGCTGCGCCGTAGCTCGCCGGGGGTAATTCCCGCTTACGGTGACATGGTGATCCCAATGGACAGGGGTGCTTACTAGCTGACGTTGGTGTCACCCAAAAAAGACCAGCGATCCGCCATTGCGAATGTCACAAGGGCCGAAGTTCCGCAATCGTTCACCAATGAAACTGAAGAATTCACGGCGGAGAGGGTGGGATTCGAACCCACGGTAGGGTCGCCCCTACGCCTGATTTCGAGTCAGGTACATTCGACCACTCTGCCACCTCTCCAGATGTTGTTCGCTGTGGTCGCGAAGTCCGAAATTCTAACCGATCAAAGGCTGCCATCCGGACGCAGGGCTTCCACTCCACCCATGTAACTGCGCAGAGCCTCAGGCACCGTCACCGATCCATCCGCATTCTGGAAATTCTCCAGCAGCGCCACCAGCGTGCGGCCCACGGCCAGGCCCGATCCGTTCAAGGTGTGCACCAACTCATTCTTGCCCTGCGCATTCTTGAATCGCGCTTGCAAACGCCGCGCCTGGAACGCTTCGCAATTGGAGACCGAGCTGATCTCCCGGTACATCCCCTGCGCCGGCACCCACACTTCGAGGTCATAGGTCTTTGCCGAGCTAGGTCCCATGTCACCCGTGCATAGCAGCATCACGCGATAGGGCAAGCCCAGCTTTTGCAGGATGGCCTCGGCGTGCGTGACCATGGACTCCAGCGCTTCATAGCTTTTGTCGGGATGCGTGATCTGCACCATCTCGACCTTGTCGAACTGATGCTGGCGAATCATTCCGCGCGCGTCGCGTCCGGCGCTTCCTGCTTCGGAACGGAAGCACGGCGTATGCGCTGTGAGCTTGATGGGCAGATCGCCCTCGGCCACGATTTCATCGCGCACGAAATTTGTCAGCGTCACTTCGCTGGTCGGGATGAGGTAGAGCGCCGAATTGTCGGGTTGCTCCTCCCCTTCCTGACCGCCCTTCTTCGCGGCGAACAGATCGCCTTCGAACTTGGGGAGTTGACCGGTGCCGCGCAATGTTTCGGCATTCACGATGTAGGGCGTGTAGCACTCGGTGTAGCCATGCTCTTGCGTCTGCGTGTCGAGCATGAACTGAGCGAGCGCGCGGTGCAGTCGGGCGAGCTGGCCCTTCATCACGGTGAATCGTGAGCCCGAAAGTTTCACGCCCATCGCAAAGTCGAGGCCGAGTTTCTCGCCGATGTCGCAGTGGTCCTTGAGCGGAAAATCGAACTCGCGGGGCGTGCCCCACTTGCGCACTTCGATGTTGCCGTGTTCGTCGGAGCCGACAGGCACAGACTCGTGGGGCAGGTTGGGCACGGCGAGCAGCAGGTTCTGCATCTCGGGCTGGATCAGCTCCAGGCGTGCAGCGGATGCATCGAGTTCGCCTTTGAGGGCTGCGACCTGCGCCATCACTGCATCGACGCTCTCGCCTCTGGACTTGAGCTGCCCGATCTGTTTGGAGAGCGTGTTGCGCTGCGATTGCAGTTCTTCGGTCCGCGTCTGGATGGATTTGCGTTCGGCTTCGAGGGTCGTAAACGCATCGACGTCAAGGAAAGCCTGCGGGCTCTCGCGCGTCTCAAGGCGGGCGACCACCGAGGGCAGGGCTTTGCGGAGTTGGATGATGTCGAGCATGAAGGGGATTTTATCGAAGCGCGCCTCAGGAAAGCGTAGCCGGATCCAGGTTCGCGCCGCAGATGACCAGGCACACCTTCTCACCTGAGCGCGGCTGGTACGCGCCACCTTGCAACGCAGCCAGGCCAAGCGATGCAGATGCCTCCACCGCAAGCTTCATCTCTTTCCACAGCCACAGTTGCGCGTGACGGATCGCTTCATCAGCCAGCACCAGCGAATCCCTCACATGCCGCTGTGTGATGTCCCAGGCGATCTCGCCGATGCGTTTCGCACCCAGCGAATCAGCGGCGACTCCGCTCACCGACACATCCACCGGCTCGCCCGCACGACGCGCCTCGAACAGGGTGGGCGCAAGTTGAGGCTCCAGCGCCACGACGCGTGACCGGTTCTCGAACCACGCGGCGATACCCGCAATGAGACCGCCTCCGCCGACGCTCACCAGCACGCTGTCGGGCGTGCCTCCATCCGCTTCGATTTCCTGGGCGAGCGTGCCTGCACCGGCCACGACTTCCGGTTGGTCATAAGCGTGCGTCAACAACGCGCCTGTGGCCTTCTGGCGCGCGAGACAGGCTTGCAACGCATCCGCATACGCCGCTCCGGTCACGATCACTTCTGCGCCGAGTTCACGCAGCTTCGCCTGCTTCATCGCGCTGGAAATCGTTGGCACGAACACTTCACATTTCACGCCGAGTGCTTTGGCTGCGACCGCCGTCGCAATGCCTGCATTGCCGCCGGAAGCAACGATGACACCGCTTGCGGGGATATCGTTGGCAAGCAGCCGATTGAGCATGCCGCGTGCCTTGAAGCTGCCGCCGACTTGCAGGTGTTCGAGCTTGAGCCAGACTTCGGCACAGTTGATGCCGAAATCAGCCCCGCGCAGTTTCCACAGGGGCGTGTGGCGGATGAAGCCCGGCTGGCGGGCGGTGAAGCGATGTGCTGCTTCGGTGATCTGGAGTGGGTTCATGAACGCATGGATGCCGGGTCGAGCCCGGCATGACTGTTACTGAGGTTGAGGACGATCGGTCAAGAGAGCTTCAAGCCCTTGGGCAACGGAAACTTCACGGTCTCCTGGATGCCGTCCATCTTGCGCACGGAGACAGCGCCCATCTCTTTCACACGGTCGATCACCTGCTTGACCAGCACTTCCGGTGCCGACGCACCGGCGGTCAGGCCCACGCGCGATTTGCCTTCCAGCCACTGCGGCTGCAGTTCATCGGCGCTGTCCACCATGTAGCTTTCCACGCCCAGCTTGCGCGCGAGTTCAGCGAGTCGGTTGCTATTGGAACTGGTCGGGCTGCCGACGACGATGAGCACATCGACCTGCGGCGACATGATCTTGACCGCGTCCTGCCGGTTCTGGGTGGCGTAGCAAATGTCTTGCATCTTCGGCTCGCGGATCAACGGGAAGCGCGCGCGCACGGCTGCGGAAATTTCGGCTGCGTCATCGACCGACAACGTGGTTTGCGTGACGACCGCGAGCTTGTCCGATTGCAGCGGCTGAACCTTTGCAACATCGGCAACGTCTTCGACCAGATGGATGCCGTGATCGAGCTGGCCCATCGTGCCTTCGACTTCAGGATGCCCCTTGTGGCCGATCATGATGAACTCGTAGCCCTCTTTCGCGAGCTTCGCCACTTCGACATGAACCTTGGTCACCAGCGGGCAGGTTGCATCGAAGATTTCAAAGCCGCGCGCCCTCGCTTCATCCTGCACGGCCTTGCTCACACCATGCGCGGAAAATATCAGCGTCGAGCCCGGCGGCACGTCGGACAGCTCTTCGATGAAGATCGCGCCCTTGGCCTTGAGGTCATTCACGACGTAGGTGTTGTGAACGATTTCGTGCCGCACATAAATCGGCGCGCCGAACTTGGTGAGCGCTCGCTCAACGATCTCGATCGCGCGATCAACGCCCGCGCAAAACCCGCGCGGCTCCGCCAGCAGGATCTCGACGTCGCTCACTGGGTTCGTCATAGCACGCCTATCACTTTGACTTCGAACGTCACGCTCTGGCCCGCGAGCGGATGGTTGAAGTCAAACAGAACTGCATCTGCCCCTACATTGGACTCTTCACCGCCGCCATCCTTGCCCACCTGGCGCACGGAGCCTGCATAGCTCGACATGCCGTCGGGCGTGGGAAACTGCACCACGTCGCCCACGGCGTATTGCTCCAGCGGATCGCCCATCTTGTTCAGCAGGGCCCGCGCAACCCATTGCACCATCTCGGGGTTGCGTTCGCCAAACGCTTCGCCCGGCGGGATTTCAAAGGTCACCTGCTGGCCTTCTTCAAGGCCCAGCATTCGCTGCTCGACCGCAGGCGACAACTCGCCGCTGCCCAGTGTGAGCGTGGCAGGCTTGTCGTTGAACGTGTTGATGATGTCGCCCGCCGGACCCGCGAGCCGGTAATGCAATGTGAGAAATGAACCCGGCTGGACCCGGTTGGCGGTGGAAGGCATGTTTGTACCGATAAACTGCCATTTTAAGATGGGCCCAGAGCCCTGGCACCCGCAGGCCCATGAATCTCAAAGACCTTCCCATCGACGCCCAGCCACGCGAAAAACTTCTCGCACGCGGCCCCGCAGCCCTCTGCGACACCGAACTGCTTGCAATCTTGCTGCGCACGGGGACCGCAGGGCGTGGTGTGCTGCAGATGGCGGGTGAGTTGCTCGGCAAGTTCAAGGGCATAGCCGGCCTGCTTCATGCGAGCGCTGACGACCTGAAAGCTTTCAAGGGCCTGGGCGGCGCGGCCAAGCGGGCCGAGCTGATCGCGGTGATCGAACTCGCCCGCCGCGCGTTGGCCGAACAACTGAAAGAGCGCACCGTGTTCAGCTCGCCCGAGGCGGTGAAGGATTTCCTGCAGTTGCACCTGGCCCACAAATCTCACGAGGTATTCGCCGCGCTGTTTCTGGACTCGCAGCACCGGTTGATCGAGATGAAGGAACTGTTTCGCGGCACGCTGACCCAAACCAGCGTGTATCCGCGCGAGGTTGTGAAGTACGCGCTAGCCGTCGATGCAGCATCTGTCGTGCTGTCGCACAATCATCCGAGTGGAAGCGTTTTGCCCTCGCGTGCGGATGAGCTGGTCACGCAAACCCTCAAGGCTGCGCTGGCGCTCATCGATGTGCGGGTGCTGGATCATGTGATCGTGACGCAGGGCGCGTCGCTCTCGATGGCGGAAAAGGGATTGATCTAGCCATAAGCAAGGACAGAGCCGCAGTATGAAAGCCAAGTCCCTGAAAGACCTCGTGCAGATGCAGCAGTTGCTGGTCGACCAGCAACGAGCTGCAGCCATCGCTGAAGCGGCGCGCAAGCTGGCCGAGCGCAAGGCAGAAGCCGAGAAAAATCTCTTTGTTCGGGCGGCGGGAAAGGTCGAGCCACTGCGTGAGCGTGCGCGGGTTCAGCTCCTGCGCGACCAGCCAGCGCCGATAGCGGTTCAAAAGCAGCTCGATGAACAACGGGTGCTGCACGAGGCGATCAGCGATGAATTCGACGGCGCGACGTTGCTCGATGTGGACGATGCGCTCAGCTTTCGACGTCCCGGGATCGGGACGGACATCACACGGAAGTTGCGCAAGGGCGGCTGGTCGATGCAAGGCGAGATCGACCTGCACGGGATGCGGCGCGAGGAAGCCCGCGAGACCCTGTCGGCGTTCATTCGCGAGTCAGTCAAGCGTGGCTGGCGGTGCGTGCGTGTCGTGCACGGCAAGGGACTCGGATCGCCCGGAAAAACGCCGGTGCTCAAAGGCCGCGTGCAGAGCTGGTTGATGCAGAAGAACGAGGTGCTGGCGTTTGTGCAGGCGCGGGGGGACGAAGGTGGCGCCGGGGCATTGGTGGTGCTGCTCAAGCCGACGCCCTGACTGCACGCGCCTTTCAGGCGGGGCTGTTTCGCATCCAGTTGGCCGTCTGGAAGAACGCCTCTTTCAGTCGCTCACGCAACTTCGGATCGACGCCGGTTTCACCCATCTCGGGTTTGAGTTCCGGGGTTTGAGTTCCGGGGTTTGAGTTCCGGGGTGTGAATTTTCAGGTGTGCGCGCCGCAGCAGGCGATATCCGGCGGGCGCTCATACTGTGACGACCTCCGTTTCGCTAACGCTTCACTGCGGTTTCGCTGCGTGAATTGGCCTGGGGTCGCGCATCCCGAAACTCACTCCGGGCCCAAAGGCCCCTGCGTTCAAACATCGGGCTGGATCAGAAACGAAGCGCGCACTTGCGCGCCGACCCCATTCCAATTCACACAGCCATCACTGCAAATCGCACCCGCCAGATATCGCCTGCTGCGGGTTTTATCGCAGTGTTGTTTCATCAAGGAAGTCGTTTGCAATCAATCTTTGATCAAGCGCCGTCGCCGCTTCGCGGTGGATGCCGGATCGAAGTCCGGCATGACAGCCAATGCGCGATTGCAAGATGCAGACCGTCAGCTCACTGTGCCGCCCTGCGCAGCGTCTCAACCACCGGCCGGTTCAATACCTCCCGCAATCCCCACCATCCCGCCGCCAGGGCCAGCGCGGCACCTGCAAGCGAGCCGAACAGCGGGACCCAGACCGATGCGGTCCATTCAAAATCGAACGCGTATTTCGCCATGCCCCAGCCAATGGCGCTGGCAACAATGCTTGCAAGAAACCCCGCCAGTAATCCCACACCGATCAACTCCGCGCGCTGCACCTTGCGCAGTAAAGATCCGCTCGCTCCGACCGCACGCATGATCGCGAACTCGCGGGCACGCTCTTCGCGCGTGGCTTGCACTGCCGCGAACAGCACGACGACTCCGGCCGCCAACGTGAATCCAAAGAGAAACTCCACCGCACGGATCACCTTGTCGAGCACGCCCTGCACCTGATTGATGGTGCTCGTCATGTTCACGTTGGTGATGTTGGGAAAGGCACGAACGAGCTCGTTGTCGAAACCCTTTCGCTCCGGTGCGCGGAAGGCCGACATGTAGGTCGTCGGCACGCCTTCCAGTGCGGTCACCGGATAGATGACGAAGAAGTTCGCACGCATCGATCCCCAATCGACCTTGCGCAGCGACGTGATCTTCGAATTGGTCTGGATGCCTCCGATATCAAATCGCAATTCATCGCCCAGATTCAGGCCGAGCGTTTTTGCGATGCCCTCCTCGACACTGATGGCGCCGCGGTCCTCCGCCTTCCACTCGCCCGCGACGAGTTCGTTGTGCTGCGGCTGGACGGCGGATGCAGAGAGATTGAATTCGCGATCGACGAGACGCTTGGCCCGGTCTTCGATGTAGTCCTCGGGCGTCACGTTCTTGCCGTTCACCGCGATAAGGCGGCCACGAATCATAGGGAACCAGTCGAAGCGCTTCACGCCGGCATCACGCAGCGTCTTCTGGAATGCGTCGCCCTGCTCCGGCATGACATTGATCACAAACCGGTTGGGTGCGTCGGGAGGCGTGGCCTTGCGCCAGCTCGAAATAAGATCGGTGCGCAGCAGCACGAGCAACACGAGAGCGAGCATGCCAACGGCGAGCGCACTCACCTGCACGACGGCATAAGCAGGCCGTGCAGATATTTGCCGTGTGGCCAGCACGAGCCAGCGAGGCGCGGTCTGCTCGTTGACCAAGGGCCGCAATAGCTTCACCGCGAGCCAGCTTAGACACGCGAAAAGCACCACCGCACCAGCGAACCCGCCCACTGCCATCGCCCCCAGCAGCAAGTCGCTGCTCGCACCCAGCAACAGCGCAGCAAACCCCACGACGCCGATTGCAAGCACCGCGATAGACGCGGGCTTCAAATTACCCACATCGCGTCGGATCACTCGCAGCGGCGGCACCTGGGCAAGCTGCAACACCGGCGGCAAGCCAAACGCAAGCAAGAGCGTGAGCCCCATGCCGATTCCAAACGCCGCAGGCCACAGGCTTGCGGCAGGCAACGCAGTTTCAACAAGGCCCGCCAGCAACATGATGAAGACAAAATGCACGCCAAATCCGATGGCCACACCCAACAGGCTCGCAGCGAGACCCACAACGATGAACTCGAACGCATAGCTCCACGCAATCGTGCGCTGGCTCTGTCCGAGCACGCGCAGCATCGCGCAGTCATCGAGGTGAGACGCCGCAAATGCGCGGGCTGCCAGCGCAACCGCCACGGCGCTGAGCAAGGCTGCAAGCAACGCAACCAGGTTCAGGAACTTCTCCGCGCGATCCAGGGTTTGCCGCATCTCGGGCCTGCCACCTTCCAGCGACTCGACGCGTACGCCGCGCACGGCTGGACTCTTGACCTCTTCCAGTGCCCACTTCACGAACTGCGAAACGCGAGCATCGGGTCCGGCAACTGCAAACCGATAGCTGATGCGGCTCGCGGGCTGTATCAGCTTCGTCGCAGCGATGTCGCTCGCGTTGATCATCACGCGTGGTGCAAAGCTCATGAAGCCACCACCACGGTCGGGCTCCAGGGTGATCACACGCGTGAGGCGAAGCGTGGAGTCGCCCAGCAGCAGCGAATCGCCCATCTTCAGTCCGATGGCGTCGAGCAACGGCGCATCGACCCACGCCTCGCCGCTTGCGGGGATGTCGCGCGTGTTGGCACCCGGTTGTTCGGGCTGGACCGCGACCTTGAGATTACCGCGCAACGGATAGCCCGCAGGAACCACCTTCAATGCTACGAGGCGCGAGCCGCCGCCCTGCGCGTCGCTCGCCCGCGCCATGGTCGGAAAGCCGATCGTCGCGACGCCATCGAGCTTGAGCTCGCGCGCCTTCGCCAGGAAGGATTCAGGCGTGGGGTTGTCGCTGGAGACCACCGCATCCCCGCCCAGCAATTGACGCGCATCACGGGCAAGCCCACCCTTGAGCCGGTCCGCAAAAAAACCAACGGCAGTCAGTGCAGCAACCGCAAGGGTCACCGCCACGATCAACAGACGCAGCTCGCCTGCGCGCAGATCGCGCCACAGGGTGCGCCATCCGAGTAGCAAGGCTTTGGAGTTGAACATCGTCGGCGGACTCTAGCTGGAAAGACTCAGGCGGGAGTTAGCAGTCAGGTGGAGCTCGAAGGCAGGGGCGTACGCACCTTCGCGAGTTCAGGCTGCATCACCAGCCGCTCCTGGCCCGAGTAACAGAGAAAGTGCCGGTTGGTCGCGCGACCGATGGCGCACAGGGCAAGCCGCTGCGCGATCTCATGTCCCATCTGTGTGATGCCACTGCGAGAGACGACGATGGGCACACCCATCTGCGCCGACTTGATCACCATTTCGCTGGTGAGCCGCCCTGTTGTGTAGAAGACCTTGTCGTCGCTCGACATCTCCGGCTGCTGCAGCCACATCCATCCCGCGATGGTGTCGATCGCGTTGTGGCGGCCCACGTCTTCGACAAACAGCAGCAACTCATCTGCCCTGAAAAGGGCGCAACCATGGACGGACCCTGCTGATTTGTACGTGCTCTCTTTCAGCCGGATGGCGTTGACGATGCCATAGAGCTGGGCTTGCGTGATCGACGCTTCAGGCAACGAGATCGACTCGATCTCATCCATGAGCCCACCGAACACGCTGCCCTGTCCGCAGCCGGTGGTCACCGTCTTGCGAGCGGTCTTCTCCTTGAGCTGATGAATGCCGGATCGCGTGTTGACAGCCGCAGCGCCGACCTCCCAGTCGACCGTGATCGAGACCACCTCATCAACCGATCGGATGAGACGCTGATTGCGCAGATACCCGAGGACGAGCCATTCGGGCTGCGCGCCCAGCGTCATCAGCGTGACGAGTTCCTGCTTGTCAACGTAAATGGTGAGGGCCCGCTCAGCCGGAATCGAAATGCACTGGCGCTCAGCGTGTTCATTGACGATCTCGATTTCACGCGTGAGCGGGGCGCGTGCTTCGGTGAGGACGGGAACGGGCATCAAACGAGCGTACCGCACTGGCGGCCAATCCGCCTGGTGCAGCAACCAAATCCCCGGGCGGCGTGCTGTTCGCGACCAGGGCTGCGCAACTGTGGGCGCTATTTCTTGGCCGGAGCCATCTGCGCGGAGTTCTGCTGCACGCTGGGCGGGCTAGCTGCAGTGCCAGTCGGCGAATGTGCGCCGGCTGCTTCCAGCGGCTTTTGTTCCGCCGGGGTGTAGGCGAACGGTCCTGGTTCCAGGCATGGAGGAATAACCGAGGCATTACTTGCCACTGCCGTACCCGAGGGTGCAACGGCGGGTGCCGACGAGACCACTGCGGGGGTCGGTGACGCAGCGAGTGAAGCCGGGGACGCCGCCGCGCGTGCCGAGGCCGCTGCGACCGGCGCTGAAGCCGCTGCGGTCGCTGCACCGGCCTGCATGGCTGCGCCCTTGTTGTCCGTCAAAGCGGGCGCAGCCTTGCCCGAAGTCTTTATGTACGCCGCAGCGATCTTGTCTTGCACCCTGCACAGCTGGTAACCATCGACCTTCGCTTGCCACGCATTTTTTGCAGCGGCTTCTGCTGCCTTGGCTTTCGCAGCGTCGTCAGGTGGCGGCAGCTTTGCCAGCGCCAGGCCGCAAACGGCCAGGCCCACTGCGGTCCACAGTAATTTTTTCATTTCTATCGTCTCCTGATTCGCTGGCCGCTCACGCGGGCCGAACGTTGTCGATTTCGGCATTCGGTACAACGGTACGCTGCTCACTGCGCACTGAGGCAATCTTGCCGGCCTGGATGTCGTCATGCCAATAGGCGTGATGCTCCTTTGCCCACTCGTCGCCCACCCAGCCCTCGCGCATCGCGGTATACGATCCGCGGATGCCTATCGTGCCCAGGTAGATGTGTCCTGCGATCAGGCACATCATCAGGACTGTAGAGGCCATGTGAACAATGTGCGCCCACTGCATACCCTGGCGGTCATAGGTGATGCCCGGAATCAGTTTGTCCAGTACCAGGCCCGATGACGAGACGAAGAAGCCCAGGACCAGCACACCACCCCAGAACACGATCTTTTCACCTGCGTTGAATCGATTCGAAGGCGGTCCGTGGTTGGTCGATTTGCCGAACATGCCGCCGCCATTGAGCAACCAGCGAAGATCACCACGCTGTGGGAAATTGTCGCGCACAAAAGCGAAGAACACGACGATCAGCGACACGACGAACAGCGGGCCGGCAAAGTTGTGCGCGGTCTTGAGCAGCCAGGTCAGCCAGCCGAAGAGAGCGCTGCCCATCACAGGCAGCAGGAAGAACTTGCCGAACGCCATCACGATGCCCGAAATCGCAAGCACCACGAACGCGATCGCATTGGCCCAGTGCGCAGATCGCTCGAACGGCGTGAAGCGTTCGATCTTGCGTGCGCCATCACCGGCTTCAGCGTGGCCGATCCTGCCTTTGGCAAAGTAGAAAATCGCAAGTGCCCCGAGCACGATAAGGAGCAATGCACCGCCATACGGAATCAGCCAGTTGTTGCGCACCTGACGCCAGGCCTCACCCGCCGTGGTCATGCGTGAACCGGGGTACTGCACCTGACCCTGGATCAGCACGCCGGCTTCCGGGTCCTGGGCCTTGGGGATGCTGGTGAAGCCTTGCAGACCCGCTGCAACGCCGCGCCACATCGGTGAGTTGTTGCCCGGCTGGACGCTGTTGCGCTGGCCGTTGTTCTGCTTCATGTAGTTGGGGTCGGAGCTCGCGTCGGGCTTGACCTCGGGCTTCACCTCCATGATGTTCTGGCTCTGGATGCCGCCCGTGCCGCCGGGAGCGGCGGTTCCTGGCGAAGCCGCCGCCGGTGGTGGGGCAGGATCGTCAACAGGCTTGGTCTGCGCCATCGCCGACAGGCTCAGGCCCAGCGCACATGACAGGACGAGGTGGCGCAGCATCAATTGACCCTGCTGTAGTCGTTTTGACCGGCCTGGGTACGCACCTTGAGATGCTGTTCCCAACTCAGCTTGTCACCCTGCTTCCAGCCGGGAACCGCATAAGGCATCCCGGTGCCCTGAAAGGACTGGGTGTCCTGCTTGATGTTGCTGCCGATGGTCTGCTCCCGGTCGCCGCAACCTGCGAGAGCCACGAGTGAGGCACATGACCAGATGATGACGAGCTTGCGGCTCATGACTTGGCACCTCCAGGCTGCCCAGCCTGCCTGGAGCCGTAGGCGGTGCCCCAGCCCCAAGCTTCAGCGCCCTTGCCGCGCTTGACGACGCGATTGCGAAGGATGTCGGCCACGACGTCGCCATCACCGGCCAGCAGCGCCTTGGTCGAGCACATTTCCGCGCACGCCGGAAGCTTGCCTTCGGCCAGCCGATTGCGCCCGTATTTCACGAACTCGGCCTGCGAGCCGTTGGCTTCAGGCCCGCCCGCGCAAAACGTGCACTTGTCCATCTTGCCGCGTACTCCGAACGTGCCGGCCGAAGGAAACTGCGGCGCGCCGAACGGGCAGGCGTAGCTGCAATAACCGCAACCGATGCAGGTGTCCTTGTCGTGCAGCACCACGCCTTCTTCGGTGCGATAGAAACAGTTGACCGGGCACACCGCCATGCAGGGTGCATCGGAGCAATGCATACACGCCACTGAGACGGAGCGCTCTCCGGGCACGCCGTCGTTGAGCGTGACCACGCGGCGGCGATTCACGCCCCACGGCACCTCGTTCTCGTTCTTGCAGGCGGTGACGCAGCCGTTGCATTCGATGCAGCGCTCCGAGTCACAGACGAATTTCATTCTTGCCATGTCTTGTCTCCTGTTTTCTCTGTCATCCCGGACTCGAACCGGAATCCATGACTTTGTGGATCGCAGTTCAGCTGCGCAATGACAACCAACTCAACCACCTCGCTCATGCCACTTTCTCGATATTGCAGATCGTGGTTTTCGTCTCCTGCATCATCGTCACGCTGTCATAGCCGTACGTGGTGGCCGTATTCACTGCCTCCCCGCGCACCACCGGCGCAGCGCCGTTCGGGTAGTAGGCCAGCATGTCCATGCCCTGCCAGCGACCCGAGAAGTGGAATGGCATCCACACAGTGTCCGGGCCGACACGCTCGGTGACCATCGCCTGCACATTGAGCTGAGCACCGGTGGGCGATTTCAGCCACACGCGATCGCCGTTTCGGATCTGCCGCGCCGCCGCAGTTTTGGGGTTGATCTCGACGAAGGCTTCCTGCTGCAACTCTGCGAGCCAGGGATTGGCACGCGTTTCCTCGCCGCCACCTTCGTATTCGACCAGGCGGCCTGAAGTGAGGATGAGCGGGAACTTCTCGTGGACCTTGTCCGAGACGTTCTTCTCCTGAATCGTCTTGTAGAGCGTGGGCAGGCGCCAGAACGCTTTCTTGTCGTCGTGCGACGGGTACTTGGCGACCAGGTCGGGCCTGGTGCTGTAAAGCGCCTCCCGATGCTGGGGAATGCCGTCGGGGAAATTCCAGACCACGGCGCGCGCCTTGGCATTGCCGAAGACGTGACAGCCGTGAACCTTCATGGTCACGCGGATGATGCCGCCCGAGTTGTCGGTCTTCCAGTTCTTGCCCTCGGCCGCGGCTTTCTCGACATCGGTGAGGTCATTCCACCAGCCCAGCTTCTTGAGCAGCACATGGTCGAACTCGGGATAGCCAGTTTGCAGGTCAGCGCCCAGGGAGGCCGAGCCGTCCTCGGCCAGCAGATTCACGCCAGCCCGCTCCACGCCGAAGTTCGCGCGGAAGTTACCGCCGCCATCCATGACGTGCTTGGAGGTGTCGTAAAGGTTGGGTGAACCGGGATGCTTGAGTTCCGGGGTGCCAAAGCAGGGCCATGGCAGACCGAAGTAATCGCCTGTGAGGTCATAGCCTGTCAGCGGATCCTTGCCACCCTTGGACTTGAGCGTCTTCACGTCGAAATTCGCCATGTTGCGCATGTGTGATTTCAGGCGCTCCGGGCTCTGGCCGGTATAGCCGATGGTCCAGACACACTTGTTGATTTCGCGCAGGATGTCCTCGGGCACGGGCTCGTCCATGCCCTTGACCTTTTGCAACTTGTAGTTCTTGACCAGTTCCTTGCCGAACCCGAGCTTGTCGGCCAACTGGTACATGATCATGTGGTCGGTGCGGCTCTCCCACAGCGGCTCGATGACTTTTTCGCGCCACTGGAGCGAGCGGTTCGAGGCAGTTGCGGAGCCGCTGGTCTCGAACTGGGTGGCAGCGGGCAACAGATACACCGCGCGACTCGCGTTGACCTTGTCGCCCTCTTTGGCTGGCATCGCGGCCATGGCCGCCGTGGCCGACGGATAGGGATCGATGACCACCAGCAAGTCGAGCAGGTCCATCGCCTTCTTCATCTCCAGGCCACGCGTCTGCGAGTTGGGCGCATGACCCCAGAACACCACGCCGCGCAGGTTGGGCGTCTGGTCGATGAATTCGTTTTTCTCCATCACGCCGTCGATCCAGCGCGAGACGGTGATGCCCGGCTTGGTCATCATGCCGACGTTTTCGAAGCGGCCCTTGATCCAGTCGTAGTCGACGGACCATGCCTTGGCAAAGTGGCGCCATGAACCTTCGGCGATGCCGTAGTAACCCGGCAGCGAATCTGGGTTCGGGCCGACATCGGTCGCGCCCTGCACGTTGTCGTGGCCGCGGAAGATGTTGGCGCCGCCACCGGACACACCGATGTTGCCCAGGGCCAACTGCACGATGCACGACGCACGCACCATTGCATTGCCGATGGTGTGCTGGGTCTGGCCCATGCACCAGACGAGCGTCGATGGCCGGTTCATCGCCATCATCTGTGCGACCTTGGCAACCTGCGCCTCAGGCACCCCACATGCCTCTTCGACCTTGTCCGGAGTCCACTTGGCCATGACGTCCTTCTTGACGTCTTCCATGCCGTAGACACGGTCGTTGATGTACTTCTTGTCTTCCCAGCCGTTCTTGAAGATGTGATAAAGAACGCCGAAGAGGAACGGAATATCGGAGCCCGAACGGATGCGCACGTACTCGTCAGCCTTGGCCGCAGTGCGCGTGAACCGTGGATCGACCACGATCATCTTCGTGCCGTTTTCCTTGGCGTGCAGCATATGGAGCATGCTCACCGGATGCGCCTCGGCAGCGTTGGAGCCGATATACAACGCGCACTTGCTGTTTTGCATGTCGTTGTACGAATTGGTCATGGCGCCATAGCCCCATGTATTCGCAACGCCGGCGACTGTGGTCGAGTGGCAGATGCGCGCCTGGTGGTCGCAGTTGTTGCTGCCCCAAAAGCTCACGAACTTGCGCATCAGGTACGCCTGCTCGTTGCTGTGCTTGGAAGAGCCGATCCAGTACAGCGCCTCGGGGCCGCTGGCCTTGCGCAGCTCCTGCATTTTCGCTGCGATCTCGGAATACGCCGTGTCCCAGCTGATGCGTACGTACTTGCCGTTGACCAGCTTCATCGGATAGCGCAGCCGAAACTCGCCATGACCGTGTTCGCGGACTGCAGCGCCCTTGGCGCAATGCGCACCGAGGTTGATCGGCGAATCGAACACCGGCTCTTGCCGAACCCACACACCGTTCTCGACGACGGCGTCGATTGCGCAGCCCACGGAGCAGTGCGTGCAGACAGTGCGTTTGACTTCGATCTTGCCTTGCCCGATGGCGGCAGCGGTGCCTTCTGCGGCCCTTGCCTTCTTGACGAGCGTGAGCGACGACGCAGCGATGCCGACGCCGACGCCCAGTCCGGAACGGCGCAGGAAGGCGCGGCGGTCCATGGTGGGCAGCGCTTTGGACAGGCCTCTTTGCAGGCTATGGACAAACGGCGAACGGGCGGCAGTGACGGCCGAGCCGGACTTCTTGGTCAACAGGGTCATTGGAGTGTCTCCTCGTGTGGGAGTGAATTCAGATCCGGGTGGTGCTGTAGTACTTCTTCACGTGGGCCGACAGCTGGTAGCCGCCTCCACGCTCAGGCATCGGCGCAGCGGCCGAAGGCTCAGCTACAACTTCCTGGACTTTGGGCAGCGCGACGACGGCCGCTGCGGCGGCGCCTGCCGTGGCGGCGCCAAACACGAATCCGCGCCGCGAGGGCTTTTTTTGCTCTTTATCCGACATGGTTTTCTCCTGCTTTGACAGCTTTTACTACTCTAGACCAGTGTGACATGTGCCGCAATCGTTTGCATGCAAAAACGGACGGCTAATGCGTAGGTGAAAACGAGGGGCTGGTACACGGCTGCGCTACAAAACTGGGTGGCGATTATGAAAGCATGTCAAAACCCTGTGCTTCCACTCCGATAAAGGCCCGGGTGAAAGCAGCCAGCGTTGCATAGAACCGAGCTCTCGGATGCTGCAAAACCTCGTCGCAGAAGGTCATGACCCAGGGTTGCAAGTGCAATGCAAAGAACTCGGATTGGCGGGTGAGATTGGCTACTGCCACGTCTTCTCCAGCTATGAGATAACGCATCACTTCAAAGAGATAGGCGAGGTTGTCTTCGGTGTCCGGCATGGCCTCGTCGCGCTCCAGGCCGAGCGCAGCAAGATCATCGCGAAGACGCACCAGGGGCTTCTCGTTCAGAAAGCCTGCGAGGTAGTGCGAGCCGTAGAGATAAATATCAGGTTTGCCCACACCCTCGAAAAGGGTGTCGTGCTCCAGTCCGATAGCCTCATCAGTCATTTCGCGTGCCCGGGCAACGACGTCACGCCAGGGCTCTTCGAGAAAGGCGCCGGCAGCCGGTGATTCGGTGGCCGCGACCCGCAGTGCGGCAAGCAGGTCAGGCGCAGGCCGCGAGTAATAAAGCTGCGCGAGCAGGCCGTAGATTTCGGCTCGCGCCGTTTCTTCATCAAGCGCAGACGACACCGGAATGTTGGGGATCATGGGTTCGCGTCAAATGTCCGTGATCTTCACTTCGTTCTCTGCGGAGTAGATGTCGATCACCCGGCAATCACCGCACATCTTCAGCCGCTCGAGCGCTGCACCCTGGAACATCGAGTGGCCCGACAACTTCGCCAGCATCGACTCGATGCCCTTGAGTGTGCCGAACGGCGTCCCGCAGCGCACGCAGCCGTAGGGCTGCGTTTCGTTGAGCACGCGCGCTTCCTTGCGCTCGGGCGTGAGCAACAGGCGCGGCTGCAGCGCGATCGCATCTTCCGGGCAGGTCGAAGCGCACAGACCGCACTGCACACAGTTCTTCTCGATGAATCGCAACTGCGGCTTGTCCTGGTTGTCGAGCAACGCGCTGGACGGACACGCACCGACACAACTCATGCATAGCGTGCACTTGTCCTTGTTGACAACGATGGAGCCGAACGGCGAGCCGACCGCAGGCAGCTCGATCGCTTCCGGACGTGCTGTTGCATGCTCGACGATGTGATCGATCGCGAGGTCGAGCGTCGCGCGCTTTTCTGCGGCGACCGAAAAGCGCGCTGGCTGCCTGGGGGTCTGCTGTCGCGTCTGCGCAAGGGCTTGCAATTGGAGGTCGAGTTCCTGCGATGAGGCGGCCCACAGCAACTGGAAGTGCGTGCCCGTGTAGCCCAGGCCGTTGACTATGGCCTGCGCGATCGTCATCTGCGCCTTCAGGCTGTCGATGTATTGCGGCGCTTCCTCGCTCGTCACCACGACTGCAACTTGCGAAGCACCAAACGCCACAGCCGAGAGCCACAGGTCCAGGCCCACGCTGGCGGTGTGCCAGAGCGCGAGCGGAATGACGTTGGCGGGAATGCCATGCGCCTTCCTGAGTTGAGCGGCACGGCCGAGTTCTTCGATCAGCGCCTGACCCCGCTCCTGGCTGTGCAGAAGCACGACGGCTGACTTGCCGCCTGCGCCTGCGTAGGTCGACAGCAGCGTCCTGATCTTCGTCCCTTGTTCGGGCGCGCGAGGGTAGGCGTAGGTAATCGCGCCGGTGGGGCAAACCGTCGTGCATGCGCCGCAGCCCACGCACAAGTTCGGATTGACCTTGATCTGTTGTCTCGATTTCTCGCTGCTGATCGCCTGGGCCGAACAAACCTCGATGCAGGCGTTACACCCGACCGTTTCATTGCGGCTATGAGCGCACAGCTTTTGCTTGTAGTTGAAGAACTTCGGCTTATCGAATTCGCCGACGAGTTCGCGCAGCTTGAGGATGGTTTGCAGGCTCACGCCACCAGTCGCATGGAAGTACCCCTGCGGCGGCGCGTGTTGCGTGAATGCAGGTTCGGCGCGCAGGTCGAGCACCAGGTCGAACTTCTCGCTGAACGCCTGCGCATCGCGCGTGAAATCGATCGCGCCGGCTGCGTCGCAAACCTTCACGCACGCCCGGTGCGACTGGCACTTGTCCATGTCGATCTGGTAGTCCAGGCCGATGGCGTTCTCGGGGCAGACATTGATACACGCATTGCAACGTGTGCACAGATCAAGGTCGATGGGGTTGTTGGCCGTCCACGCAAAGTCGAAAGCGCCCAGCCATCCCCTGATCGAATCGATACGCCCGCCCAGGACCGGAAAACGACGTTCCTGCGCACCCTCGCCTGCCTGTGCGAACACGGTGACATCCAGCACGTCGCTCACTGCAGCGGCGACCTGTTCTGCCGCGTGAAGATCGCCAATGATCAGGAGGCGGCCATTGCTTTTGAACGTGACGGTGGGTACAGGTTCAGGCTCCGGCAGTCTGGCTTGCGCGAGCAGTGCTGCCAGCTTGGGCATGGCGCTTGCCGCATCGCGGCTCCAGCCGCCGGTCTCACGGATATTGACGAAGCGGATGGTGCTGATCGCGCCTTCGGTCTGCTCGCCGATTTCGCCGAAGAGGCGCTTTTCCTGCGTACATGCCACGACGACTTCACCGCCGCCCTTGATCGCGCGCTGGAAGTCTCCAGCCTCGCGCCGGCAAAGGCTCGAGTGAAGCTTCAGGTCTTCATGAAGTGCCGCGCCCAGGATCTTCTCCTGAAGCGGCATCGTCTGGTTGCAATCGCAAATCAGGGTTGGCATCGTCGGCTGGTTCGGGTACTGCTACTGGCTCTGGGGGCGACTGTGCCAC
>JBKJKT010000244.1:0-7311 GCA_046597415.1 Ramlibacter sp.
AGACGCGGAATTTGCCAAGGTCAGGGCGCATGCACACTTTACTGCGATTGACGCTATGGACCTCGCATTGCTAACCGGCCAACGACCCGCTCGACACGAATACTTGCAGCTTCCTCTTCATGCTTTTCCTCCCTGCGGTTCCGCGAATTGTAGAAACAACGCCCGAAATGTAGAAACGCCCCAGAACCCGAAAAGGGCGCTGAGGCGCATGAACACTGGTGGCCTGGGGCGGAATCGAACCACCGACACGCGGATTTTCAATCCGCTGCTCTACCAACTGAGCTACCGGGCCGTGAGTCGGCGATTATAGCAAGGTGAATCGGGTGAATCGGGTGAATCGGAAGGGGCGGGAGCAAGGCAGAAGACTAATCAACCGCCGCGCTTGCCGCGCGACAAGTCAACACCCAACTGCTTGAGCTTCCGATACAAGTGCGTGCGCTCCAGCCCGGTCTTCTCGGCCACGCGCGTCATCGATCCGCCTTCCTTCGCAAGGTGGAATTCAAAATAGTTTTTCTCGAACTCGTCCCGCGCATCACGCAGCGGTTTATCCAGCTCAAAAAGCTGTCGCGCCTGCGGACCCATCTCCACAACCGGGGGCAAGCTCTGGCCGCTCGTCATTGCCGCTTCAACCGTCAACTCGATGGCTTGCAGAACGCCACCGATTTGACCGGGTTTTCTAGGCAGTGCTGCGCTCGTTCGCGCGAGGCCCGCTTCCACCGCCTTGAGCAGCTTTTGCATCGTTATCGGCTTTTCAAGAAACGATTGCGCGCCGATCTTGGTGGCTTCCACCGCAGTCTCGATCGTTGCGTGTCCGCTCATCATGATCACCGGCATGCTCAGAAGGCCCGCAGTGGACCATTCCTTCAGTAGCGTCACGCCGTCGGTGTCGGGCATCCAGATATCGAGCAGTACGAGATCGGGGCGCGAACGGTTGCGGGCGCCACGTGCTTGCGCCGCGTTTTCCGCGAGCTCCACGTTGTGCCCTTCGTCATTCAGGATTTCCGACAGCAGGTCGCGTATGCCGAGTTCGTCATCGACCACCAGGATGTTTGCCATGTTATTTGTGCTGCCTCAGTTGGCCATGCGGCCTTGTGCGTAATGCGTTGCGGCCGCGAGTGTTGCTAGGCCGCAACTGCGAATGATAACGACACTTGCGCACCTTGAATCACACCGTCATCAACCCTGTTCTTCAGGTCAATGCGCGCACCATGCTCATCCGCAATTTTTTTAACGACTGCGAGGCCCAGCCCCGTGCCCTTGGCCTTGGTTGTGACGTAGGGCTCGAAGGCGCGCTTGAGGATGTGATCCGGGAACCCCGCACCTGTGTCCTGAACGATCAGTCGCACCCGCCGCGATGCGTCGTTGCACTGCGTCTTCACTGTCACTTCGCGTACCGGGCATCCCTCGGTCGCGTCCTGCGCGTTTTGCAATAGGTTGTGGATGACCTGGCGTAGCTGCTGTGTATCGCCCAGCACAGGTTTGCACGCCGGATCGAGCTCCATCTTCACTGGCACATGCGCCGATACATCGCCGCGCTCGCCGCCTTCTCGGGCATAGAGCTGCAGCACGTCCGCAACCAGCGCATTGAGGTCTACGGGTTTGAGTTCCGCAGCGGGCAGTCGTGCGTAGTCACGGAACTCATTGACCAGTCGCTTCATCGCATCGACCTGATCAACGATGGTGAGGACCGACTTCGCGAGGATGGCGGCTTCAGGGGGTTGCAGCTTGCCGGCCAGTTTCATTTCCAGCCGCTCGGCGGAAAGCTGTATCGGCGTGAGCGGGTTCTTGATTTCATGCGCGAGGCGACGCGCGACTTCGCCCCAGGCTTGCGCACGTTGAGCCGACACGATTTCAGAGATGTCGTCGAACACGAGAAGTCGCGACGACCGCCCCGGGGTGTCGGATGGCATCTCAGCGCCGCGTGCAACCAGCGTCAGGCCCGTCTGCTGTGTCCCCAGTTGCGCCGCATTGAGTTCGAACGATTGCTGCCAGTGGTCCAGACCGTGCTGACGCCGCTCGCTCATGTAGTCGTCAAACTGCTGCTGCACCGCTGCGCCGAATGTCGCCAGTCCATCGACCGATGCCAACGTCATTCCTTCATAGGCGGCCAGAGGCACGCGCAGGATTCGCGTCGCGCCGGGGTTGGACGACAGGATGTGGCCCTTTTCGTCCATCACGATCACGCCGGCTGTGAGGTTGTCCAGGATCGTTTGCAGATTGGCGCGAGCGGCGCTGACCTGGCCCATGCTCTTGTCGACGGCTTCACGCGCGTCGGCCAACTGCTGCGTCATTTCAGCGAATGATCGCGTGAGGCCGCCCAGTTCATCCTTGCCCTGCAGTGCCGGTTTCGGCGATAGATCGCCCGCCGCGACTTCGCGCACGCCTGCAGCGAGCAGCAGCAACGGTCGGGCGAGCTGATTGCCAAGGATCACGGCTAGCAACACCGCGCCCAGCACCGCCAGGAACAGGCTCAGCGTGAGCGTTCCGATGTACATGCGCCGCAGGCCGTCCCGGGCGAGAGCTCGCTCCTGGTATTCACGATTGGCTTCCTGCACGGCGATTGCGTTGGCCACCAGCGACGGCGGCAGCGATTGCGTGATTTGCAGGATGCGCGGCTCCGAGAGCACCGCCGTGCTGGGTTGTGAAACAGAAGCCAGTGCCTTGACGCGCGCAGAGGAGGCGGCCGTCGTCCCCGGTTCGTCCAGGCCCTCGATCACTGCCAGCGACCGCTGTGCACGCACGTTTCGAATTTGCTGAGTGCTGGGCCGATCGGGGTTCAGCTGGAATCGCGACTGCCCGGCGCTGGCGATCAGCGTACCGTTGCCGCTCCACAGCATCACGTCGTTCGCCTGCAATTGCTCGCGCAGACGCTCCAGCGCCAGCGGGGCCGACGTATCCGACGTTTCGGCCAGCTGAGTCGCAGCATTGCGTGCCTTGGCGGCGAGATCGTTGGCGAGTGCGTCCAGCGATGCACGACCCAGGCTCAGGCCCGCGTCCAGCGCGCCTTCGACCTTGACGTCGAACCAGCTTTCGATGGAGCGCGAGACGAACTGATACGACACCACATAGATCAACAGCCCCGGCAGGAAACCAGTGAGTGCGAAGATCGCCGCGAGTTTGACGAGCAGCCGACTGCCGAACCTGCCGCGCCGAACACGCGATACCAGCCGCACGATGATCCAGATGATCACCAGCAGCAGCAGGCTCGCGACCACCACATTGATGGCGAAAAGGCGGCTGTAATTCTGTTCGTAAAGCTCGCGGTTGTTGGTCGCCTGCGTCAGCAGGAACATCAGCACGATGCCGATAGCGACGATCACGGCGACTGCGACGCCGACCGCCCATCGGAAGGCTGTGGAAGACCGCAGCGACTGTCGCGCTGGGGTGGCGACCGGTTGTTGCGTCACTTGCCGCCTTCGATCGACAAACGCTGGTTGCGCGTTGCGTTCAGGTTCCAGTCCGCCTGACCCACCGCGCCGATCTGGAAGGGGCGCGGCAGCTGCGAGATGTCGAGGCGGAAGCGGAAATCGACGTTGTATCTCACATCGGGATCGATTTCGCCCGCCTCCGCGACCTTCCACTGAGAAATGCGCTGAATGGCCGCCATGGCGTCTTCGCGTGTATCGAAACTCTGCCCCAGCGCACCGCCCGAATTGCCGATGGCCGTCGGCGAAACGACCAGCCGCCAGCGCCGGGTGAGGGGTTGGTAGGACAGCCGCATATGTCGCGCCACAGAAGTAACCTGCTTGTCGTACCAGTACCAGCGGTCCCGAAACACGATGGCCTCGGCGACAAAAAACATCGGGATACCCTTGGCGAGCGCATCGTCGATGACCGTTGGAAGCTCAAACTTCACCGCAGCGGACAGCAGGATGCCTTCGTCGGTGCGTTCCAGGCGCAGCTGCGATATTTCGGCAGACGACGACTGGGCCTGCGCCCCTGCGGACAGCAGCAGCGCGAACGCAACCAGCACCCCGGTCATCACGCCCCGAAGGGCGCGTGCAAGGGTGCGTTCAAGGGCGGCTTGGATGGGAGCCCAACGAGGCGCTTTTTTCGAGCAGCGCGTAATAGAAACCGTCGTGATCACCTGCCAGATTGTCCGGGACGGCATCGGTCTTTTCCCCGGTTTGGGGCACTAAATGCCCGGGGCCGGGGCGCAAAACGCTGTCTTTGTGGTGCGCAAGAAACGTTTGAACGTGCTCTTCGCCCTCTGCCCGAAATACCGAGCAAGTGCAGTACAAAAGCCGCCCGCCGGGGCGCAGCAACGGCCACATCACGGCCAGGAGTCGCGCCTGCAGCGCCGCCAGCTGAGGGATATCGGTTTCGCGGCGAAGCCAGCGTATGTCGGGGTGCCGCCGGACGATGCCAGAGGCGGTACAGGGCGCGTCGACCAGGATCGCGTCGAAGGGTTTGCCGTCCCACCATTTGGCCGGCTCTGCAGCATCGGCGACGACCACTTCGGCCTGCAAGCCCAGCCGTTCCAGGGTTTCGTGAATGCGCTTGCATCGCTCGGCGTCGATGTCGATCGCCACGACGTGTGCATCCGAGATTTCGAGCAGGTGGGCGGTCTTGCCGCCCGGGGCGGCGCAGGCATCGAGCACGCGCAAGGAGGCACCATCGAGCGACTCGAGCCCCGTCATCAGAAGTGGAGCAGCGAGTTGGGCAGCCGCGTCCTGGACAGAGACATGACCCTCGTTGAATCCGGGCACATCAGTCACCGGACGCGGACGCTCCAGGATCACGCCTTGCGCACCCACCGGTGCCGCCGCAACTCCGGCGTCGGCTGCACCCGCGAGGTAGCTCTGCTGCGTGCTGCGGCGCGCGTTCACGCGCAGGGTCATCGGCGGCTGCGTGTTGTTCGCTTCAAGGATCTGTTGCCAATGGTTGGGGTGGTCCTTCTTCAGTCGGCTGATCCACCACTGCGGATGATTCCAGAATGCAACCGGCTGGCGATCCGTCGCTGCAACCAGCGTTTCGCGTTCACGCAGGAAACGGCGCAGGCACGCATTGACGAAGTTCGCTTGCGCACGAGTGGAACTGCTGAGCTTGGCCGCTTCAACTGCCTGGTCAACAAGCGTAAAGGGCTCATACGGCGCACCCTCATCTCGCCAGCAGAGCGCGAGCGCCACGCAAAGCAACGCGTCGGCCGGGGGGGGCGGTGGGCGCTTGGCAAGCAGCAGGCGCAGGGCTTCGGCGCGGCCCAGGTTTCGCAATGCCTGGAACGCCAGGGCCTGCGCAGCTGGCCGCACGGCGCCATCAATACGCGTGAGTGCGGCTGTCGCAGATGCACCCTCGCGCACGGACTGCAAAACAGAAGCGGCAGCCTGAAGCTGCCGCCAGAGTGGAAGTGCCTGACCTGTCATGGGCCCATTGTGTCAGCCCCGGGCGGTGCGCCCGTCCGTCAGGTCAACGAGTCCGCCCAGATGTTGCGTGCCCAACTCATCGCATGGGTGCCTTCGAGTTCTGTAGGCGCAGGGCTCAACCCGCCGGACCCGGCAACCGTTTTGAAGGTGTTGTCGATGTATTCGTGCACGCTGGCCACATGCACCACGTTGCGATCGTCCACGAAGCTGTAGCAGGTGTTGGTGAGCATCGGGCGTGGATTGGGTTGCCAGCCTGCGAGCTGCGCGACGATGGCCGCTGCCGCAACCTTGGCATGACTGTTGGCCATGTGACCGCTCTTGGGCATTCCCGGTGCAATCTGGATCGAGTCGCCAATGACAAACACATCCTTTGCAGCCGTTGACTCGAACGTCTGGTAGTTCACGCCGACCCAGTTGTTGTTGGCCTGGTTCGCCAGCCCCGCCTGCACGGCAATCAGGCCGGCGCGCTGAGGCGGCACGACGTTGAGCACCGCCGCCCTCACGTCGTCCTGCACTTCGAACTTCAGCGTGTTCGTGCGCGCATCGACTGCGGTGAGCTTGTGCTGCGCGCGGAACTCGACGATGCCGCGATACTGCTCAGCCCAGACTTTCTTGAAGAGAGCGCCTTTCGACGTGACGTCCGGGTTTGCATCCAGGATCAACACCTTGCTGCGTGGCTTGGCATTCTTGAAGTACCAGGCGACCTGGCACGCGCGCTCGTACGGACCGGGTGGGCAGCGATAAGGCGCTTCCGGTATGGAGATGGCGTAGGTCCCTCCATCGGGCATTGCTTCGAGCTGGCGGCGCAGCGCGACTGTTTCAGCGCCGGCTTTCCATGCGTGGAGAATCTGTCCGGAGGCATGCGCAGCGGCCAGACCTTCGACCCGATCGAGGCGCACGTCGACGCCGGGCGAGACGACGAGCTTGTCGTAGGAGATAGTGCCGCCGCGCGCCAGCGTCACCGTCTTGCGAGCAGCGTCAATGGACGACGCCATGTCTTTGATTACCGTCACGCCGTGGTTGCGCGACAGCCCCGTGTAGGGCGTGGTGATGTCCGCCACCTGGCGGCTGCCGCCCAGCACGAGATTGGAGATGGGGCACGAAACGAATGCGTCGCCCGGTTCGATCAGCACAACGCTGATCCTGTGGTCCGAAAGAAGCCGCACGTATTTGGCTGCGGTGGCGCCGCCGTAGCCGCCGCCAATCACCACCACCTGCGCACGGGTGGGCAGGGAAGTCGTTGCGCAGGCACTGAGCCCCAGAAGTCCTAGCGCGCCGGACGAATGCAGGAATGAACGTCTTTTCATGATGCTTGTCCTTATTTGCGCTGCGCGAAGTAGGTGGCGATCTGCTCGATCTGTGCATCGCTATAGCCCTTGCTCAGCTGATGCATGATCGTCGCAGGCCTGGTGCCAGCCTTGAAGGCCTTGAGCTGGCTAGAGATGTAATCGCGCGGCATTCCGGCTAGAGGCGGTGCGCTCGAGCCGGTGACAGACCGGCCATCGGTGCCATGGCAATTGGCGCAGGTTGCGGCCAGGCTCCTTGTGTAAAGCGCGTCAGGCGTCTGCGCGCTCGCCACAGACCAGACGCCGGCAGCTAGCGCTGCCACGAGCCATCGTTGGATCTTCATCCTTGTCTCCTTGAATTGTTTCGGCACTATAGGGCCGGCTCGGCTGTAAGGGAAGCCTGGCCGGGAGACGCCGCAACACAGCTCTAATTGGTGACGTCCGGCAGGTCGATTCCCCGGCCTGCCCGGAACCCAAAGAATGAGGCTAGCAGCACCGCAGGAAACTCGGAAATCGCTGCGTTGTAGCGAGCAACAGCACGATTAAATAGATCAGCAGCCGCATTCGCCTGCGCCAAAATCTGCGAGCGTCGGGCCAGTACGGTATCGGGCAGGCGCGCTCCGGCCAGATCGTGCGCGTCACTGCGCTCTGCGCGCTCCCAC
>JBKJKT010000004.1:0-11962 GCA_046597415.1 Ramlibacter sp.
TACAGTTGCGAAACTGCGCTGGACAAGTGTCCTGACAGTGTATTGATCGATCAGATTACAGTGAGCGTCATGCGCTCGCAAGACCCCCACCCCTCCTTCCTGATCGCAGACGAAACCCGCGGCCTTTGGCTCGGACTCGCAGGCGTGACCATATTCGCGCTCACCCTGCCGATGACTCGCATGGCGGTGGGCACCACGGACGCACCGCAGATGTCGGGCGTCTTCATAGCTTTGGGCCGCGCGGCCGTGGCAGCACTGCTATCCATCGCGTTCCTCGTCATCACGCGTGCTCCCATCCCGCGACGTGCTGACTGGCTGCCACTTGCGATTACTTCAGGTGGTGTCGTATTCGGATTCCCGCTGCTCACCTCGATCGCCATGCGACATGTCGAAGCTGTCCACGCCAGCGTAATCGTCGGCGTGTTGCCCCTCGCGACGGCGGCCGTCGGGGCGTGGCTGCAGCAGCAACGCCCCTCAGTCGGGTTCTGGCTTTGCGCCTTGCTCGGCAGCGGTCTAGTTGTGACGTTCGCAATGCTGCGCTCGGGTAGCGCGGACCTGAACATACAAACGGCCGACCTGCTTTTGCTTGCTGCAATGGGATGCGCTGCGGTCGGCTACGGTTGGGGCGCAAGATTGTCGCAGCGGATGCGCGCTGAGCACGTGATCTGCTGGGCGCTGGTCATGGCGCTGCCTTTGACGGCCCCTGCCGCCCTCTTGAGCAGACCGCAGGAACCCATCGCGGCGTCGGCATGGATCGGGTTTGCCTACGTCGCGGTATTCTCGATGTGGCTCGGCTTCTTCGCCTGGTATCGCGGCCTGGCACTCGGTGGCACCGTTCGGGTGAGTCAGGTGCAGCTCGTCCAGCCATTCCTGGGGATGCTGTTCGCTGTGCCGCTGCTAGGAGAAAAACTCGATGCGCTGACAGTAGGTTTTGCGCTTGCTGTGATCGCCACTGTATTCATCGGCAAGAAGATGCCTGTTTCCGGAGCAAAAACATGAAATTGAACGACCTTCCTCCAACCCAGTGGGCCATGGCGCGACGCGCCGAGAAAATGAACCCCTCGGTCATCCGCGAAATCCTGAAAGTCACCGAACGCCCCGGGATCATCAGTTTTGCGGGCGGCCTGCCCTCGCCCAGAACGTTTCCGGTCAGCGAGTTTCGTGCTGCGTGTGAATCCGTCCTTCTGCATGATGGTCCTGCCGCCCTGCAATACGCAGCAAGCGAGGGATACGCTCCCCTGAGAGAGGCCGTGGCTGCCCGACTGCCGTGGCCCGTCGATCCGGCGCAGGTGCTGATTACCACCGGCTCCCAACAAGGGCTGGACCTCATCGCCAAGGTCCTGATCGACAGCGGCTCCCGGGTCCTGGTCGAAACACCAACCTACCTCGGGGCCTTGCAGGCTTTCGCGCCAATGGAACCTGCAATTCTCAGCGTCTCCAGCGACGATGACGGCATCGACCTGGGCGACCTGTCGGAAAAGGCCTCTGGCGCGCGATTCCTTTATGTCCTTCCCAATTTCCAGAATCCGACCGGGCGAACGATGACCGAAACGCGCCGCGCCGCGCTGTCGCAGCGCGCAATGGAACTCGGTATCCCCATCCTCGAAGACAACCCCTACGGCGACCTGTGGTTCGACTCACCGCCGCCTCCCCCATTGACCGCGCGTAACCCCGACGGGTGCGTCTATCTCGGATCATTCTCGAAAGTCCTTGCACCGGGCCTGCGCCTGGGTTTCATGGTTGCTCCCTCCAACCTTTACCCCAAGCTGCTCCAGGCCAAGCAGGCGGCCGACCTTCACAGCCCCAGCTTCAACCAGCGGATGGTGTCCGAAGTGCTCAAGGACGGATTTCTAGACCGCCATGTCCCCACCATCCGCGCGCTGTACAAGTCGCAGCGCGACGCCATGCTGTCGGCCCTCGAGCGCGAAATGAAAGATCTCGACGTGCAATGGAATACGCCTGCCGGCGGGATGTTCCTATGGGCACGCCTGCCGGAAGGCGTGGATTCGGTGGCGCTGTTGCCGAGTGCCGTGGCCAAGGGCGTGGCGTTCGTTCCCGGCTCGGCCTTCTACGCACAAGGGGGCGACCCGCGCACGATTCGCCTTTCCTTCGTGACGGCGACAGTCGAGCAGATCCAGACCGGCATCGCCGCACTGGCTGCGGCCATCCGTGAACAAAAAAAGTCCACATGCTGAAGATCTGGGGGCGGCTCTCGTCGATCAATGTCCGCAAGGTCGTCCTTGCAGCGCAGTGGTTGCAAATCCCGTTCGAGCGCATTGACGCGGGGCATGAATTCGGCATTATCAAGACGTCCGCATACCTCACCAAAAATCCCAATGCACTGGTGCCCCTGATCGAAGACGGCGAATTCAGCCTCTGGGAATCCAATGTCATCGTGCGCTACCTCTGCGCGAAGCACTCGTCGGGCAACTTCTATCCGGTCTCGCTTGAGCAACGTTTCGATGCCGAGCGCTGGATGGACTGGCAGCAGACCACGCTCAACCCTGCAGGCCGCAATGCGTTCGTGCAATTGATGCGAACACCCCCTGAGCGGCGCAAGCCCGATCTCATTGCGCAATCCGTCGCCGAAACCGAACCGCTGATGGCGATGCTCGACGAGCACCTGGCGCGACGCGCTTTCATGGCTGGTGATGCCTTTGGCATGGCGGACATCCCGATCGCCTGCGAGATCCATCGCTGGCAGGGGCTTCCGCTGGGGCGCCCGGCCCGCCCTGCCCTTCATCGCTGGTATCAAGGCATTCTTTTGCGCCCGGCGTCGCGCGGCGTGCTCGATCTTTCACTATCCTAGGCTCGGCCCATGCAAACACGCAATTTCAAACAGGTGGACGTCTTCACACCCGCGCCCTACCTCGGTAATCCCCTGGCCGTCGTGCTCGACGGGCAGGGGCTCTCCACGGGGGAAATGCAACACTTCACCAACTGGACCAATCTGTCGGAAGCCACGTTCCTGCTGCCACCCACGGTTGCCGGCGCAGACTACCGGGTCCGGATCTTTTGCCCAGGACGTGAACTGCCATTCGCCGGACACCCTACGCTCGGCACCTGCCATGCCTGGCTTGAAGCCGGTGGACGCCCGCACGGAGAGGAAGTAATGCAGGAATGCGGCGTTGGCCTGGTCAGGATCAGGCGTGACGGCAAGCGCCTTGCATTTGCAGCACCACCGCTGATTCGGGGTGGCCCTCTCGATGATGCCGACGTCGACTTGATCGCACGGGGTCTCGGCGTCGAGCGCGAAGACATCGTCGCCCACGCCTGGTGCGACAACGGCCCCAGCTGGCGCGGTGTCATGCTGCGCTCGGCCGAGCAGGTCCTTTCGCTCAAGCCGGATATTTCAGTGCTTGCGGGGCTGGACATCGGCGTGGTCGGTCCGCGCGGCAAGGTCGGGGTGGTCGGCGCACGCGGAGGTGATGCGGACGTCGCGTTTGAGATCCGCGCCTTCTTCCCGGGCAACAACGGCATGACCGAAGACCCGGTGACCGGCAGCCTCAACGCTGCCGTTGGTCAGTGGCTGATCGGCGCAGGACTTGCGCCCGACCGGTATATCGCAAGCCAGGGCACCGCCCTGGGCCGCGCCGGCCGTGTGCACATCGAGCGCGATTCCAGCGGTCAGGTCTGGGTCGGCGGCGAATCCGTCAGCTGCATTTCCGGGGCGGTGACGCTGTGAAAACTACAACGCCAGTCGACCACCTCGTCATCGTGGCAGACACGCTCGAACAGGGGGCGCAGTGGTGCGAAGCGACGCTGGGCGTGACGCCGGGCCGCGGGGGCGTGCATCCTTTCATGGGCACACACAACAGGCTTTTGCGAATCGACAGTCCCGCTTGGCCGCGTGCGTATCTGGAGATCATTGCCATTAACCCCGAAATGGCGCAACCTCCGCGCCGACGCTGGTTCGACATGGATGACAGCCAGTTGCAACAGTCGGTTCGAGAGCAACCGCGGCTCGTTCACTTTGTTGCCTGCACTGCCGACGCGCACATCGCACAGGGCGCGTTGAAGAATCTCGGCATTGACGCCGGACCCTTGCTCAAGGCTGAGCGGCCCAGCCCCGACGGCATGCTTCGCTGGACGATCAGCGTGCGCGACGATGGGCACCGCCTTTTCCACGGCGGCCTGCCTACGCTGATCGAATGGGACGGCTTGCACCCAACGGCGGCCATGCCGGCCAGTGGCTTGACGCTGCAAAACCTGCGCATGCGTCATCCGCAACCCGGCAATCTCGCAGCGGCCTACCTCGCAATCGGATTGACGGGGGTCGAGGTGGAAGAAGGTGCGCCGAACCTGTCGGCAACGCTGCAGACGCCCAAGGGACTGGTCACCATCGAATCTTCCGGGGTCTGACAAAGATGAGGTTTTCTGCTGAAGAAGTACAAGCCGCGCGCGACACGGTCTATGCCGTCATGCCGCCGACACCGCAATACGCCTGGCCCCTGCTCTGCGAACGCCTTGGCTCCCAGGTCTGGGTCAAGCACGAGAATCACACGCCGGTAGGTGCGTTCAAGGTGCGTGGCGGCCTGACCTACTTCGCCGAACTCGCTCCATCGAGCGCTGGGCGACGCGGCATCATCACTGCAACCCGCGGCAACCACGGGCAATCCGTGGGCCTGGCCGCACGCAAGTACGGCCTGGAGGCAACCATCGTGGTCCCTCACGGCAATTCGGTGGAAAAGAATGCCGCAATGCGCACGCTCGGCGCAACGCTCATCGAGCACGGCGACGATTTCCAGGCCGCCCGCGAATACGCCATTGCGTTGTCGCAAGAGCGCAATCTGCACATGGTTCCCTCCTTCCATCACGACCTGATTCGCGGCGTGATGACGTACTGGCTGGAGTTCTTCGAAAGTTTTCCGCGCGGAGAAGAACCTGATGTGGTCTTCGTGCCGATAGGCCAGGGCTCGGGGTTTTGCGCCGCCGTGGCAGCTCGAGCATTCACAGGCGCCCGCTCGGCGTTGATCGGCGTGGTATCGGCGCATGCCACCACGTATCTCGATTCGTTTCGCGCCGGGACAATCGTCGAAGCACCCGTCAGCACCCAACTGGCCGATGGCATGGCCTGTCGTATCGCCGATCGTGAAGCGCTGGAAGTCGTCCTGGCTAGTGCCGACGATGTAGTTGCCGTGACCGACGAAGAGGTCGCTAATGCCATGCGCGTCCTATTCTCGGACACACACAATGTTGCCGAAGGTGCAGGTGCAGCCGGTCTGGCGGCCGCCATCGCCCAACGGGACCGCTGGCTCGGCAAGACCGTCGGCTTCGCCCTGACCGGCGGTAACGTTGATAGCGCGGTGTTCTCACGGGTGCTGTCGGCCACGTAGCAACCGGTCACGCCTGCGACTGGGCGGGCGCTGCGCGGGCTTCAAAATGCAGACATGGGCACTCTTTATCTGGTTCGGCACGGACAAGCATCATTCGGTGCGACTGACTACGACCAGCTCAGCGACCTCGGCTACCAGCAAAGCGTTCGCCTGGGTGAGTATTTCGCGCATAAGGGGATCCGCTTCGACAGCTTGATTGCCGGCACGCTCAAGCGCCACAAGCAGACACTGGCAGGCATTCTCGAAGGGATGAAGCACGAGGGCGAGCACCTCTCGTGGGAAGGCCTGAACGAATACGATAGCGAAGCCGTGATTGCCACCGTCCACCCGCACAAGCTGGAAAAGCCGACGTCGCCGGAGATGTACCGCCACCACTTTCGCTTGTTGCGAGATGGCCTTGCACAATGGATGGCGGGCGTCGTTTCACCACGCGGCATGCCCAGTTATCCGGATTTCGTGAAGGGCGTGTCCAGTGCACTGGATCATGTGCGCACCAACCACTACGGCCAAATAGTTCTCATCGTCTCCAGTGGCGGGCCCATTTCCACTGCTGTGGGCCAAGTGCTGGGGACCAGCGCCGAGACGACGATCGAATTGAACCTGCGTATTCGCAATACCTCGATTACCGAGTTTGCATTCACGCCCAAGCGCCACATGCTGGTCAGCTACAACGGCCTGCCCCATCTCGATGGCCCCGAACATGCGGGCTGGGTGACTTACTCCTAAACTGGCGGGATGAATCCCGAGCTCAATGCAACGCCACGCTGGCGCGTGATCTGCCTGTGCGCTCAGTGGTGCGGTGTGTGTCGCGAGTGGCAGGCCATCTTCGAGGCTGAATCAGCGTTGCACCCGGAACTCGAATTCGCGTGGGTTGACGTCGAAGACGAAGCGGACGCCATGGGAGATATCGACATCGAGACATTCCCCACGCTGATGATCGCACGCAACAGCGAGCCTCTGTTTTTTGGCCCGGTTCAGCCATCGGGATCGCAGTTTTCGAGACTGCTCGCCAGCTTGCTGGATTCCGCCGTTGCATCGGGCCCGGTAGCGCCCGATGCAGCCCCGCTCCTGCACCGCCTTGTCGCTGACCTGCTAGCAAAACGCTAGCAACAAACCGTAACTGGGCAAGGTCAAGTCCTACAGATTGCGGCATGGCTTTGCTGACGAGTGTGCTGGCTGCCAGCCGCGCTTAATAACGCAGTGGCAGAACAATGCAGCCATGAATTAACCCCCAGCCTCAGGAGCAAAGCATGCAATCCAACGACACCAGCAATCAAGAGTCCAGCAACTCGGCCAAATCGGAAGTTGGCTCGAGCCCATCCGGCGACGGATCGACGAACAAGAGCAACCAGCCCAGCCGCACGGGCCGCTCCAACCGCGGCTTTGCATCCATGGACCCCAAGCGCCAGCGAGAAATTGCCAGCGAAGGTGGGCGTGCAGCTCATGAAAAGGGCACGGCGCATGAGTTCACCTCGGAAGAAGCCCGAGCCGCCGGCCGCAAGGGCGGACAGGCGCGCAGCCGCAGCGCGCGTTCGCGAACTGAGGCCAGCAATTCAGGTAGTTCAGAGAGCGGTCGATAAGCGCTTCGGCTTCAAAACCAAGGCTTATTGCTGACCAGAGTGGGCTACCACTCGCCGACCAAACGCACGCGCTGGTCGAGTTCGGCCGGCAGCTCCAGCTGCCGAGCCAGCGGTTGCACTGGTACGACCCCGTCGCCAGCCACAATGCGGCGGATCATTTCCGAAGCTGACGTGCGAGGCGGCTTAGGCAGATTCTTGGGGACTTTGACGGCGGCAAATCGCATGGCGGCTCCTTTCTTCACTGAAGTGTAGGAACAGCTACGTTTCACCTTTGTGACCCAGCGCACATGCACACAAAATTTACTTTGTCTAGTGGGCATTGCGCAACAGCACCCAAGACTTTGCTCTGACGGGCTGATCCACGACCCCCGAATTCATGGATGCCGGATCGAATCTGGCAAGACAGCCGGCTGGATGGTGGCAAGAGGCAGTGAAGCGATCTCCTGCAGTAGCCGAGCGAGTTGAAGCCCTGCGGCATCCAGAACAGCCCGACCCTTCTGCGCAGTTGCAGCCGACGCATTACCAGCCGCCCCCTGGGCGTTGTAATCCTGCATGGCCCAACCCAGCTTGGCGCTGGAGCCGTTGCCCAGAATGGGATAAACGCCTGCCCGATCCCTTGACGTCGAGTGGAAGTTGCGCGCCTTCGCCATGTCGACAAGCTGCGGGGCCAGAGCGAGCACCATGGATGTCTCGATTTCACCTGCATGAACACCAAACCGGTGTTCGTCTGCGCTGAAAAGCCCGTTCACTGCATCGCCCAGCGGCAGATTCCACCAACTGCAGCTGTAGACGATCAGATTGCACCGTGTGCGCAGTTCGCGTGCCACGACATCCATCAAGCTGACCTGACCCCCGTGCGAATTGAGCAGCATCAACTTCCTGACGCCGCTGGCAGCCACGCATTGACCGAGCTCTACCCAGGAGGCGATTACGGTTGCCGCCGAGAGTGTCAGCGTGCCCGCAAACGCAGAATGCTCCGGGCTGTAACCCACCTGCTGCGTCGGCAGAAACAACGGCCCCGGGCCCGGTTGCAGATGCGGCAGCGCGGCCGCGATCACACCATCCACCAGGGCCTGATCCACTCGCAGCGGAAGATGCGGCCCGTGCTGCTCGGTCGCGGCGACGGGCAAAACGGCAACTGTTGTTGCGGGATCGAGTCGGGCGAAATCGCAAGTGGTGAGGTCAGCCCAGAAGCGCGGGGTTGTCATGACCGCATGTTAATCGCGCGCTCAGCCGCAGCCACGATGTGCGCAGCATCGACCTGGAAGAACGCCCGCAGCGCGGCGCGCGTGTCACTGCGCCCGAAGCCGTCTGTGCCGAGTGTCGAATACGTGCGCCCCACCGGCACGAATGCCCTGATGCTCTCGGGGACCGCACACACATAGTCGGTTGCCGCGATGATCGGACCGGCGGTGTTCGCCAGTTGACGAGTGACGAATGCCACGGCGTCGCCTGGTTGCGACTCGCTCAGTCGACCATCACGCGCCAGTTCACTCCAGCTCGTCACGCTCATCACGTCCGACGAGACCCCATCGGATGCAAGCGACTGCGCCGCCTTCAGCACCTCGGTCAGGATCGCCCCCGATCCCATCAGAGTCACCCGGGAACGCTCCGCTCCCATGGCAGCGACCTGCGCGAACCGGTAGCACCCGCGCATAACGTCGTCCTCCACCCCCGCAGGCAGGTCGGGCTGAGCGTAGTTCTCGTTCATCAGTGTCACGTAATAAAAGACGTCCTGCTGCTCGGCCAGCATTTCCTGCATGCCGCGCTGGATGATCACGGCCATCTCTCCGGCAAAAGCAGGGTCGTACGCCTTGCAGTTCGGAATGGTCGCTGCCACCAGATGGCTGGAGCCGTCCTGATGCTGCAGCCCCTCGCCGCCCAGCGTCGTGCGCCCTGAGGTGGCCCCGAGCAGAAATCCGCGTGCACGTTGATCGGCCGCAGCCCAGATTGCATCACCCACGCGCTGGAAACCAAACATCGAGTAATAGATATAGAAGGGCAGCATCGGCACGCCATGCACGCTGTAACTGGTGGCCGCCGCCGTCCAGCTGGCGATTGCGCCTGCTTCGCTGATGCCCTCTTCCAGAATCTGCCCGTCGAGCGCCTCGCGGTACGACAACACCGAGCCGATGTCTTCGGGCTCGTATCGCTGGCCGACGCTGGAATAGATGCCTACCTGTTTGAAAAGATTGGCCATGCCGAACGTTCGCGCCTCGTCGGCCACGATGGGAACCAGTCGTTGCCGGAACTCGATGCCCTGCGGGCCGGGTGTCGTGTCCTTCAGCAGGTTGCCCAGCAGTCGCACGAACGCCATCGTGGTCGACATTTCCTTGCCGCCTGCGTGCGTTGCAAAGGCCGCGTAGCTTTCAATCGGCGGCACTGGCACCGCATCGCTATGGCCTGAGCGTTGGGGCATGTAGCCGCCCAGCGCCTGGCGCCGCGCATGCAGGTATTGCATCTCCGGGCTGTCAGCCGCAGGCCGAAAGAACTCCAGATTGCGCGCTTGCTCGTCTGACAACGGCAGGTTGAACCGGTTGCGAAACTCCACCAGCGCCGCGTCGTCCAGCTTCTTCTGGCTGTGCGTTGTCATCTTCCCCTGGCCGGCCGAGCCCATGCCGTAGCCCTTTTTCGTGTGAGCGAGGATCACCACAGGCTCGCCCCGGTGGGCTGAAGCAGCGGCATAGGCGGCATGAATCTTCACCAGGTCGTGGCCGCCACGCTTCAAGCGGTCAATCTGCTCGTCGGTCATGCCCTGGGCAAGCCTGGCCAGTTCCTCGTTCTGCCCGAAAAAGGTGTCGCGATTGAATCGGCCGTCCTTCGCAGCGAACGTCTGCATCTGGCCATCGACCGTATGCGCAAAAGCGCGCGCCAAGGCTCCTGTCGCATCGCGCGCGAAAAGGCCGTCCCAGTCGCTGCCCCACACCAGCTTGATCACGCGCCAGCCTGCACCGCGAAACAGTTTCTCCAGTTCGTCGATGATCCGGCCGTTGCCGCGCACAGGGCCGTCGAGCCGCTGAAGATTGCAGTTGACCACCCAGACCAGGTTGTCCAGCTTCTCGCGTGAAGCCAGCGTGAGTGCGCTCATGCTTTCGGGCTCGTCCATCTCGCCATCGCCAAACACGCCCCAGACCTTGCGGCTTGCACAATCGAGCAATCCGCGATGGGTGAGATAACGCATGAATCGCGCGTGATAGATCGAGCTGATCGGACCGATCCCCATCGAGCCGGTCGGGAACTGCCAGAAATCGGGCATCAGGTAGGGATGCGGATAGCTGGAGAGCCCTCGCGCCCCAGCGGCGGGTGCCGTGAGCTCTTGCCGGTAGAAAGAGAGGTCGACCCCGGTCAGGCGGCCTTCCAGAAACGCACGCGCATAAACACCGGGTGCGCTGTGCGGCTGATAGAACACCAGGTCCCCGCCGTGCCTTTCATTGCGCGCCCGGAAGAAATGGTTGAAGCCGACCTCGAACAGGTCTGCCGCGCTCGCATAGCTTGCAATGTGCCCGCCCAGCTCTCCATAAGCGGCGTTGGCGCGCGCCACCATCGCCAGCGCATTCCACCGCATGAGCGAGCCCAGGCGCTCCTCGATGGCGAGGTCGCCTGGAAACGCGGGCTGCTGTTCAACCGCGATCGAATTGACATACGGGGTCACGAGTTCGGGCGACCAGGCAACGTGCGGGCTGCGCGCCAGATTCGCCAGCTGGTCCAGGATGAAGCGAGCGCGAGCGGGGCCCTGCGTCGCAACGAGCGATAGGAACGACTCGCGCCACTCGGCGGTCTCATCCGCGTCGGTGTCTTCGATTTCGGACTTCAGGTAACGGGTCAGGTTGGGGTCGCTCATGCCCCCACTGTAGGCAACCTGCGGGAATTTGTGGCGACAAAACGGCGGCGCCCCGCCTTTCAGATCGAGATAAAGTAGCCCAGTCACCCGGGACCAGAGCAAATGGTATTACTCGAATTCGCCATTCGCTTCCTTCGCAGCCTCAGCAGCGATTCACTCTGGCTTGACCTATCCCTACTTGGCCGCGACCACGAGACGCCGCTCGAAGTGTGGGCGGCCTGCCCTGCAGTGCCGGCGATGGAGCGATGCATGGCCAACGCCGCAAACCACCCGAGCCGAAGCTGGGTGGTCACAGATTACGTTGCAGATGCGCGCTTGCCCTGGAGTCGCCAGATCGAGCTGACCTGATGAGCTGGAGGGCCCGGAAAGACCTGGAGCGGTTACAACTTCTTGGCGTCACTCGCCATTTGCGCGTCTGTAGAGTTCTTCTTGCCGGACTTGACCTTGGCATTCTTCTTGGCCTCAGCATTTGCCTGGGCCTTTTCGCTGCCTGCCTTCATCGCTTCAGGCTGCTTTGCGGACTTATCGCCGCCCGCCATGCGGGCGTCAACTTTGGCCTGCCCGGCGGCTTGCGTTTTCGCGTCACCTGCCTTCATGGCTTCCAGGGGCTTGGACGCGGCGGGGCTCGTCATGGGCGCGCCCATGTGGGCAGCAGCAAACGAGGAGGTGGCAAACAGGCTGGCGAGCAAAACGGTGATCAATTTGGACATGGGTTTTCTATTCGGGAGTCAAAGGGTGGGAGATATACGGTATACGTGCGTGAAGGTCGATTGGATTCAGCCTGATCGCGCGCACGGCTGAGTTTGCTTGCGATTCGTCCGGACAGCCGTAGGCGGAAACGCCGAAAATGGCTAATGACACAAGATCTGTTTCGCGAAGACGCGTATTTGAGAGAAATTCCGGCGACTGTCACGGTCGTCAATGAAAACGGCATCACCTTGGACCGCACCGTCTTCTATCCGCTGGGCGGCGGCCAGGCAGGCGATGCCGGGGTGTTGATTCTGGATGGCGGCCAGACGCTGCCGATAGCCGACACTCGCAAAGCCAAGGACGGGGAGGGCAAGCCCACCTCCCACATCTGGCATGTGCCCGCTCCCGGGCAACAGGACATCCTGTCGGGCCTGAAGGTCGGCGACCCCGTGACCGCCCGTGTCGACTGGGACCGCCGGCACCGCCTGATGCGATTCCACACCGCCACTCACCTG
>JBKJKT010000102.1:0-3579 GCA_046597415.1 Ramlibacter sp.
GGAAGGCTTCGCCAACACGCTGGGGCCCTCGTTGAACTGCTTGATGAAGTCGCGCACTTGCGGATAGACCTGATCGCGCCAGCGGCGGCCGCTGAAGATGCCGTAATGGCCCGCGCCCTTGACTTCCAGATGCTTCTGGCGCGCCTTGGGGACGTTGTAGCAGAGATCGTGAGCGGCTTCGGTCTGGCCCGAGCCGGAGATGTCGTCAAGCTCTCCTTCGATCGTGAAGTGCGCGGTGGTCGTGATGTCCTCGGGCTTCACGCGCTCGAGATCCCCGGATTCGCTGATCACGTCCCAGGTGCCGTTCACCAGTGCGAATTCCTGGAACACGATGCGGATGGTTTCGAGGTAGTAATCGGCGTCCATGTCGAGCACTGCGTTGTACTCGTCGTAGAACTTGCGGTGTGCTTCGGTGCTGGCGTCGTCGCCCTTGATCAGGTCCTTGAAGTAGTCGTAGTGACTTGACAGATGCCGGTCGGGGTTCATCGCGACGAACCCGGTGTGCTGCAGGAAGCCCGGATACACGCGGCGTCCAGCGCCCGGAAAGTTGGTTGGAACGCGGTAGATGACGTTGTTCTCGAACCAGTCATAGCTCTTGTTCATCGCCAGGTTGTTCACTGCGGTAGGCGACTTGCGCGCGTCGATGGGTCCGCCCATCATCGTCATCGTCAGCGGCGTGACTTCACCACGCGAAGCCATCAGCGACACGGCAGCAAGCACCGGCACGGTGGGCTGGCAGACACTGATGACGTGGCAGTTGCCATAGGTCTGCTGCACGCGGCGGATGAATTCCTGCACGTAGCCTACGTAGTCGTCGAGGTGGAATTCGCCGGATTTGAGCGGCACGGTGCGCGCGTTTTTCCAGTCGGTAATGTAGACCTTGTGGTCCTTTAGCATTTCCTTGACTGTATCGCGCAGCAACGTGGCGTAATGGCCGGAAAGGGGTGCAATGATGAGGACCGCAGGTTGGCCCTTGAGCTTGCTCAAAGTGGCCGGATCGTCGCTGAATCGCTTGAAGCGGCGCAGCTCACAGAAGGGCTTGTCCATCTCGACGCGTTCCTGGATCGCGACCTTGGTACCGTCGATGTTGACATTGGTGATGCCGAACTCCGGCTTTTCGTAATCCTTCCACAACCGGTAGATCAGGTCATAGCTGGCCGACACGCGTTGCGCGAGCGGGTTCTGTCCGAACATGGAGAGCGGGTTGCTGTACAGCTTGGAAGCGGCCTGCGCAAAATCGGCAAACGGCTCCATTAAGGTGCGGTGTCCTTCGTAAATCTGGTAAAGCATGGCGTTTGACCTATCTCAATTGTTGCAGTGCAATATAGCACCCAGTGCCTGACATGTATGTGGTTGTATCACTATTAGAGACCCAAGCTTAAGGGGCTATTCTGTTGATCAGCTGACAAGTGAGAACTTAGGACTTTATGACTGAACGTATGCCGGTGATTTTTCTGGGCCATGGCAGCCCCATGAATGCGATTGACGACAACAGTTTCCGGCGCAGCTGGCAGGCGCTGGGCGCTGAGTTCGGCCGCAATCGGCCGATGCCCTCGCACATCCTTTGCATTTCGGCGCATTGGCTCACGAGCGGCTGGTGGGTGACCGGTATGGACAAGCCGCGCACCATTCACGACTTCGGCGGATTCCCGCAGGAACTGTTCGATCAGCAGTACGCTGTGCCGGGCGCGCCCGTGCTGGCGCAAGCGGTCAGCGATGGGTTCGGGGAGCCGCCGGTTGGAGTGGACCACGCGTGGGGCCTGGATCATGGAACCTGGTCGGTTCTCAAGCCCATGTTTCCGGATGCCAACATCCCTGTTGTTCAGTTGAGCATGGATTACTCACGTCCAGCGGCAGAGCACCTGGCCATTGGAGAGAAGCTTCAGACCCTTCGCGACAAGGGCGTGCTGATCGTGGGCAGTGGCAACATCGTCCACAACCTGCGCGCAGCGAGGCGAGACTCAACCGGCGGCGAGGCGTATGACTGGGCTATTGAGTTCGATCGGCGGGTTGCCAGTCAGCTTGAGAACGGCGACAAGGCCGGGCTCGCGAGATTCGAAGAGATGGGCACGGTCGCACAACTTGCGCATCCCACCTACGACCACTATCTGCCGCTGCTTTATGCGGCGGGCGCGTCCAAGGAGAGCGAAGGCGTCAAGTTCTTCAACGACGAGTTTCAGCTCGGATCGATCTCGATGCGCAGTGCGATCTGGGGGTGACCTTGCAGGCGCGCAGGGTCGATACCAGTCCAAGCCCGGTATGCCAGCCAATTACAAGACCTTCGCTATTGACGCGCAGACGTAGTCGACGTTCTGACTGTTCATCGCGGCAACGCACATGCGGCCCGTGTCGGTGCCATACACGCCGAACTCATTGCGCAGGCGCACCATCTGGTCCCTGGTCAGGCCCGAGTAGCTGAACATGCCAATCTGCTGAGTGACGAAGCTCATATCTTGCTTCACGCCGGCGTCCTTGAGCTTCTCGACAAGGGCCCCGCGCATCTGCTTGATGCGGGTCCGCATGGCGCCCAACTCTTTTTCCCACTGAGCGCGAAGCTCAGGTGTGTTGAGCACCATCGCCACCACTTGTCCCCCGTGAATCGGCGGGTTGCTGTAGTTGGTGCGAATCATGATCTTGAGTTGCGAAAGAACCCGGCTGCATTCTTCCTTGTCCTGGCACAGCACCGACAGGGCCCCGACACGCTCGCCATAAAGGCTGAAGCTCTTTGAAAACGAGGTCGAGACAAAGATGTTCTGACCTGATTCAACGAACCTTCCGATAACGGCTCCGTCTTCCTCGATGCCGTGGCCAAAGCCCTGGTATGCCATATCGAGAAAGGGCACGAGGTTGCGCGCCTTGGTCGTGGCAATCACCTGGTCCCACTGCTCGGGTGTGATGTCGTAGCCGGTCGGGTTGTGGCAGCAGGCGTGCAGGACGACGACGGTGCCTTCGGGTGCCGACTTCAATGCCTGGAGCATCCCGTCGAAGTTCACGCCGCGCCGGGCCGCGTCATAGTACGGGTAGGTCTCAACCGTGAAGCCGGCCTGCGCGAAGAGCGCGCGGTGGTTCTCCCAGCTCGGGTCGCTGATGAGCACTTTGGCGTTGGGGTTGAGCTTCTTCAGGAAGTCCGCGCCGATCTTCAATCCACCGGTGCCGCCGATGGCCTGCGCTGTTGCAACGCGCCCGGACTTGACGGGCTCGCTATCGGCCCCAAATACGAGGCTCTTGACTGCCGAGTCGTAAGCGGCGATGCCGTCGATCGGCAGGTAGCCGCGGGCCTTCGGGTCTTCCATCATCTGCTTTTCGGCAGCCTTCACGCATTCGAGCAGGGGCAGCTTGCCGTTGTCGTCGTAGTACACCCCCACGCCGAGGTTGACTTTGTGCGGATTGGCGTCGGCGTTGAACTGATCGTTGAGACCCAGGATCGGGTCGCGCGGTGCCATTTCGACGGCGGTGAAAAGAGACATGGAGATCCTTGTAGCTGGAGAGTTGTCAGTAGCACAGCGGGATGGGGTTGCGGTACGCTGTCCGGCTGCCCGGTGATTTTACCGTTGACCAAACCGGCGTTCCCGCGTAGCC
>JBKJKT010000150.1:0-35180 GCA_046597415.1 Ramlibacter sp.
CGCACAGATCGGATCGATTTCTGTGACGATCACGCGAGCGCCTAGACCATCCATCGCGTCTGCACAACCCTTGCCGACATCGCCGTAACCACAGATCACCACGACCTTGCCCGCGACCATTACGTCCGTTGCACGCTTGATTCCGTCCGCCAGGGATTCGCGGCAACCATACAGGTTATCGAACTTGCTCTTGGTCACCGAATCATTCACGTTGATGGCGCGGAACAGCAGCGTGCCCTTGGCGCTCATTTCCTTCAGGCGGTGGACGCCGGTGGTGGTCTCTTCGGTCACGCCGATGATCTCGGCGCCCTTGCGGCTGTACCAGGTCGGGTCTTGCGCGAGCTTGGCCTTGATCGACGCGAAGAGGAATGTCTCTTCTTCGCCGTTCGGATTGGCGATGAGTGAAGCATCCTTTTCAGCTCGCTTGCCCAGGTGCATCAGCAGCGTTGCATCACCGCCGTCGTCCAGGATCATGTTGGGGCCTTCGCCAGCCGTGCCCTTGGGTCCGAAATCGAAGATTCGGTGGGTGTAATCCCAATAGTCAGCGAGCGTCTCGCCCTTGATCGCAAAGACCGGCGTGCCGCGGTCAGCGATGGCTGCTGCGGCATGGTCTTGCGTGGAGAAGATGTTGCAGGAGGCCCAGCGAACGTTCGCGCCCAGTGCCTGCAGTGTCTCGATGAGCACGGCGGTCTGGATGGTCATGTGCAGCGAACCGGTGATGCGAGCGCCCTTGAGGGGCTGTGCCTTTGCAAATTCTTCGCGGATGGCCATCAGGCCGGGCATCTCGGTTTCGGCGATGCGGATTTCTTTTTTGCCCCAGGCAGCAAGGGACGGATCGGCAATGGCGCAGTCTTGCGCTGAGGGTTTGAGGACGGCGTTCATGTGTGGCTCCAGTTGAAAGAGGTCAGCCACGGCCTGGAAAGGGGTCTCACCTCACAGAGCCGTGGGTGAGCGTCGTTGCGTAAGATCCGAGCCTCACACCGCTAGGGTGCTGCAACGCTCCTCGGATGACGAGATTCTAACAAGCGATACGTTGCCGCGCTAGACTGGGGTCATGAAGGCCATCTGGGGTTTATTGCTGAGCTTTGCGATAGGCGCTGTGGCGTTCGCGCAGACCACCGGCGTGCGTCCCATGACCATTGATTCGCAGGCCGAATGCGCAGCCGTGCAAGGTGCATGGGTCCAGCGCAGCGACTGGCACAAGGCCTGCCAGACTTCGTGGGGTCGCAGTGAATGCCTGCGGATGGGGGGCCAGTGGTCTGTAATGGAGGCCGCTCCCCTTGGCGGCGTCTGCCTGGCGCAGGTATCAGAAACTGCCGTTGCCCAGCAATGTACGCAGAACGGCGGCAACTGGGGGCCACCGGGTTCCAGGATGCCCTACTGCCAACCCGTCACGGCAATCGCCAAAGCCGTACCGCTGCGCCAGGCATCCGACGCAAACAGGCTCTGCGACAGCCAGCGCGATTGCTCTTACGGATGTGTTTACCAAGGCCCCAAGGTCAAGCCAGGCTCGGACGTGATGGGTCGCTGCAGACCGACGAACGTGGTCAAGGGGTGCTCCGACCTGGTAGAAAAAGGGCGACTCGCAGGACAGATTTGCGGCCGCTGAGTTGGGCCGGGGCTCGCGCAACCTCAGACTTTCGGATAGATCAAGTTTGAATTCGTGTCGCAAGAATCAGCGCACCGAAACCAACACGAGTCCTCTCTTGAAAGCCAATCTCCATTCTCGACCGGCTGCCGCCACCCAGCATCCTCAGCCCCCGAACCCGAAAATACAAAACCCGACACAGGACGATCCCCGCCAGCGCCTGGAAATTCTGAAGGAACGACTTGTCGCGCAGCAGACCCTTTGCACCATGCTCGCCGCGGTTCGCGTCAAGCCCGGCGGCAAGACTGCAGCACAGGAGTTGACGTCGCGGGAGGCTGCCCGCAGCGAGACTCTACTGGCAATCGCCACAAGCCAGATCCTGGCGCGCCTTGGCGAAACCGCGCCCGGGCCCGCGCCCGCCCTCCACGATGCGCCTTTCAGCGACTGGAGCCCGGCTGCAAGGGAACTCCACACCGCACGATTGACACTCGACAGCATCGAGCAGCAAGTCATCACCCTCGAACACAACATCGAGCTGGTCGAATCCGGTCTCATCGACAAATCAAGGATTTTCGACGGACTTTCAGCCACCTGAGGAGCCGCGAGGCGGGCCACAAAGTAGCAATGGCGCTAGCATCAGCCATGACTTCTTCTTCCGCCTCCCTTCCCAAACCCCCGATTGAGCCCATGCTCGCCAAGGTCGCCCAAGAGCTGCCAGCCGAGGGCGCATTCCTGTTCGAACCCAAATGGGATGGCTTCCGGGCCATCGTTTTCTCGGGCACCGATGGCATCTATCTGCAAAGCCGTGATGGCAAGCCACTGAACCGCTATTTCCCGGAACTGGAGCGCGCCTTGTCCGAGATGCTGCCCAAAGGTTGCGTGCTCGACGGCGAGATTGTCATCATGGCAAAGCATGGCCTGGACTTCGACGCCCTGCAGCAACGCGTACATCCGGCGGCTTCGCGCATTGCAAGGCTCGCGAAGGAGACGCCCTCGGCATTCATTGCGTTCGATCTGCTTTCTGCGGGTGGGAAAAGTGTGATGGCGCTGCCACAATCGGAAAGACGCACGCGGCTCGAACGCCTGATCGCGACTGCCAAGCCGCCTTTATATCTGACGCCCATGACGCGCGATCGTGTGGTCGCAGAGCAGTGGCTGGCGCAATTTGAGGGCGCCGGCCTCGACGGCGTGATGGCCAAGCCCGAAGCCTCGCCTTACCTGCCCGCCAAGCGGGTGATGTTCAAGATCAAGCATTCACGCACCGCTGATTGCGTGGTTGCCGGTTTCCGCTGGTACAAGGAACGCGAGGACGCCGTCGGCTCCTTGCTTCTGGGTCTCTACAACGACGCAGGCGTACTCCAACACGCGGGCGTCACGTCCGCATTCACGATGGACGTGCGGGTGCAGCTCGCTCTCGAGTTGGCGCCCTTGCGCAAGGATGCGCTTGTTGACCACCCCTGGAAGGACTGGGGCAATGCGCAGGCTCACGAAGCCAACCGGCTCCCTGGCGCGCAGAGCCGCTGGAGCGGCAGCAAAGACCTGCGGTGGGAGCCGCTTCGACCCGAGCGGGTCTGCGAAGTGAAATACGACCACCTGCAGGGCGACCGGTTTCGCCACGCGACGACCTTTGTTCGATGGCGTGCCGACAAGCCTGCGCAGGATTGCCGTTACGACCAGCTGGAGGTGACGACGCCCTTCGAGCTGAGTCAGGTGTTCGCTGCCGCGGCCAAGCGCTAGGCGCCCAGGCGCCGCTACACCGGCACAATAGGGCTTCCTGCGCCCGCCGCCCGCTGCGGCCCGGCGCCAACGTTTTCCGGAGCCCTTTCTTGTCTGCCTCGCCCTACGCCGCCGAAACCCGGCGCCGCCGCACGTTCGCCATCATTTCCCACCCGGACGCGGGTAAGACCACGCTCACCGAAAAGCTCCTGCTGTTTTCCGGTGCGATCCAGATCGCCGGTTCGGTGAAGGCACGCAAGGCCTCCCGCCACGCGACCTCCGACTGGATGGAAATCGAAAAGCAGCGCGGCATTTCGGTCGCTTCGTCGGTGATGCAGATGCTCTACCGCGACCACGTGATCAACCTGCTCGACACACCCGGGCACAAGGACTTCTCGGAAGACACATACCGCGTGCTCACTGCAGTCGATTCGGCGTTGATGGTGATCGATGCAGCCAATGGCGTGGAAGCGCAGACCCGCCGCCTTATTGAAGTTTGCCGTCAGCGAAACACACCCATCATCACGTTCGTCAACAAGATGGACCGCGAAGTGCGCGAGCCCCTGGACATCCTGGATGAAGTCGAGCGCGAACTCGGCATGCCTTGCGTGCCGATGACCTGGCCAGTGGGTCAGGGCAAATCGTTTGGCGGCATCATGAATCTGCGCACGAAAGCGATGACAGTGTTCGAGTCGGGCTCTGAACGCTTGCCGCAGGATTTTGAAACCATCCCGCTCTCCGAACGGGACAAGCTCACCGAACGCTTCGGCCGTGAATTCACCGACGCCGAGCAGAGCATGGAACTCGCCATCGGCGCATCACCCGACTGGGACCATGCCGCTTTCCTTGCCGGCAAACAGACACCGGTGTTCTTCGGCTCCGGCGTCAACAATTTCGGTGTGATGGAAGTGCTGGAAGCGCTGGTCGATCTGGCTCCGTCGCCGCAACCGCGCACCAGTCAGCTCATTGTCAATCGCCAGCCGGTCGTCAAGGAAATCCAGCCCGACGACGAGAACTTCGCCGGGGTCGTGTTCAAGGTGCAAGCCAATATGGATGCCAACCACCGCGACCGCATCGCGTTCGTTCGCATGGCGTCAGGCAAGTACACGCCGGGCATGAAGCTCAAGGTGCAGCGCACTGCAAAGGAGCTGCGCCCGACTTCTGTGGTGACCTTTCTCTCGCAGCGCCGGGAAGCCGTGGATGAAGCTTACGCCGGTGACATCATCGGCTTCACCACGCATGGTGGCGTGCAGCTGGGCGACACGATTACCGACGGCGCGAACCTGCAGTTCACCGGCCTGCCGTTCTTCGCGCCGGAACTGTTCATGACCGTCATCCTGAAGAACCCGCTTCGCACCAAGCAGCTGCAGCAAGGTCTCGCGCAGCTGGGTGAAGAAGGCGCGATCCAGGTGTTCCGGCCCGAGATCGGCGGACCGATGTTGCTGGGTGCCGTCGGACAACTGCAATTCGAGGTCGTGCAGCACCGGCTCAAATCCGAATACGACGCGGACATCCGGCTCGAAGGCAGCCAGTACACCGGCGCCCGCTGGATCACGGCTGATTCACCGGCCGAACTGCGCGCGTTTGTCGATGCGTACCCCCAGCGCATGGCGCTCGATGCAGCGGAGACGCTCGCGTTTCTCTGCACCTCGCCGTATGACGTGCGCCTGGCGCAGGAAAGATTCCCCAAAATTCATTTCCACCCGCTGCGTGAACACGCGGGCCTGGCGCTGCATAACAACTAGAGCTCGTCTGCAAAGACTCTCATGCTCCAACTGACCGATTGGCCCGTGGGCGACCGGCGCCGCATCACCGGCGTCTTTACCGACATAGACGACACGTTGACTACCGAAGGCGTGGTCACCGCCGATGCGTTGCAGGCACTCGCGGATTTGCACGCTGCAGGGATTCGCGTGGTTCCGATCACCGGGCGGCCGGTGGGCTGGAGCGAACCATTTGCGTTGAAGTGGCCGGTCGATGCGATCGTTGCAGAGAACGGAGCAGTCGCCCTGGTTGGCGGCCAGAAGCTCTACCAGCAAGATGCCGGGCTGCGCGCAAAAAACTACGCGCGCATGCAGCAGGTTGCACAGCGAATCATTGCCAAAGTACCTGGCGCCACGATCTCGCGAGACAGCGCGAGCCGCGAAACCGACATCGCAATCGACCACAGCGAGTACACGCATCTCCCACTGGATCAGATCGCGCAGGTGGTGAAGATGATGGAACTCGAAGGCATGAATGCCACGGTGAGTTCGATCCACATCAACGGGTGGTACGGGGATCACAACAAGCTCGCCGGTGCGCGCTGGATAGTGCGCGAGCTTTACGCAAGAGAGCTTGACGACGAAATCGACAACTGGGTTTATGTCGGTGATTCAACCAACGACATGCTCATGTTCGAGCACTTCGCGCACAGCGTGGGCGTGGCCAACATCCGCAGGTTTGAAGCGCAGCTTTCTCATCCGCCCAGATACATCACGCCGTCAGAGCGCGGCGCCGGCTTCGCCGAGGTCGCGCAGGCGATTCTCGGACGATAGCCGCAGCGCCACACGCTTACTGCGTCTTCAACAACCCCAGCTTCTCGACCAGCGCCTTCTCGCGAACAAAGGTTTCCTGGGCAAACTTGAGGTACTCCGCAGAGCTCATGTAGATGGGAACCATGTCGTACTTGGCGAGCGACTGCACATAGCTCTGCTCTTCCATGGCCTTCTTGAACGCATCGTGCAATCGCGCAATGACCTCTGGAGGCGTGCCGCGCGGTGCACCGATGCCAAAAGGCGAGTTCTGCACGATGTCGATGCCCAGGTCCCTGAGCGTAGGCACGTCCGGATACTTCGGCAGTCGCTTGTCGCCCCATGTGTTCAGGACGCGGACCTTGCCGGCTTCTACCAGCGGCGCCCATCCCGTCGAGTCGGCGCCTGCCATCAGTTGCCCGCCCATCAGAGCCTGGTTCAGATCGGCATTGCCTTTGTACGGAATATGGTTGAGCTGCAGGCCCAGCCGCTGTGCGATCAGCTCAGTCGTCAAGTGCGGACTGGTCAATACACCGGTCGATCCGTAGCTGAGTTTGCCGGGGTTCGCCTTCGCGTACGCCACGAAATCAGCCCAGGTCTTGATCGGTCCATCGGTCGGAGCCACGATGCCGAAGGCGTATCCCGTGACATTGATGATGTAGCTGATGTCCTTGATCGGGTCCCACGTGAGCTTGGTGGTGTACGGAAGGCGGAAAACGCCCAGTGGAATCTGCGCGAGCGTGTAGCCGTCGGCCGGCGAGATCTGCAGGTTCTGCGCGGGCAGCGAGCCGCCCGCTCCGGACTTGTTCTCGATGATCACCTGCTGGCCGAGGTGCTTCGACGCGTTCTCTGCGAGCTGCCGCATCGTGATGTCAGTCGGGCCGCCCGCCGGAAATGCGATCACGAGCTTGATCGGACGGGAAGGAAATGCCTGAGCGAATGCGCTCAGCGAGGGGGCAGCGACGCTGGCGGCTGCAAGTTGAACGAGTTGTCTACGGCGCATGATGTCTCCTGAACGGTATTGCTATGTGGCAATTGCACTCCGAGTTGCGACTCGCATCAATCCGGAATCACCCGCGCCCTGTCACCTGCGTTTGTAGAATGTCCACGCCCCCATGAACGCCACCGACATACTTTCACCTATCGACCGTCCCCGCCTGTCCGATTCGGTCTATGGCGCTCTGCTGGACGAGATCATGGCGGGCCGCTTCTCTTCTGGGGACCGTCTTCCAACTGAAAACCAGCTGGCTCAGCGGTTTCTGGTTTCACGACCCGTCGTGCGGGAGGCGCTGCAGCGCCTGCAATCCGATGGGGTCGTCATTGCCCGTCAGGGCTCGGGCACCTATGTCCAGAGGAGTCCCTCGCAACGTGTTGCGGAACTCACCCAGCGCCAGAGCCTGCACGAAGTGCTTCAGGTGATGGAATTTCGAATGGCCATCGAAGAGCTGGCGGCACGACTTGCGGCGCGCAATCGAACGGATGAGCACATTCGCGAGATCGAGCGCGCACGCCGAGCGCTGAGCGAATCTTTCGGCGAAGGCGGTCTTGCGAAGCAGGCGGATTTCGCTTTTCACCATGCCATTGCTGTCGCGTCGGGCAACGGACTTCTTGTAGAAGCAATCGATCAGCTGAAGGATCGCGTGGTGAGCGGCATGAACGTCACGCTCTCGCTGACGCGGGAAGCTTCCGAAAAGCGCCGTGACCGTGTGCTGGACGAGCACGATCGCATCGTCCACGCCATCCGGGTAGGAGACTCGGACAGCGCTGCCATTGCGATGCGCTATCACCTGGACCAGGCCCGCAATCGGCTGCTCGACCGACAGCTGGACCGCTGAAGTCAGCAAATCGGCAGAGCCCTTAACGAAAGCTGTATTTACAACTTCGACCATTATTGGTAAAGTTGTCAAACAAGTTGCAAGTGTTCGCTTGCGCCCATCTGAAAGGACTCCTTGAAAACCTCTCCCGTTACCAGCGCCGATTTGCGCGCCTCTGTTCTCGCCGTTCCGCCTATGCCGCGCCACGCCGATGGCTCCATCAACGTCGCAGCCAACGGCCAGCTGCTCGACCACCTGCGCGCAGGTCGTGTCACGACTTTCATGTACGGTGGAAACGCCAATTTCTACAACCTCGGCGTTGCTGAATTGGGCCGCGTCGTCGATGCGCTGGTTGCGCAGCTTGCAGAGCGTGACTGGCTTATTCCGTCAGTCGGCGCTGACTTTGGGAAGGCAGCAGAGCAGATCGACCTGCTGCGCGAACGCGCTTTCCCGACGGCGATGGTCTTGCCGCTTCGGTTCCCCGCCAACCCGGTCGGCGTCGCCAGCGGGATTGGCAAGCTGGCCTCGCGATACGGCCGGCCCGTCATCGCCTATGTCAAGGACGAGGGCTACATCGATAACGCCGATCTCGCAGCGCTCGTGCAGGAAGGCTCCGTCTGTGCAGTGAAATACGCGGTCGTCCGTGACGACGCGAAGAAGGATCCGGTGCTTGCGGACCTGGTCAACCGGATGGGAGCGGATCTCATCATCAGCGGCATCGGCGAGAGGCCTGTGATCGACCACTTCCGCACTTTCGGATTGCGCGCCTTCACCTCGGGTTCGACCTGTGTCGCCCCGGCACTTTCCAACAGGATTCGGGAAGCGCTGCATGCTGGCGACGACGCATCCGCCGCAGCCACGCGCGAGCTGTTCATGTCGCTGGAAGACGCGCGCGACAAATATTCACCTATCCGCATCCTGCACGCGGCAGTTCAGCTTGCGGGCATCGCCGCGACCGGGCCGATCGGAGAATTCCTGTCGGTGATGGACGATCCGAAGGTGCTGGCACTGCTCAAGGGGATCGTCGACAACCTCCGGGTGCTGAACCAGGATGAAGTGACTCGCAACGAGGCGCTGGCTGCATGACCGGCGCATCCGCCAAAGACAAGGTGCTTCTCGCGGGTCACGTCATGCCCGCCCTGGAAGCGCAGCTGATGAACCTGTTCGATTGCCGCGTGCTGAGCGATGAGCCCGACCCCGCCGCGTTCATCGCTCGCGAAGGCGACAACTACCAGGCTCTGGTCACGGCAAAAAACGGCGCCGATGCAGCATTGATCGAGTCGCTGCGAAACATCAAGGCCATCGTTCACTTTGGCGTGGGCTATGACAACGTCGATGTCGCCGCTGCCGCCCGTCGCGGCATTCCGGTCAGCAACACGCCCGATGTGCTCAACGACTGCGTCGCCGATCTCACCATCGGATTGCTGATCGATACCGTGCGAAGCCTGAGCGCTTCAGAGCGATTCGTGCGGCGCGGCGATTGGCTCAGGGGTCCGTTCCCCTTGACGACCCGGGTCAGCGGCAAGCGCCTGGGAATCGCCGGGCTCGGACGCATCGGACGCACGATCGCAAAACGTGCGCAAGGCTTTGACATGGACATCCGCTATTACTCGCGCAACCCGGTCGCAGGCGTGGAATTTGCGCATGAAAAATCGCTGGTTGAACTGGCGCGCTGGTGCGATTTCCTGATCATTGCAGTGTCCGGCGGCGCGCCCACACGACATCTCGTTTCGGCGGAAGTCATAGAAGCGCTTGGTGCTGACAGTTATCTGGTCAACATTTCGCGCGGAAGCGTTGTCGATGAACAGGCACTGCTGGACGCGCTCACCCACAAACGCATCGCAGGCGCGGGCCTGGACGTATTTGCGGACGAACCGAAAGTACCGCCAGCCTTCATGCACCTGGACAACGTGGTGTTGCTGCCCCACATGGCAAGCGGCACTCGCGAAACGCGCAAGGGTATGGCAGACCTCGTGCTGCAAAATCTCCAGTCGTTTTTCGAGACTGGGCGATTGAAGACACCCGTGCCCGTGCCTGCCAGCAACTGACACCTGACAAACTGACAATTGAGAAAAATTTAGGAGACAAGCATGAAACTCGAACGCAGACTCTTCAGCGCTCTCGGCGCGCTAACCATCGTTGCGCTGGCGGTGGCACCATTGCCCGCCCAGGCGCAAGCTGCATGGCCCAGCCAGCCGATCAAGATCATCGTGCCGTTCCCTGCAGGTGGCGCATCGGACCAGATCGGGCGCATCATGGCCAAGGCCATCGGTGATGAACTCAAGGCGACGGTTGTCGTTGAAAACCGCTCGGGCGCCAATGGCAGCGTGGGCGCTGCAGCGGTAGCCAAGTCCGCGCCGGACGGCTACACCTTGTTGGTGGGCAGCATCGGCGTGTTTGCCATCAACGCCGCGCTGTACAGCAAGCTCGCGTACGACCCGCTGAAAGATTTCGCGCCGATCTCGGTACTGGTCTCCACGCCGAACGTGATGGTCGTGCCGGCCACTTCGCGTTTCAACACCGCGCAGGAACTCACCGCGTACCTGAAGGCCAATCCGGGCAAGCTGTCTTACGCATCGTCTGGCGCAGGTTCGTCCGATCACCTCACAGCCGAGCTGTACAAGAAGCAGATCGGCGGCTTCGCGGTTCACATCCCCTATCGCGGCGGCGCGCCGGCGATGCAGGACATCATTGCCGGTCAGGCAGACTTCATGTTCAGCAATCTGGGTCCGGCCATGCCGTTCATCAAGGGCGGCAAGATGAAGGCGCTGATGCTCACGGCGGCCAACAAGACGCCGTTGTTGCCCGATGTGCCCACTGCCGCGATGACCGGGGCCAACGTCAGCGTGACGAGCTGGCAGGCCATAGCAGCACCGGCAGGAACGCCGCCGGCTATCGTGCAACGACTGCACCAGATCGCTGTCAAGGCGATGAGCGCGCCCGATGTGAAGGAGCGCATGGCCAATCAGGCCTTCGACATCGTTGCCAATTCGCCTGCCGAATTCAGCGACTTCCTGGCGAAAGAAGTGGCGCGCTGGAAAGTGGCCGTGAAGGAGTCTGGCGCAGGCCTGGACTGATCGGCTACCGTGCAAGCACCGGCGCGAGCGCGATGCCCGTCGGTGTTTTCTTTTCGACCAACTGCTCCGGGGTGGTCGCCGCAACGACCTTGCCGCCAGCCCTGCCGCCTTCCGGCCCCAGGTCGATGATCCAGTCTGATTCGGCGATCACATCGAGGTCATGTTCAATCACGACGACGCTGTGGCCGCCGTCCACCAGGCGGTGCAGCACGCGAGTGAGCTTTTCGACGTCGGCCATGTGCAAACCCACCGTCGGCTCATCGAGCACATAGAGCGTGTGAGGCGGCTTCTGTCCACGTCGCGTGATGTCGTCGCGCACCTTGGATAGCTCCGTCACCAGCTTGATCCGCTGCGCCTCGCCACCAGACAACGTCGGCGACGGCTGACCCAGCGTGAGGTAACCCAATCCGACGTCCTTGAGCAGCTGCAAGGGATGACTGATGTTAGTCATGGCTGCAAAAAATTCAACCGCTTCATCGACTTCCATCTGCAACACATCGCCGATGTTCTTGCCGCGCCAGGTCACGGCGAGTGTCTCGGGGTTGAAGCGAGCGCCCCTGCACGATTCACACGGCACCTTCACGTCCGGCAGGAAGCTCATGCCAATCGTGCGCAGCCCCTGACCCTCGCATGTCGGGCAACGCCCTTCACCGGTGTTGAACGAGAAGCGGCCCGGCCCGTAGCCGCGCGCCTTCGCCTCCAGTGTGTCGGCAAAGAGCCGCCGTATCGTGTCCCAGAAGCCGATGTAGGTCGCGGGACATGAACGCGGTGTCTTACCAATCGGCGTCTGGTCGACTTCGAGCACCCGATCGACCACGCGGTAACCACTCAAATCCTTGCAGCCCACCCACGAGGGGTGCTTGCCCTTGTCGTCTGCATCGCGGCCTGCCTTGGTCATTCGTTGCTGCACCGCAGCCTGCACGTTGTGCAGCAAGACATCACGCGCAAGCGTTGACTTGCCAGAGCCGGAGACCCCGGTCACTGCAACGAGCCGATGCAGCGGCACATCGACATCGACGTTGTCGAGGTTGTGCAGGTTGGCGCCTCGCAGTTCGAGTTGCGGCGCGTTGCGCTCGATAGTGCGGCGGGCTTTCGCCGGATGCTTCATGGCGTGCAGCAGATAGCGGCCGGTCACCGATTCGGTCTCAGCGGAAATATCGGCCGCCGAACCCTGCGCGATCACACGGCCGCCACGCTTGCCTGCACTCGGTCCGATGTCGATGATGTGATCGGCGCTTCGAATTGTCTCCTCGTCGTGTTCAACGACAACCAGCGTATTGCCCTTGTCGCCCAGCTTGTGCAAGGCGTTCAGCAGAATCTGGTTGTCGCGTGCATGCAGGCCGATGGTCGGCTCATCGAGCACGTAGCAGACACCCTGCAGGTTGGAGCCAAGCTGCGCGGCCAGGCGAATGCGCTGTGCTTCCCCACCCGAAAGCGTGGGCGCGCCGCGATCGAGTGTCAGGTAACCCAGGCCCACTTCTTCGAGAAACTCCAGGCGACTGCGAATCTCTGGAATGAGGTCTCGCGAGATGCCTTCTTCGCGCACGCTCATCACGCCTTGCACCTGCAGGCCCTCGATCCAGCGGCGCACATCGACAACTGAAAGGGCTGCGATTTCCGCGATGCCGGTCTTGTCGAACTGGACATTGCGCGCCTGCACATTCAGGCGCGAACCGCGGCAGGTCGGGCAAGTCTCATCGGTCACGTCTTCGACCTCGGGTTCGGCGAAGGTCTGCTCGCGGCCCTTGCTGTCGTCATCGCGGATCGTGTCGTCGTAGGCCTTGCGCTGATCCCTGGTCAGGCGAACACCGGTGCCGACGCAATCGGAACACCAGCCGTGCTTGCTGTTGTACGAAAAGAGGCGCGGGTCCAGTTCGGGATAGCTGGTGCTGCAGACGGGACAGGCGCGTTTGACCGAATAGACCTCGACAGTTCCGATGTGGCTGTGTTTGGCGCCGTTGACCATCGCACCGCGCAAGCCGTCTAGCGGTGCGAGCACATGCAAAACGCCTTTGCCATGTTCGAGCGCCTCGGTAAGCTTCGCGCGCAGCAATGCCTCGTTGGCTGGCGTCACGTCCAGGTCGCACACTGGAAGTTCGATCGTGTGTTCCTTGAACCGGTCGATTCGCGGAAAACCGTTGGTCGGAAGGAAGTTTCCGTCCACACGCAAGTACGAATAACCACGGGGTCGCGCCCAGTCGGCAAGCTCGGTGTACACGCCCTTGCGGTTGATGACCAGCGGCGCCAGCAGGCCGATGTGCTGCCCCTTGTACTTGCGCATCAACTGTGCCGCGATGCTGTCCGGCGTTTGCGGTCGCACCTCTGCGCCGTCGTTCACGCAGTGCTGGATGCCGAGCTTCACGTAGAGCAGGCGCAGGAAGTGCCACACCTCGGTCGTCGTGCCGACGGTGGATTTGCGTCCTCCGCGCGAAAGCCGCTGTTCGATGGCGACGGTGGGCGGAATGCCATACACCGCATCGACTTCCGGCCGTCCCGCCGGTTGAACGATGCTGCGGGCGTACGCGTTCAGCGATTCGAGATAGCGGCGCTGACCTTCGTTGAATAGGATGTCGAACGCGAGCGTGGACTTGCCCGATCCCGATACGCCGGTGATCACGGTGAACTTGTTGTGCGGAATATCCACCGAGAGCGACTTGAGGTTGTGCTCGCGCGCATTCACGATCTGGATGGCGCGCGGCGGCTTCGACACGTTGACGTACTTCAGAGACGACTCTGACACATACGAACCCACACCGAGCGTCACGTCGTAGTCGCGCAGGGCCTTGGCCGTGTGCGATGTCGCATGAAGCCGCACCTCTTCCGGCGTTCCCTGCGCCACCAGCAAGCCACCGCCTTCGCCACCTTCGGGTCCGAGATCGATCAACCAGTCGGCAGCACGAATCACATCCAGGTTGTGCTCGATCACGATGATGGAGTTGCCGCCTTCCAGCAACCGGCGCATCGCACGCATCAGCTTGGCGATGTCATCAAAATGCAGGCCGGTGGTCGGCTCGTCGAACATGAACATCGTGCCGCGCGTCGCGACCGGCTGGCGGCTCGCACTGGTCTTGCCTGCAGCGAGGAATCCCGCGAGCTTCAGGCGTTGCGACTCGCCACCCGAAAGCGTTGGCACGGGCTGGCCGAGCTTCACGTATTCAAGACCGACATCTGCGATCGGCTGCAGCGTGCGGATCACTTCACGATCATTCGCAAAGAGCGCTGCCGCCTCGCTCACCGTGAGATCGAGAACATCCGCGACATTCATCACGCGGAAATTGGAATCTGACCCCAATTTTCTTTCGATGGTGACTTCGAGGATTTCGGGGCGATAGCGCTTGCCATCGCAGTCGGGGCAGCGCAGGTAGACGTCGGAAAGGAACTGCATCTCGACGTGCTCGAAGCCCGAGCCGCCGCAGGTTGCGCAACGTCCATCACCGGAGTTGAAGCTGAACTTGGAGCCGGTGTATCCGCGCTGTTTCGCAAGTGGCGCAGTCGCAAAAATTTCCCGGATCGCGTCCCATGCGCCGACATAACTCACGGGGTTAGATCGCGCGGTCTTACCGATGGGCGACTGATCGACGAACACAACTTCGCTGAGATGATCGGCGCCCAACAGACGGTCGTGCAGGCCCGGGGTTTCCGTCGCCTTGCCGAAGTGGCGGATGAGCGCGGGCGCGAGTACGTCCTGTATCAGGCTCGACTTGCCAGAGCCCGAGACGCCGGTCACACACACGAGACGCTGCAGCGGAAACTCGATGTCGAGATTCTTGAGGTTGTGCTCACGCGCACCTTCGAGAATCAGGCGCGGCGTTGCATCTGTCACTGCTCGCTTGAAGCCCATCCCCACGTGCTTGCGGGCACCCAGGTACGCACCGGTCAGCGTGTCGGCGTTGCGCAGATCGCGAGTCGTTCCATCGAACACGATCTGGCCGCCGCGCTCCCCCGGTCCGGGTCCCATGTCGATGATGCGGTCTGCCGCGACCATCACTGCGGGGTCATGCTCAACGACGACCAGCGTATTGCCCGCATCGCGCAACCGCTTCATCGCTTCGGTGATGCGGTTCATGTCGCGTGGATGCAGGCCGATGCTGGGCTCGTCCAGCACGAACAGCGTATTGACGAGCGAGGTGCCGAGCGCCGTCGTGAGGTTGATGCGCTGCACCTCGCCGCCCGACAGCGTTCGGCTTTGCCGGTCGAGCGTCAGATAGCCAATGCCGACATCGACCAGATATTTCAGGCGCGTCGTGATCTCTTCATAGAGCAGCTTGAGTGCCTGATGGTCGCCGTGCTGATCCGGGTTCAGGTCGCTGCTGAGTGCCTCGTTGTGAACCAGCGGCGAATTGCTGTCGAAGAACCTGCGTACCCGGTCGATCGGCATCATCATCAAATCGTGCAGGCACAGGCCCGGGAGCGCTTCGAGTTGCTCGCGCGTCCAGTCCACGCCGACCGGCATAAAACGCTTCGACGGATCGAGCACCGAATCAGCGTCCTGCCTGCTGCCGATGCGCCATAGCAGGCTCTCGGTCTTCAGGCGCGCGCCGCCGCAGGTTTCGCACGGCGTGTAGCTGCGGTACTTGGACAGCAGCACACGGATGTGCATCTTGTACGCCTTGGTTTCGAGGTACTGGAAAAAGCGCTTGATGCCGTACCACTGCTTGTTCCAGTTGCCTTCCTTGTAGCCGGGTGTGCCATTGATGACCCATCCCTTCTGTTCGGGCGTGAGCTTGTACCAGGGGGTATCGCGTGGGATGCCCGCTGCCTCGGCATGGCGCATCAAGTCGTCCTGTGCTTCAGCCCACGCAGGCGTCTGTATCGTCTTGATTGCGCCCGCGCGCAAGGTGAGCTTGTCGTTCGGAATGACAAGGCCGTAGTCCACACCAATCACCCGTCCAAATCCACGGCAGACTTCGCAAGCACCCACTGCCGAGTTGAACGAGAACATCGACGGGATTGGGTCGGCATAACGGCTATCGCTCTCGGGGCAATGCAGGCCGGTCGAGAACTTCCAGGTCTCGGTCACGGTTTCAGAAATCGCAGCGTGTACCGACATGCGGCCTGCGCCACGCTTGAGTGCAACTTCAGTTGCTTCAATGGCTCGAATTCTTTCGGTGCCCTGCACACGGAAGCGGTCAGCCACCACGTCGAGCACCTTGCGCGGCCCCGTCGGTGTTGCCACTTCCCGCTCCGCGTGCACGCGCGTGAAGCCGCTGGCAGACAACCACTGCTCCTGCTCCGCCACGGTGGTGCTGCCGGGAAGCTCAACAGGAAAAGTCACCACCAGACGCGGATCACCGGCCCGTGCCGAGCGGTCCAGGAGTTCGGCGTAGATCGTCTCGGGTGAGTCGTGTCGCACCGGCTGGGCCGTCTTGGCGTCGAATAGCCGCCCGGCCCTTGCGAATAGCAGCTTCAGGTGGTCGTTGAGCTCGGTCATCGTTCCAACCGTGGAGCGCGACGACCGGACCGGGTTCGTCTGGTCGATAGCGATGGCGGGTGGGACACCGTCCACGCGGTCCACAGCAGGCTTGTCCATCCGGTCCAGGAACTGGCGCGCATAGGCTGAGAACGTTTCGACGTAGCGCCGTTGACCCTCGGCGTAGAGCGTATCGAATACCAGGCTCGACTTTCCCGACCCGCTCGGTCCCGTCACCACGGTGAGTTCGCCGGTACGGATGTCCAGGTCAAGGTTCTTGAGGTTGTGCTGGCGGGCACCGCGGATGCGGATCAGTCCCTGGCTCATACGGAAGGCTTTCTGCAAGTGGGCCGAACATTCTAGGGATGAAGGGGTGCCAGCATCTGTCATGTGGGTTCACAGACGTGCATAGAGGTGTCCGAAAAAGGCGATTCGTCTAACTTGAGTCGATAACTTGAGGCCTGGATTCGCAGACCTGTCCATCATTCGCCGGACGGGAAATTCAAGCGCTGATCCACCGGCTTCCATGATCACGTACATCGCCGGCGACGTCGGCTAAACCGCACAAGGCGGCGCGTTGGTGGCTGACCCTGACAGACATCGCCTGCATCGACCATGATTCTTTGCATCGCATTCAAGCAAGGATCACGCATGAGCAACGACACGACGGGCAAGACTTTCCACGAGGCCTTGTGGACCCTCATCAAGGACACGCGATTTGCTCTTGTGACGCACCGCCACCCGAATGGGCATCTCCACGCACACCCGCTGACTACGCAAAACCGTACGCTTGAGCCCGGGGAACCGCTCTGGTTTTTCGTGTCCAGGAAGAGCGAGCTGGGCCAACGCTTGAAGGCCGATGGGAACATCTGCGTCGCCTACGGGAATCTGAAGGAAGACTCCTGGGTTTCCGTTTCCGGCCACGCAACGATTTCAGAAGATCTGGCCAAAAAGAAGGAGCTGTTCAACGCGCTTGCAAAAGCCTGGTTTCCGGGCGGCCACGACGATCCAGACCTGGAACTGGTGCAGGTGGAAATTCTGGACGCCGAGTACTGGAACGTGCATGAGAGCAAGGTCACGCAGTTGCTCAAGATGGCGACTGCCGCAGTCACTGGAAACAAGCCTGAGATGGGCGAGCACCGTGAAATGAACAAGGGCACTTCAGAGTCAGTGCACTGAGGCTGCCATCGAGGACGCATTTGGTTGTTCATTGCCGACTTGATCCGCAATCCACCGGTTAACGCGCGCGCTGGTTCTCCGGTAACTGCGCGACCGCGTCCCATTCTCGATCGAACCACGAATCGCCCGTGAGATAAGCGCGCAACATCGGCAGCGCGTCCAGGCCCCAGAACAGTTTGTCATCCACGCAAAACGTGGGCACCCCGAACAAGCCGAGCGTGATGGCTCGCTCGGTGTTCGCTTTGAGTTCGTCTTTCACCGATGGGTCAGAAGGATCGCGATCCGGCTGCAAGAGGTTGCGCAACGTCTCCAGACACTTCCCGTCTCCCGCATCGCCACCAGTTCTCCACACGTGCCTGAAGATGGCCTCGCAGTTGTAGCGGTTGGGTCCGCACGCAACGGCCAGACGCAAATGGGCGAGCGGATTGAACGGATGCGCTGCGGGCAGCTTCAACTCCACATCATGGCTGCGCGCAAGCCACATCACCTGCCGGTACGTCCACTGCCTCTTGCCCGAAATCTCAGCCGGTCCCAGTTGCCCGTGATGCTTGAGCAGCCCCGCAAATAGCACGGGCGTGTACCCGACGCTGTAGCTGAGACCTTCCAGCGCCTGCGGCAGCGTTTCGAAAGCCAGGTACGCGTATGGCGAAATGAAGTCGAGGTAGAAGGTGATGTGCTTCATGGATGTTGCAATCTGATCGCTATGGTCTGCCAGACCCGCCTTTTCTCGTCATCGGGCAGGCCACTCCAGGCGGCAATTTCATCCAGCGTGCGAAAGCAGCCTTCACACCACTTCGTCGCCGGGTTCATCTGGCAAACCGATAGGCAGGGCGAAGGAACATTATCTAAGTTCGATCTGGCAACCAGCCGCGCGCGCTTGGCAAGCAACTCCTTCACCGACATCAAGTGCCCTCGACCTGTTGCACGACATCAGCAACCGGCGCACCGGTCAGGCGTTCGAGGTCTTGCGGTCTGAGTCTGAACACGCCATGCGGATGGCCTGCCGCCGCCCAGATTTCATCAAACCGGAACAGCTCGCGATCAATCAACGTGACCGGCGGCTGGGCATGTGCCAAAGGCGAAACGCCGCCGATGGAATACCCGGTGCGGCTCTTCACGAAGTCAGCATCGGCACGCCCGAGCTTGCCGCCGTTGCCCACCAGAGCCTCGACCTTTTGCTCGTCCACGCGCCGGTCGCCGGAGGTGATGACCAGCACTGCCACGTCATCGAGCTTGCGGCGGAAGATGATGCTCTTGGCTATCTGCCCGACAGAGATGCCCAGCGCGTCCGCAGCCTGCTGCGCGGTTCGCGCTGCATCGTCCAGCATCACCGGCGGATGGGGATGGCCTTTTTCCAGCAATGCGCGGGCAACACGTTGCACGCCTTCGGGAAGCGCGGTCAATTCAGCGCCGCACACAACACAACCCCTCTCGCATCAGGCGGCCCGCTTGTTGAGGATCGCCGTCGAGGCGCGCGAATTCGGCTTGCGCTGCAGAAAGTCGCTGATGTACAGACCTGCGTCAATCAGTTTGTCCAGGTCGATGCCGGTCTCGATCCCCATGCCGTGCAGCATGTAAACCACGTCCTCTGTCGCCACATTGCCAGTCGCACCCTTGGCGTAAGGGCAGCCACCCAGACCAGCCGAAGACGTGTCGTACTGCCACACGCCCATCTCCAGCGACGCGAGCGTGTTGCCAATCGCCTGACCATAAGTGTCGTGATAGTGGCCCGAGACCTTGTCAAGCTCGTAGTACTTGAATGCCGCTTCAATCGCGCGCTGCACTTTCACCGGCGTGCCTGTGCCTATCGTGTCGCAGACCACCACATGCTCGACACCGATCTGCTTGAACAGGCGCGCAACCAGTTCAACCCGCTCAGGTGCGATCTCTCCTTCATAAGGACAACCGACCGCACAGGAAATCGCACCGCGCGTGTAGATACCCGCAGCTTTCGCGGCTTCAACTACGGGCGCAAAGCGTTCAACACTTTCCTCGATGGAGCAATTAATGTTGCGCTGGCTGAAGGCTTCGCTGGCCGCCCCGAACACTGAAATCTCATCCGGCTTCGTCAGGACGGCGGCTTCAAAACCCTTCATGTTGGGCGTCAGAACCGAATAGCGGACGTCGGGCCGGCGCTCAATGCCGGCCATCACCTGCGCGTTGTCGGCCATCTGCGGCACCCACTTGGGCGACACGAAACTGGTGACCTCGATGTCCTTGAGGCCCGCATCCTGCAGGCGATGCACCAGACCGATCTTGACTTCGGCTGGCACGGGTAACTTTTCATTCTGGAGCCCATCGCGCGGACCCACATCGACGAGCTTGACTCTGGAAGGCAGTTTCATCATCGCGTCAGTATCCTCTTTGTGTATCAACCACGCCGGCAATGGGTTCTCCTCGCTCGAGCGCCCCAATCTTGCCTGCGATCTGCGCGATGCTCTCGTCACGCAGCGTTCGTGCCGACGTATGCGGCGTCACCGTGATGTTCGGATGCCGCCAGAACGGATGTTCCGCAGGCAGCGGTTCCGTTCGGAACACGTCCAGCGCGGCACCGGAAAGATGACCGCCGTCAATCGCAGCGATCAGGTCGTCATCGACGACATGCGCCCCGCGCGCGACGTTAATGACGTACCCGCCGGGTATCAGCTTGCCCAGGGTACGGCTGTTGATGATGTCGCGCGTTTCGCCAGTGAGCGGCAAGAGGCACACGAGAATGCGCGTTGCTTGCAAAAAATCGTCGAACTGATCTGCGCCCGCAAAACACTGCACGCCCGATAGCGACTTGGGCGTGCGGCTCCAGCCCGTGACGGGATAGTCAAACTGCTTCACCGCGTTCGCGACGCATGTGCCGAGTACGCCGAGCCCCATGACACCCACCGGAAAATCTTCACGCCTGCGGGGCTTGCGAAACGCCCACTCCGATCGTTTGGCTGCGTGCTCGATCACATCGAGTTCACGAACATGACGCGTGATGGCATGGCACACAAACTCAGCCATCTGAACAGCCATGCCACCGTCGTCGATACGCACGAGCATGGCCCGAGGCGGCAGGCGCAGCTTGAGCAGCGCATCGACGCCTGCTCCGATATTGAAGATGCCCCTGATCTGCGGCTGTTCGTCCAGAAACTGCTGTGGGGGCGCCCACACCACAGCATGGTCGGCTTGTGGTGCGCCCGGTTGCCACTCCTGGATGTCAGCGCCGGGAAGCGCTGCGCTCAACCCCGCTATCCAGGGAGCCGCCTTCGTGTTGGTGCAACAAAAAGCAATACGCATTTGAATGACCCGCCCCGATCAGGAAATCTTGAGTAATTCGGCCCCCTCATTCACCTGGTCCCCCGGCGAATAGAGAAGCTCCGCGACAGTCCCGTCGGTCGGAGCTGCAATCGTGTGCTCCATCTTCATCGCTTCCATCACCGCCAGGGCCTGCCCCTTGCTGACCTTGTCGCCCGCCTTCACCGAGAACGATACGACCTTGCCCGGCATCGGAGCCGTCAATCGCCCTGCCTCGGCATGCGCAACACCGGCATGTGCCAGCAGGTCGATCGCGAGAATCTGCGTCGCCGCCGACGGCGTGAACACATGGTTCATCTCGCCGCTCGCATACACAGACGCACGCGTACGTCGGCCCGCAAACTGCACATCGAGTTCCTCGCCATGACAGGCGAACGAAATCGCACCGAAAATATCACCGCACTTGAGCATGAGCGCGCCGTCGTGCAGATAGGACAGTTCAGCCTTCAGCGTTTCACCATGGAATTCGAATTCGAAAGGTCGCACGTTGATGCCGTGCGAACGCCAGCCGTCGCGGCGGCTGAATGGATCGGCGGTCGCGAGCGTCTCTTCCTGCACCAACGTCCGCGCAATAGCGCAGGCTACGGCCAGCGGCATCCCCAATCGCTCCTGTTTGAAAAGTACCGATTCTTCACGCGGAATGAGCGCTGTGTCGAGGTCAGCCTGCGCGAACGACTTGCTGCCCACCACATGACGCAGGAACTGCACATTGGTGTTGATTCCGACGATGTGCGTCTGTGCCAGCGCTTCATCCAGACGTGCCAGCGCCTGCTCGCGCGTCGCGCCGTGCACGATCAACTTGGCGATCATCGAGTCGTAATACGGAGAAATAGCGTCGCCCTCGCCGAAGCCCGTGTCGATCCGAACCGGTGCCGGCGCGTGGAACGGCTCCGAATCGGCGTTCCGGCAAAAGGCCACATGCTCTGGCCAGCGCGCGACATCGAGGCGTCCCGTTGCTGGAAGAAAATTGTTGTCCGGACTCTCGGCGCAGATGCGCGCTTCGATCGCATGGCCACCGATCTGCAGCTCGTCCTGCTTCATCGGAAGCCGCTCTCCGGACGCAACCCGCAACTGCCACTCGACGAGATCGTGTCCGGTGATGGCTTCGGTCACCGGATGCTCGACCTGCAGGCGCGTGTTCATCTCCATGAAGAAGAAATTCATCTCACCGCCGGCCCGCTGCTCGACGATGAACTCCACCGTGCCTGCGCCGACATAGTTGACCGCACGCGCCGCAGCGACAGCCGCTTCGCCCATCTCCTTGCGCATTGCTTCGGTCATGCCGGGAGCAGGCGCTTCCTCCAGCACCTTCTGGTGCCGCCGCTGCACAGAGCAATCGCGCTCGAACAGGTACACGCAGTTGCCGTGCGTGTCACCGAAGACCTGGATCTCGATATGACGCGGGCGCTGCACGTACTTCTCAACCAGCACTGCATCATCGCCAAAGCTGTTGATGGCTTCTCGCTTGCATGAAGCGAGCGCCGCCTCGAAGTCGCCTGCCCTATCGACCGCGCGCATGCCCTTACCACCTCCGCCTGCGCTGGCCTTGATCAGGACCGGATATCCGATACGGTCGGCTTCCTGCCTGAGCATCTGTGGGTCCTGACCTGCCCCGTGGTAGCCCGGCACCAGGGGAACGCCCGCCTTTTCCATGAGCTGTTTGGACTCGGCTTTCAGGCCCATCGCCTGTATCGCAGACGCAGGCGGCCCGATAAAGACAAGGCCCGCCTCGGCGCACGCCTTGGCAAACTCCTCGTTCTCGGAGAGGAAACCATAGCCCGGATGTACCGCCTGCGCGCCAGTGGTTTTGGCCGCTTCGATGATTCGCTCCCAGCGCAAGTAGCTGTCCCTGGGCGCGCTACCGCCGAGATACACCGCTTCGTCGCAGGCCCTGACATGTCGAGCATTGGCGTCGGCATCGGAATACACCGCGACCGTTCGAATCGCCATGCGCCTCGCGGTGGCTGCAACGCGGCAAGCAATCTCGCCGCGATTGGCGATCAGTATCTTTGTGAACATCTAGGGCCTGTCAACTATGGTTATGGCTGCGCTCTTGCGACTGCCGAAAAATTCCTGCAGCCTCACGATGGTCACGCGCAGGAACTTCACCAGCACGACCATCAGCACTACGGCGAGCACCAGCGTCAGAGCGAGGGCGATGGCAAAAATCAAGGGATGCGTCGCCGATAGCCAGAGCATGAAGACGACGAAAGCGTCCTCCATCAGCGACACACCTATGTTCGAAAAGGGCTCAGGTGAGGTGTTCACCGCCGCACGCGTCGTGAGCTTGGCAGCATGGCTCGTCGCAGCGAGGCTGCCGCCCAGAATCGCCGCAATCCAGCCCATCGCCTGACCATCAGCACCGAGCGCACCCGCCGCAAGCGCAGCGCCCGCCGGTATCCGGATCACGGTGTGGACGATGTCCCACATTGAATCCACGAGTGGGATCTTGTCGGCAAAGAATTCAATGAAACACATGAAGCCGCTCGCAGCGAGCACGCCCGGGTGCTGCAGCACCTGCAAGCCGACGGGAAGGTTGAACCAGCCCATGTAGCCGGCGGCTCCCACGAGAAACACAGCCGCGTACAGCCGGATACCGCTGGCCCAGCCGAGCGCTGCGGCAAGCGCCAGCAGTTGGGGAGTGTCAACAAGACTGCGAAGGGCGTCCATATCGGGGTTCTGTCCAGGTCTTCAGGGCAGCAGCCAGCCCGGCTTGCGCTTTTGCAGGAACGACTGCACGCCCTCGCGGCCTTCGTCGCTCACGCGAATATCGGCGATTGCGGCGGCGGTTCGCTCTATGAGGCCTGCGGAAATATCGTGGCCCGCGACATCATGGACGAGTTGCTTGCAGGCCTTCATCGCACCCGGTCCGTTTTGCACCAGCATGCGCGCAATCTCATCGACCTTCGCGTCGAGCTTGTCGGCTGATACCAGCTCATGCACGAAACCGATGCGGTGCGCTTCCGCGGCGCTGAACCGTTCTGCAGTCAGGAAGTAGCGATGCGCAGCGCGCGCTCCCATGGCCCGGATCACATACGGGCTGATCGTCGCAGGAATCAGCCCGAGCCGCACTTCACTCAAACAGAACTGCGCTGCTTCCGAGGCAACCGCAATATCGCAGGCAGCGACCAGCCCCGTGCCACCGGCGTAGACGTCCCCTTGAATTCGCGCAATGGTTGGCTTGGGACAGGCGTACACCACTCGCAGCATTCTCGCGAGCGCCTGCGCATCGGCGATGTTTTCATCGCGCGAGTAGTCGGCCATCCGCTTCATCCAGTTCAGGTCCGCGCCTGCGCAGAAGGCGGCGCCGCTGCCGGCCAGGACAATGCACCGGACTTCGTCGCGATCCGCCAATGCCATGAACACGGCAGTGAGCTCGGCGATCACCTCTTCATTGAAGGCGTTGCGCACCTCCGGCCGATTGACGGTAACCGTCGCGATGGAACGAGTGACTTCGAGGAGCAGGTGTTTCATGGAGTTGCCCTGGATGATTCTGGCATGTGCCGGTGTGTCGAGTGGTCAATATCGCTTGGCAGCTTCTTCCAGCATGACTTCGGTCGCGCCGCCGCCGATAGCCAGCACGCGCGCATCACGCCATAGCCGCTCGATGGCAGTCTCGCGGATATAACCCATTCCGCCGTGAAACTGCTGGCAGGTCTGCACAACTTCATTGACGAGCTCACCGGTGAGCGCCTTGAGCATGGATACCTCCTGCACGATGTCGTGGCCCTGAGTGACGCTCCAGGCGCAGTGGTACATGAACTGACGGGCTGCCCGCGTCTTCGCGTCGAGCATGGATAGCCGCTGACGTATTACCTGCTGGTCCCAGAGCTTCGCCCCGAAGGCCTCGCGCACGCGCACATGGTCGAGCGTCAGCTGCAGCGCGCGCTGGCAATGACCCACTGCCATCGCAGCCAGCGCGATCCGTTCGGTCTGGAAGTTTTTCATCACGGAATAAAAGCCCTTGCCCGCTTCGCCCAACAGGTTGGCCTGCGGGATGCGGACGTTGTCGAACACCAGCTCAGCTGTATCGGAGGACAACCAGCCTGTCTTCTTCAATGCACGGCCCACGGTGAACCCGGGGGTGCCCTTTTCGACGATGAACATCGACATGTCGCGCTTGCCCGTCCCGCTCTTCGCCGCGACGAAATAGAGATCGGCATGGACCCCATTGGTGATGAACATCTTGGTGCCGTTCAGCACCCACTCGCCGCCGTCGAGTCTGGCGCTGGTGCGAATACCGGCGACGTCCGACCCGGCACCCGGTTCGGTGATCGCGACCGCTGTGATCAGCTCTCCCGCGATCACGCGTTGGAGGTACTTTTCCTTCTGCGCTGTCGAACCGGCATGGTGCAAATGCGGACTGGCCATGTCGGTGTGCACGAGCACCGTGATGATGAAGCCCGCATACGTTGATTGCGAGAGCGCCTCGGCGAAAACCAGATTAGTCATCGCATCGGAGGCAGCGCCTCCGTACGCTTCTTCATACATCAGACCGAACAGCCCCGCCTGCCCCATGCGCCGGAGCACGTCGCGCGGAACATAACCAGCGTCTTCCCACTTGTCGGCGTGCGGCTCGACCTCCCGGGCGATGAACTTCGCAATCTGGTCGCGCAGCAGTTCATGATCGGGGTTGTCGTAGATGGTGGTCATGGCGTCGTGGTCAGGGGTTGCAGTCAATGGCGAAGTGCCCTGAGGCCACGCAAATCTTCGAACGCATTGAAATCACGGTCGCGGTGCAACAGTGCGTAGCCACGTGCAATGCAGAAGCTTGCAAGCAGCACGTCCACCGAATTGCGCACAGTGATGCCGACGGCCCTCAGGCTGCGGTAGTGCACGGCTGCACGCTGCGCAAGCTCCTGCCCGCCGGTTGTCTCTATGGTCATGCTCAGCATCAGTTTTTCAGCCTGGAGATAGTCGCGTTCCTGTCGAAAGCCCCGAAGCACTTCATACAGGACCAGATCGGGGACGACCAGCGTGGCCTCACCGCTGGCAAGCAGATCGCGCAGGGCATGACCCTCCGGCGTGTCGGCGCCATTGAAGAAGTCGATCCAGACGCCGGAATCAACCACGACCATGAGTCTTCTTCTTTCGTGCAATCACTTTGGGAGCCGGTTCCTGGGCGATCAGCGCCCGAGTCGCGCCAGCAGCCGGGTACGACAGGCTCTCGTCGTCCCCGTCCCAATGGAGTTTGCCTTCCCACTTCAGGATTTCGCGGTAAGCGGCCTGGCGCGCGAGCAAGGCAAGGCCCGCCTCCACCGCGTCTTTCTTGGTCTTGAACGGCCCCGCCCGCATGGCGCCTTCCATCAACTCGTCATCGATTTCAATGTTGGTTCGCATGATGTGTATATTTTTCTCGCTAGATACACATCATACACATTTACATCCGGAACAAACCAAACTTCGGCTCACCAATCGGCGCGTGCAGCGACGCCGCAAGCCCGAGCGCCAGCACCCGCCGGGTGTCTGCCGGATCAATCACGCCGTCGTCCCAAAGGCGCGCGCTGGCGTAGTACGGATGCGACTGATGCGCGAACTGATCGAGCAGCGGCTGCTTGAAGTTCGCCTCCTCTTCGGCACTCCAGGTCCCGCCCTTGCCCTCGATGCCGTCGCGCTTTACGGTCGCGAGCACACTTGCGGCCTGCTCGCCGCCCATGACCGAGATGCGCGCGTTCGGCCACATCCACAGAAAGCGCGGCGAGTAGGCCCGGCCGCACATTCCGTAGTTGCCGGCGCCAAAACTGCCTCCGATGATGATCGTGAACTTGGGCACGCTTGCCGTGGCAACCGCCGTCACCATCTTGGCGCCGTGGCGCGCAATGCCTTCCGCTTCGTATTTGCGGCCCACCATGAAGCCGGTGATGTTTTGCAGGAACACGAGCGGCACCTTGCGCTGGCAGCACAGTTCGATGAAGTGCGCGCCCTTTTGCGCCGACTCGGAAAACAGGATGCCGTTGTTGGCGATGATGCCCACCGGCATGCCTTCGATGTGCGCGAAGCCGCAAATGAGCGTCGCACCGAAGCGCTGCTTGAACTCATGGAAGTCGGACCCATCGACCACTCGCGCAATGATTTCGCGCACGTCGTAGGGCTTGCGGGTGTCGATGGGGACGATGCCGTAGATTTCGCTGGGATCGTACTTTGGAGGGCGGGGCTCTCGCAGTTCGACAGGCATCTCGGTCGAACGGGCAAGCGTGGCAACCGCCTGACGAGCAAGTGCGAGCGCATGCATGTCGTTTTGCGCGAGGTGATCCGCGACTCCAGACAGACGGGTGTGAACATCGCCACCGCCGAGGTCTTCGGCAGAAACGATTTCACCGATGGCGGCCTTCACCAACGGCGGTCCACCCAGGAAAATCGTGCCCTGATTTTTCACGATGATGGTCTCGTCACTCATCGCCGGGACATACGCGCCACCCGCGGTACACGAACCCATGACCACGGCGATCTGCGCAAGCCCTTGCGCCGAAAGATTCGCCTGGTTGTAGAAGATGCGACCGAAGTGGTCGCGGTCGGGAAACACATCGTCCTGGTTGGGCAGGTTTGCGCCGCCGGAGTCCACGAGGTAGATGCACGGCAGACGGTTTTGCTGAGCGACCTCTTGCGCGCGCAAGTGCTTCTTTACAGTCATCGGGTAGTAAGTACCGCCTTTGACCGTCGCGTCATTGCAAACGATGATGCAATCGACACCACTGACCCGCCCGATGCCAGTGATGACGCCTGCGCACGGGGCGTCATCGTTGTACATGCCGTGAGCGGCGAGCGGAGAGAGTTCCAGGAAAGGCGTGCCGGGGTCGAGCAGCATCTGGACGCGATCTCGCGGTAGCAGCTTGCCGCGCGAAACATGCCGCGCCCGTGACGCTTCGCCGCCGCCTGCTGCTGCCTTCGCAACCTGCACGTTGAGGTCCTCGACAAGCGCGCGCATCGCTGCCGCATTGGCCTGGAAGTCGGCGGACCGGGCGTTCAGTTGTGTCTCCAGCGCGGGCATGGGCGTCCTTTTGTCTTTGTCTGCGCATACTAGCGGCTTGATAGTGCCCGGGCCGACACGGAGGTGACAAATCGTGCCATCTTTTGCCGCCGTTCAGTCGCAAGCTGCCCTGGGGCAGCTACGGCATGCTTGCGAGGGCGTCCCTGTCATCGCGGATCTGAACGTCGCACTCAAGCGCTGGTGCCGTCATCACAGCCTGATGCGTCTGTGACGCCGCATGCAAGCGTCAGGCGAATGTCGTCGGCGCCGACGGCATCGCCGCTCACCTCAACATTTCGACGCGCACCTTGCACCGGCAGCTCGCCGAGCAGGGATCGTCTTTGCAGGTGCTCAAGGACGAAGTGCGGTGTGATCGGGCGAAAGATTTGCTGCACCGCACACCCAAACCGATCAAGCAGGTAGCAGCCGCCGTCGGTTTCTCCAGCGAGAAGAGCTTCATCCGCGCGTTTCATGGCTGGACCTCGCAGACGCCTGCTGCGTATCGAAACGACTATGCTTCCCAGTGAACGAACCGAGGAAACACGAAATGGATGAGCATGGCTTGCGCCGGTTGATTGGGAGGGTTCGCAGTGGCGAGGTTTCCCGCCGCGACTTTGCGATTCGCATGTCGGCGCTTGGCGTCACCGCCCCGCTCGCGGCGCAGATGCTCACCCACTCTGGCGCTGCCCAGGCGCAAGCAACAGCGCCAGCCTGGAACCCCACGAAACGCGGCGGCGGCGGGCCGCTCAAGCTGCTTTTCTGGCAGGGACCCACGCTGCTCAATCCGCACTTCGCAACGGGCACCAAAGACATCGAAGCCTGCCAGGTGTTCTATGAATCACTGGTCAACTTCGATCCCGAAGGTTTCATGGTGCCAGTGCTCGCAGCAGAAGTGCCGAGCGTTGCGAACGGCGGCGTGTCCAGAGATGGACGCAGTGTCACCTGGAAACTCAAGCGCGGTGTGACTTGGCACGACGGCCAGCCGTTCACCGCAGACGACCTCGTGTTCAACTGGGAATATGGCCGCGACCCCGCAACGGCCGCAGTCACCAGCGGCTCGATGACGGGCCTGTCCATGGTCAAGCTCGATTCGCACACGGTACGCGTGACGTTCCCTCAGCCGACGCCCTTTTGGGCCGTCCACGGCACGCACGGACTGATTCCTAGGCACCTGTTCGCCGCCTATGGCGGTACGAAATCGCGTGATGCACCTGCGAACCTGAAACCGGTGGGCACCGGTCCCTACCGCTTCACCGAGTTCAAGCCGGGGGACCTCGTGCGCGGCGAGTTGAATACCAGCTACCACATGCCAAACAGGCCGTACTTCGACACCATCGAGCTCAAAGGCGGAGGTGATGCTTCGTCAGCCGCGCGCGCCGTGCTGCAGACCGGGGAATATGACTTCGCATGGAATCTGCAGGTCGAAGATGAAGTGCTCAAGCGAATGGAAGATGGCGGCAAGGGCCGTGCGCAAATCCTGCCAACAGGCGACGTCGAGTTCCTCCAGATCAACCTGAGCGATCCCTGGAAAGAATTCGACGGCGAACGTGCCAATCCGAAGAGTCGCCACTTCGCTTTCGCCGATGTCAACGTGCGACGCGCCATCGCCTTGCTGGTGGATCGCAAGGGCATCCAGGATTTCATTTACGGGCGCACGGGCGTTGCCACCCCCAACTTCGTCAATGCCCCGGCGCGGTTTCGCTCACCGAACACGAAGTACGAGTTCAACATCGACAAGGCCGGCGCTCTGCTGGATGCTGCAGGCTGGAAAAAGGGCACGAGCGGCCAGCGCGGCAAGGACGGGCGTGCGCTGAAGCTGGTGTTCCAGACCTCCGTCAACGGTATCCGTCAAAAGGAGCAGGCCGTCATCAAGCAGGCCATGCAAAAAGTCGGTATCGACCTGGAACTGAAGGCCGTCACGCCATCCGTCTTCTTCTCCACCGACGTAGCCAACCCCGACACCAACGGCAAATTCTGGGCCGACCTGCAGATGTACACCGTGTCGATGGGAGCGCCCGATCCGCTGCGCCTGCTCGACCGTTTCGCGAGCTGGGAGCTCGCAGCCAAGGCCAACAAATGGCAAGGGCGCAATGCCTCGCGATTCATAAGTCCTGAGTTCGACAAGCTCTATCGCTCTGCCGAAGTCGAGATGGACCCGGTCAGGCGTGTAGCTACCCTGATCGCAATGAATGACCTGGTTGCGCGCGAGGTGCCGGTCGTCCCCATGATCAGCAGGACGCGCGTTTCCGGCGTGGCCAACAAACTCGTCACCTTCACCAGCCCCTGGGACAACGACCTGTCGTCGCTGCACAGCTGGCACCGGCAGGTCTAGGTGCTCACCACTTGTTGCGCAACTCGCGCAACCTGGTGAAGACCGTCTTCGCATCCGGCTGTTCCGGCAACTCCGGGAAGTCCTCGCGCAGTTTCGCAATGACTGTGGGGTTGTCCAGCCGCATGAAGGTATTGATGCGACGCTCGTCTTCCAAGGTCGTCACGAGCGAATTCGCCGGGTCCTGACCCTCGACCTGCGGCAGCATCGCAGCAGCGGCTTCGTTGCCTGGCTCACGCGCGAGCGTGAAGCGCAGATTGTTCTCCAGGTAGTCATGACCCGGGAAGATGCGGGTGTTCGCGGGCAACTTGCAAAGCTGATTGACGAAGGTCGCAAAGAGGTCGTTCACATTGCCGCCGTTGTGAACATTGCCCGCGCCTGCGTTGAACAGCGTGTCTCCGGAAAACAGCGCCGGCTCATCGGTGTGCGAGCGCAGGCAGATGTGGCACATCGTATGACCCGGTGTGTCCAGGCACTCGAGTTCCACCCGCTTGCCGACCTTGATCACGTCGCCCGCCTGCACGCCTCGATCGACGCCGGGGATCGTTTTTGCCGCGCGATAGTGCGAAATGACTTTCGCACCGGTCGCTGCAACGACAGCCGCGTTACCGCCGATGTGGTCGTGATGCTCATGCGTGTTGAGGATCTGCGTGATCTGCCAACCCTTGATATGGGCCGTGGCCAGTGTCTTTTCGTGATCGAGCGGGTCGATGGCCAGTGCCTCGCCGGTGTCTGGGCAAGCAACGAGATAGTTGAAGTTGCGTAGCGAATTGCCGGTCCAGATGCGTTCGACAATCATTGTGCGGACCCCTTCCCGACTGCCTTGTTCGGATTGATCAGGTATTTCGTGCCGGTGGCGCGGCGGCCATACACGGCGATCTCTTCGAGCCGCAGGGCCTCTTCGAGCGAAATCTCCTTGGTGTAATGGCTGGCAAACGTCGTCTTCAATTCATCCACCACGCGCCGGTACAACGCCTTGCGCTCCTCATTGCTCAACTTCATCAGGAAAGGGAACAACAGCCACCCGCCCATTCCCCACGCCATCCCGAAGCTGCGGTTGAACTCCGTCGGTCCGGTGTCCAGGCTGCCGTAAAGATACACCTGCTTGTGCGTGGCCGAGCCGTATCGGCTGTATTCCTTGCTGGTGCGATTGATAGCGGCCTCCATCGCGGTCAGGATCAGGCCTGCGAGCTTGCCGCCGCCTGTCGCATCAAAGGCCAAGGTTGCATTAGTGGCAACGATAGCGGCTGTGAGGTCTTCAAGGAATGTGGGCGAGGTGCTGACGCACACGTACTGCGCACCTTGCGATTGCAGTAATGCTTTCTGCTCGTCGCTGCGCACGATATTCACCAGCGGTATGTTGTCTTTCGCGCAGACCCTGGCCAGCATCTGACCAAGGTTGGAAGCTGCAGCAGTGTGGACGAGCGCCTTGTGCCCCTCGCGACGCATTGTCTCCACCATGCCCAGCGAGGTGAGCGGGTTCACGAAGCACGACGCACCCTCAGCCGGCGTGATGCCAGGCGGCAGTTCCAGGCACTGGTCCATCTTCACGGTGCGGTACTGCGAGTACATCGCGCCGCCCATCAAGGCAACGGTCTTGCCCATCAGCGCGCGCGCAGCCGGCGCTTCGCCCGTCGCCATCACGACACCCGCGCCTTCGTTGCCGACCGGCATGGCCTGGCCGACGCGCGCCGCCATCGCCTTGCGCGCGCGTTCGGGAATGTCTGCCGTCACCGTGGATTTCACCGAAGATCCACTTGCAGTAGCCGTGGACATATCGGCAGCGCCGAAGAGCAATCCGATATCGGAAGGATTGATGGGCGTGGCCTCGACTCGCACGACAACTTCATTGTCGGCGGGCGGCGGTGTCGGCACATCGGCCAGCGAGAGCTGCAACCGGCCGTCTGCGGTGATCAGGGATTGAAGCTGTAGGCCGCTGGGGAGCGTGCTTGTGTTCATGGCGTCTTTCAGGAAATCAAAAATGACTCTAGCACCAAGGGATGCGGCTGGTGAGCCGGCGGCGACATGGCCCCGTGACACGAACGGCGCTTTTGCCTATCCTGCGCCATCACCGATGGGAAGGTTTCCTCATGAAAATCAAACCCGGCATGGTCGCCGCGATCACAGGCGCCGCCTCAGGCATCGGGCTGGCACTGGCGCTTGAGCTTGCACGCCGCGGCTGCGTACTTGCGCTCTCCGACATTGACAGGGACCGTCTGGAACAGGCTGCGGTGCAGGTGCGTGCGGTGGGCGCAAGCGCAACAACCACGCAGCTGGATGTTGCCGATCGCGACGCCGTATTCCGATGGGCTGCCGACACCGTCCAGGCGCTTGGCGGCGTCAACATGATCTTCAACAACGCCGGTGTCGCACTCACTGCCATGGCCGAGGCGACCCAGCCCGCCGATTTCCAATGGTTGATGGGCATCAATTTCTGGGGCGTGGTCAACGGCACTCAGGCATTCCTTCCGCGACTGCGCGCAACAGGCGAGGGCCATATCGTCAACATTTCCAGTGTGTTCGGTCTGATGTCTGTGCCGACGCAAGGGGCCTACAACGCGAGCAAGTTTGCAGTGCGCGGGTTCACCGAGGCCCTTCGGATGGAGCTGGAGCTCGAAGGCCACATGCTGAGTGCGACCTGCATCCACCCAGGTGGGGTGGCGACCAACATTGCGCTGTCAGGGCGCGTCGATGAAGACTTCGTACGCAGTTCCGGCATGCGGGCGCAGGCCCACCGCGACCTCGGCCACAAGATGATCCAGGTGACAACACCTGAGTCGGCAGCACGTCAGATCATTGCCGGCGTCGAACGCAACGCAGCCCGGGTTGTTGTCGGTACCGATGCCCGTGTCATGGACTGGTGTGTGCGCATTTTCGGCTCGGGGTATCGCTGGCTGGTGTTGAGAAAGGCTCGGTCCCTTCCCGCGTTTGCCGAGCGCTCGCGGCGAAGGGCGAATACGTGACCGGGCCGGATGCGGGCGTTGCCGACGGCGATGCGTTTTTCGATGTGATCGTGATCGGTGCGGGCCTGTCCGGTATCGCTGCGGCGCATCACCTGAAAACACACTGTCCCACTCGAAGCTTCGTCATTCTGGAGGGCCGCGATGCCATCGGCGGCACCTGGGATCTCTTTCGCTATCCCGGCATCCGCTCCGATTCGGACATGTCGACTTTGGGATACAGCTTCAGACCCTGGGCCAGCGATGCGGCTTTCGCATCCGGCCCTGCCATTCGCGATTACGTGCGTGCAACAGCGAAAGAGGAAGGCATCGAACGATGCATCCGTTTCGGACATCGGGTGACCGCCGCGAACTGGGACTCGACTGCAGCGCGATGGATAGTGGAGGTGACATCGAATGCGGGTGGTGCCGCCACGCAGCTCAAGATGTCCTGCCGATTCCTCTTTTTTTGCAGTGGCTATTACGACTATGACAAAGGTCATGACCCCGAATGGCCGGGACGTGAGACTTTCAAGGGTGCCGTGGTCCATCCGCAACATTGGCCGGCCGCGCTCGACTGGCGTGACAAGCGGGTCGTGATCATCGGCAGCGGTGCGACCGCAATCACCCTTGTGCCCGAATTGGCGCGGGACGCGGCACACGTCACCATGCTTCAACGCACGCCGACCTACATCATCGCCTTGCCCGCGCAAGACCGCATCGGCGCTCGACTGCGCAAGGTCTTGCCTGCAGGTTTTGCATACCGACTGGTGCGCTGGATCAACATATTGCTCGCCATGCTCTTTTACGGCTACTCGCGCTGGCGACCGGAGCGCGTGAAGGCACTCATCCTGCGCGGCGCCCGCCATTTTCTGGGCGCTTCGTTCGACGTCGAGCAGCATCTGTCACCCCCCTACAACCCCTGGGACCAGCGGCTGTGCGTCGCGCCGGACGCCGATTTTTTCCGCGCCATCAGCTCCGGCAAAGCGTCCATCGTCACAGCAAACATGGCTTCATTCACGCCGCGAGGGATACGCACCTCTGAAGGCGATGAGATCGAGTCCGATGTGATCGTCACGGCGACCGGCCTGCAGTTGAAGGTGCTCGGTGGCGCGCGGCTGTCGCTGGATGGCTCCCCGGTCGATCCTTCGAAAAGCGTGATGTACCGCGGCACGATGTACAGCGGTGTGCCCAACCTGGCTGTTGCTTCTGGCTACACCAATGCGTCCTGGACGCTCAAGTGCGAGCTCTCGGCAATATACGTGTGCCGCTTGCTGAACCGCATGAAGGCCCAGGGGTTCGATGTTTGCGTCGCGCAGCACGACGGCGCGAGTCAGGAGACACAGCCGGCGATCGGTCTCACGTCCGGCTACATCCAGCGCTCGGCCACTTTGTTGCCTCGGCAGGGCTCGGAAAGCCCCTGGCGCATCTACCAGAACTACCTGCTAGACCTTTGCACACTCAAGTTTTCCCGCTTGGCCGACGGCTCGCTCCAGTTCAGTCGTGCCCCCCGGTCAAGCGCATCACTTTTCATTTAAGCGCAGCGGCAAACCAAAATCTTCAGCCAGGTATTCGCCGATGCGCAACGCATCGGAGACGAAGCGGACACCCGGGATCGACTTCTTGCGCAGCGCGGGATGATTGCCGCCCGCCCAGATCCGAACCCCAAGAGCGAGCTTGCCGCGCAGATCCTGCAGGCCCCGCACGACCTGCGCAGAGCTCGTCGCGGATGAAAAACTCAGACCCACAAGGTTCGCCCTGTACGCCTTGGCCCCGGACACAATCTGCTCGATCGGAAGGCGCACGCCCAGCGACACGGTCGGGCATCCGTGGAGCGTAAACATGGCCTGCGCCATCAACAGGCCCAAGCCGTGATGTTCATCCGGAAAGGTCGTGAGCAGCACCGTTGGTGCGCTGCCTCTGGTTGGCACCTCAACGGCGTCGATGGCTGAACGCACCACGTGCTGAACCGTGGCTGAAAACAGGTGTTCCTCATGAATCTCGATCTCGCCGGAGACCCAGGCGTCTCCGACGACCCGATTCATTGCCGGCAACTCTTCGCCGACGAACCGTTCAAGGCCGCAGCGTGCGAGCCGGGCTTCTACTTCGCGCCGGAGCGCCTCCGAATCATGCCCGCGCAAGAGGCGCAGCAAGTGGACAGCGGCACGCGAACGATCCGGCGCCGGTTCGGCCTCGACGCCCGGCGCATTCAGGAGCAGGTGGGCGCCATCCATCAGGAGCTTGCCAGGTCGGTGTCCCTGGTCCATGAGCCGACGTACCAGACGCAATTTCTGCACCTGGTCATCAGGGTAAGTACGTTCACCACGTTCATCGCGCAGCGGCGCGGGAAAGCCATA
>JBKJKT010000173.1:0-9907 GCA_046597415.1 Ramlibacter sp.
CCGTCCTTGTTCTTCGGCATCGAGTCGAACATGGCTTCGTGAGTTTTCAGAAACTCTTCCTTGGACAGCATGCCATCGCCGTTCCCATCCATGGTCTTCATGTGACTCATCATGTTCATCATGCCCTTCATGTCACCGCCCATCATTCCCCCACCCATCATTGCACCGGGCGCCAAGCCCTTTTCATTGGCGAAGGCGATTCCGCCGGCGAGCAGGGAACCTGCGATCAGTGCTGTCAATGTTTTCATGTCTAACTCCTAATTCCTAACGTCATAAAACAAGCCCCTCCAAGGTGCTTCCGAAATCCGAATATGAACCTTGCCACTGTGAGAGGGTCAAGCTCTGCGGGGATAACTGTTTACGCGGGACGGTTGCTGGATCGGCTGCGTCTGCCCCCGCCATCCGCACCCATGCCTCAGGCTTCGAGAGGTCAGCCCACAGTGCGCTGGCCGCGCACCGTAGACGGCTACAGCGTCTCGGACGGGTCGAAGTCGAGTTCGACCTTGGCACCGTTGGGGTCGGTGCTGAACAACTGCCATGTGCCGGCGCCAGCCTGGCGGCGCAGGTCGTAATCGATGCCGGCGGCGTCGAATCGGGCCTTCACCGCCTTCAGGCCGGTGGCGCTGAAAGCCAGGTGGTCGATGACGCCTGTCCGCGTGGCCGGCATCGGGCGCTCGAAGTACATGTGCAGCACGGCCTGCGGGCCGCCGGCGTAGAGCCAGGCCCCGGGAAAGCCGAGATCGGGACGGTGGCCCACCGTCAGGCCGAGCAAACCCACATAGAAATCGAGCGTCGCTCGCTCGTCTTCGGCGGTGATGGTGAAGTGGTTCATGCCGACGATCATTTCGATTCCTTTCAGGCCACCAGGACCAGAGCGCCGATGGTGGCGCGCGATTCGAGCCGCTCGTGGGCGCGCGCGGCAGCGTCCAGGGCCCAGCGTTCGATGGGGGGTGCCTTGAGGCTGCCGTCGGCCAGGGCCGCCCACACGCGCAACGCCCGCTCGCCCATCAGTGCCGCAGTGGCCACGTAGTCGAATGCCACTGGCCGCGAAAACGTGGCCGACTTCTGGGCTAGCCAATCGGGTGAAATCGGCTGCAACGAGCCGCTGGCCTGGCCCAGACTGATCCAATGGCCGCAGCGCGCCAGGGCCACGAAGTTCTCCTGTCTCGCCGCCTCGCCCAAACCATCGACGATGACTTCCGCCCCGTCGGGCCACTGTCCGCGCACGGCATCGGCAAAGCGATAGTCACGGCTGACGATCACCTGCTCGCAGCCGTGCTCGCGGGCGACGCGGGCTTTGTCTTCGCTGGACACGGTACCGATCACGCGGGCGCCCATGCTGCGCGCCCAGGCGCAGAGCAACAGGCCGACGCCGCCCGCCGCCGCATGGACCAGCAGGCGCGTGCCTGATCGCACATGGCCGAGGTCGCGAAGCAGGTAATCCGCGGTAATCCCCTTGAGAAGCATCGCGGCGGCGCTCGCGTCTTCAACTGCGGGCGGAAGCTGCACCACCCAGGCCGCAGGCACGCTGCGCACGCTGCAGTAGCCACCCGGCTGCGGGCCGATGTAGGCAACGCGGTCGCCCGGCAAAAAGCCATGCACGCCCTCGCCGACATCGACCACGGTGCCGGCCGCTTCCATGCCCGGGGTGCCGCCGGGCGCCAGCATTGGTGCGATCCAGCCTTTGCGCAAGTAGACATCGATGAAGTTCACGCCGATGGCGCGCTGGCGGATTCGCAGCTCGCCCGGCCCGGGCGCGGGCGTCTCGCCGTCTTGCGGCACCAGCTGTTCAGCGCCGCCATACTGCGCCACCACGATGCGCCGGCTGGGCATGGGCAATGCACGCGGCATGGCCGTATGGCTGGCGCCGGGTGCGCGCAAATCGCCGCCCGCGACCAGGTGACGGCGCAGGTTCTCGAAGCCGGCCTCGTACACGCCTTGCGCCACCATGTCGCGCAACTCCCGCTCCATTCCGGGCGGCGTGCCGAAGCTCGATTCCCAATGCCAGAAGGTGCGGTTGCCGTCAGTTACCGGCTTCAGGGTGACCGTGGCCACGTACCGCTGCAGGGGCACGGTGGCCTCGACGATGCAATACGTGCTCTTGTGCTCACGGTCGTCGAGAGTCAGCAACTGCTCGCGGATGCGATTGCCGTCCTTCAGCGAGAAGCTGCGGATACACCCGACCTGGTCGCTGCGCTCTTCGCCCTCGATCCGGCTGGCATCGACCACGATGTGCCATTGATCGTGGCTGTTGAAGTCGCGCAGCACCGCCCAGACCCGCTCGATCGGCGCGTCGATGATGGTGCTGCGAACGACGCGCTGCAGCATGGATTCAGCGCCTCGCGAAGTGACGTTTCAGCGCGTCGAAGCCGCCCTGGAATACCGCGCTGCCGATGGTCTGCGTCAGTTCGCCCTCGCGGCCCTCGGCGCAGTCGAACTCGGCGCTCCATTCGGCGAAGCAGCGCGCACCGTCGGTCACCGGCGTGAGCTTGAGCGTGGCGACGTAGTTGTCCACACCCATCGGGCTTTCGATGATCTCGTAGCTGCAGCTGAAGTCATAGTCCGACAGCGCCAGCAGGCGTTCGCGGATCATGCCGCCATCGCGGGTGTGAAAGTGGCGGATGCAGCCGACGCGGTCGCCCGGCTCGCTGTTCTCGATGCGGCTGTCGGCAATCGCCGGGTGCCAGAGCGGCAGGCCATTGAAATCCCGAATTCGCGACCAGACCGTGTCGGCGCTGGCATCGATCACGCTGCTCACGTAGATGCGAATCACGGGCTACTCCTTTGGCGCGGCCGGGGGCGGTATCGCGTTGGCGCCGCTGACGCCGCCCACCAGGCGCTGGATGTCACCGCCTTCGATGCCGATCTCGCGCAGCAGCTGGTCGACCAGCGGCGCCTGGGCGCGAAAGCGCAGCGCCGAGTTGACGACGCCATCGGCGAAATTACCGTTGCCGTTCATGCCGTCGCCCCCTCCACCACCGCCGGAGCCACCCAGGCCGTCGACGTGCAGGATCTTGATGCCCTCGATCCGTTCCATCGGCTTGACCGACTCGCGGATGATGCCTTCAGCCTTCTCGACCAGGCGCATGCGCAAGGCCGACATGCGCGCTTCCGGTGAAAGCATGTTGTGCGCGGTGTTCATCATCTGCAGTGCCTCGGCCTCGATCTCGGCGCGCACGCGCAGGGCCATCGACTTGATCTTGTCGGCATCGGCATCGGCCTCGGCCTGGGCCCGGATGGCGGCGCCGCGGTCGGTGCTGGCCTGCATCTCGGCGTGGGCCGCTGTCGTCAGGCGCAAGGCCTCGCGCTCGGCCACCTGGCGCGCGCCGATCAGGTCGATGGTTTTCTTGCGCTCGGCCATCTCCACTTCGCGCGCGGTGAAAACTCTTTCTTCCGCCGACACTGCGGCGGCACGCGCCGTGTCGGCCGCGGCCTGGGCCACGCTTTGCGCTTCGCTCTCGCGGGCCACGGCAATCGCACGCTGCTGTTCGGCCAGCTCGACCGCCATGCGGCGCTCAATCTCCAGGGACTGAATGGCGCGCTCCTTGCCGATGCGCTCCTGCTCGATGCTCTGCTCGGAACGGATGCGCGCTTCATCGATGCTCTGCCGGGCCTGGATCTGCGCACCTTCGGCGGCTTGCTCACGCTGGGCCCGCTCGGTGCTCACTTCCGCCCGTTGACGGGCGCGGGCGATCTCGACTTCGCGCTGCTGCGACAGGCGCGCATATTCGCTCTCGCGGTCGATGTCCAGGCCGAGCTTCTCGGCCTCGAGGTTCTTGTTGCGGATGGCGATCAGGGTGTCCTGCTCGACATCGTTGCGCTGCTTCTTGCGGTGCTCGATCTGCTCTGTCAGGCGCGTCAGACCCTCGGCGTCGAAAGCATTACTCGGATTGAAGTACTCCATGCCGGTCTGGTCGAGCTGGGTCAGCGACGCGGCCTCCAGCTCCAGGCCGTTCTTGGTCAGGTCTTCGGCCACCGATTCGCGCACGCGCCTGATGAAGGCGCCGCGCTTCTCGTGCAACTCCTCCATCGACATCTCGGCCGCCGCCGTGCGCAGCGCGTCAACGAATTTGCCCTCGACCAGCTCCTTCAGCTGCTCGGGCTCCATCGTGCGCAGGCCCAGCGTCTGGGCGGCCGCCGCGACCGCGTCGGGGTGGGCGGCCACGCGCACGTAGAACTCCGCGATCACGTCGACGCGCATGCGGTCCCTGGTGATGAGCGCCTTGTCGCGCCCACGCATCACCTCCAGGCGCAACGTGTTCATGTTCACCGGGATCACGTCGTGCACGATCGGCAGCACGAAGGCGCCGCCGTCGAGCACCACCTTCTGTCCGCCCATGCCGGTCCGCACGAAAGCGCGTTCCTTGGAGCTGCGCAGATACAGCCAGTGCAGCAGCCACACCGAGATGGCCACCACGATGGCGACGACGATCAGCGCGAGGAGGAAGTTTCCGAATTCAGCACCGGTCATGGGTTTTCTCCAGTCAAGCAAGGGCAGGCTGACGGCCACGCAAGGCGCGCATCAGCGAGGTACAGGTGGGAGCGCGGCTTCATGGCCATCAGCGCCGCAAGGCGACAAAGCGCCGCGTGGTCTCGGTCAGCGCCACTTCGGTGGGCAGGCGTTCCATCGAGCTGGCGCCGTAGAAGCCGTCACAGGTGGGGCACTGGCCCAGGATGAACTGCGCGTCTTCCGGCGTCGCGATGGGGCCGCCGTGGCACAGCACGATGAGTTCGGGGTTGACAGCCCGCGCGGCGGCGGCCCAGGCGGTGATGGGCGCCACGCAATCGGAAAGCTTCAGGCCGGTCTCGGCGCCGATCGCGCCACCGGTCGTGAGGCCCAGGTGGCACACCACGATGTCCGCTCCGGCAGCGGCCATGTCGCGCGCGTTCTGCTCGCTGAAGACATAAGGCGTGGTCAGCAGATCCATGGCACGGGCGGTGCGGATCAGCTCGACCTCAAGCGCATAGCTCATGCCGGTTTCTTCGAGGTTGGCGCGGAAGGTGCCGTCGATCAGGCCCACCGTCGGAAAGTTCTGGATGCCAGAAAAGCCGAGATCGATGATGCGGCGCAGGAACTGCTCGGGGACCATGAATGGATCGGTGCCGTTCACGCCGGCGAGCACCGGAGTGTGCTTGACGACCGGCAGCACTTCGCGAGCCATCTCGCAAACGATCTCGTTGGCGTTGCCGTAGGCCAGCAGCCCCGCGAGCGAGCCGCGCCCGGCCATGCGGTAGCGGCCCGAGTTATAGATGACGATGAGGTCGATGCCTCCGGCTTCTTCGCACTTGGCGCTAAGACCGGTGCCGGCGCCGCCGCCGATGAGGGGGCAGCCGGCCGCGATCTTGGCGCGGAATCGGTCAAGCAGGATTTGTCGGGGAATACGGGCCATGATGAAGTCGTCCCGGGTTGTCAGGCGCGGCGGACGCCAGCGGCTGCGCGCTGCACGTCGTGCCACGCGGCCACCAGTGCGTCGGCAAAGGCGTCGTCGTTGATGTGGTGTGGCAGGCGCACTAGCTTGCGCTGCACGCCGCCGCGGAAATGCTGTTCGATGGTCGAAAACAGCATGCGGTCGGCTTCGGGGTCGTGGAAGGGCTGGCCGGCTTTGTCGATCGCCGAGACGCCACCTTCAGGGATCAGGAAGCGCACCGGGCCGATCATTGCGTTGAGCTTGGCGGCAATGAACTCACCCATGAGGCGGTTCTCGTCCACCGTGGTGCGCATCAGCGTCACGCTGGGGTTGTGGCGATAAAGCCGCCGCGCTTTGAAGCGGTCGGGCACCGTGTCCCAGCCACCGAAGTTGATCATGTCGAGCGCGCCGCAGCTGCCGACGTAGGGCACCGCGTGCCGCGCGAAAACATCCAGGCGCGTGGGGCCTGCACTCAGCACGCCGCCGCCGATCTCGTCAGCCACTTCCGTGGTCGAGACGTCGATCACGCCGGCCAGCATGCCCGACTCGACCAGTTTTTCCATGCTCTGCCCGCCGACACCGGTCGCATGGAACACCAAACAGTCAAAATCGTCTTGCAGGCGCTTGGAGACGGCCTGCACGCAGGTCGTGGTAACACCGAACATCGTCAAGCCCAGCGCCGGCTTATTGACTGCCGACTCTGCTGGCGGATGCATCACCATGCCGGCCAACGCATGCCCCGCGTTGGCCAGCACCTTCTCGCTGATACGGTTGATGCCCTGCACGTCGGTCACCGAGTACATCATGCAGATGTCGCTCGGGCCGACATAGGGCCGCACGTCACCGCTGGCCATGGTGCTCACCATGACCTTGGGCACCCCGATTGGCAATGCGCGCATGGCCGGCGTGGCCAGGGCGGTACCGCCCGAGCCGCCGGCGGAAATGATGCCGCCCAGGTCGCGCCGCGTGAGCACGTAGTTCTCGAAGGCCTGCGCCATGCCGGTCACGGCGCTGCCGCGGTCTGTGCTGAACACCGCGGTCTCGCCCTGCGGGTGATGGCGCGCCACTTCGCGCGGGTGCACGCTGGCTGGTGACGGCCGGCCACTGGTGGCCAAGTCGACTGTCACCACGCGCAGGCCCAGCTTTTCGAGACACTGGCGGATATAGAAGAGCTCACGCGCCTTGGTATCGAAGGTGCCCGCAACGTAAGCGGCCCGGCCGCTTGTGGCGGCAACAGGAAACTCCAGCACCTTCCCGGTGCTCGACGCCTTGGGCGTGGGCGTGACCGGCGCAGCACGCTCGACCTGCTCGCGCGAGATGTCCGCGACCGGGCCGGCCGCATCGCCGGTGTTCCAGCGGTTGAATCCCCGGACCGTGCGCGGCGCCAGGTCATCCAGCGAAGGCGCTCCCTGGCCGTGGGCGCGCTGCAAGGTGAAGACCTGCTGCGGCTGCGTCTCGGAGGGCAGCGACTGAACGGTGGGAACTTCGGGATCGGGTTCGTCGTGGTGACCGCCGCTACGCACGCCGAGCAGTTGCTCCTGCAGCTCGCGATCGGCCGCCAGTTGCGCGGCCGGCATCTGGTGCGCAATGCGGCCGTTGACCATCACGCCGATGGCATCAGCCACGTTCAGTGCCACGCCCAGGTTCTGCTCGATCAGCAGGATGGAGATCTCGCCTTCTGCCGCCAGCGCGCGCAGCGACTTCGCCACATGCTCGACGATCACCGGTGCCAGGCCCTCGGTGGGCTCGTCCATCACCAAGAGGCGCGGCTCGAGCAACAGCGCGCGGCCGATGGCGAGCATCTGCTGCTCACCGCCCGACAGCTGCCCACCCCCATGGCCCTTGCGTTCCGCCAGGCGAGGGAACATGAAATAGACGCGATCGACATCGCGCTTCTTGCGCGCGACGAGCTTGAGCGTTTCGTCAACCGTCAGGCTGGGCCACACACGGCGGCCCTGCGGCACGTACGCGACGCCGCGCTGCGTGATGCGGTTGGGGCTCTGACCCAGCAGTTCTTCGCCGGCCAGCTTGATGCTGCCGGTGGCGGGCACCAGCCCGGTGATGGCATTGCACAGCGTGGTCTTGCCCATGCCGTTGCGGCCAACGATGCCCTGTACGCCATGGTCAAGCGTGAGGCTCACGCCCTGCAGCGCATGCGCGCGGCCGTAGTAAACGTCCAGGCCCTCGATGACCAGCAATGGTCCCCTACCGGGCGGCTCAGCCGGTTTGGACCACCACTTCATGGGGCCGCGGTCAGCTTCGGGCGCGGTCAATGTTTACCTCCCATGTAGATGGCCTGCACCTGGGCGTCGTTCTCGATTTCTTCGGGTGTGCCGTGCCGCAGCACGGACCCGTTGTGCATCACGGTGACACGCTCGACCACGCGCAGCGCGATGTCCAGATCGTGCTCGATCAGCACGAAGCTCATATGCGCCGGCAGCCCGCGCAGCAGCGCCACCAGTTCGCGCCGCTCGGCTGGCGACAGGCCGGCAGCGGGCTCGTCGAACAGGATCAGGCGCGGCGCCCCGGCCAGTGCCATGCCGATTTCCAGCTGGCGCTGCTGACCGTGGGCCAGGTTGCCGACCAGTTCGTCCTTCAGGGCGTCGAGCCGGACGCGGTGCAGGATGTCGTCGGTGGCCGCTTGCGAGGCATGCGCGGCACCGGAGCGCAGGAAGCTGAAGCGCCCGCTGCTCACGCCGCGCACAGCCAGAAAGAGGTTGTCGCGCACGCTCAATTCCTTGAACAGCAACGACGACTGATAGGTGCGCCGCAGGCCCTTGCGGATGCGCTCATAGGGCGGCAGCGCTGTGATGTCTTCGCCAAAAAACAGGATCCTTCCCGCCGTGGGCGGAAAGTCTCCCGTGATGGCGTTGAAAAGCGTCGTCTTGCCGGCTCCGTTGGAGCCGAGCACCGCGTACTTCTGGCCCGCTGCCACCGTCAGCGATACATCGTCCACCGCCCGCAAGGCGCCGAAAGCGCGCGTCACGCCCTCAAGCACCAGCGCATCGCCCGACATCAGCGGCCGGGGGCCGGCCGATGCCGAATGGCGCGCGGCGCGATCGCGCCGGGGTGTCAGGTTGCCGATCGATGCCATGGTGGCGCAGCGGGATCAGGGGCAGGCCGGCACGTCGCGCGAGCCCATCTTGAAGTCTTCCTTCTTGATGCCGAGCGTCTGGTCGATGTTGTCGACCTTGCGCGACACCTTTGTTGACAGGTTGCCTTGCGCGTCCTTCACCACTTCAGTGACGAAGGTGGTGCCGATGGCCTGACGGTTGGAGTCCAACCGCACGTCGCCGGTGGGCGTCTTCAGTACCATCTTGGAGAGCGCGTCACGGTACTTGGCCTGGCCCCCGCTCAGGTCACCGTTGACCGCCGCGAGCCCGTCGAGTGCTGCCTTCATGTTGACGTAGTAGACGAATGCGAAGAGGCTGGGGCTGGGGAAGCCACCTGCCGACACCGGATAGGTCTTCTGGTAGTCGGCCACAAACGCCTTCCAGTCGGCGCCGTCGAAGCTGTCGGCCACCGGACCGGCAGAGATGGTCCCCACCAGCGAGTCGCGGCGCTTGCCCTTGTAGTTCAGCACGTCCTGGCTGACGGTGATGCTGCCACCCATCATCGGCTTGTCGCCGCCCGAGTTCTCGTACTGCGTGAGGAAGTTCACCGCGTCGGCGCCGCCCAGCACGACCAGCAACGCGTCCACGTCTTTGGGGATGGTGGCGATCACCGACGAGTAATCCTTGCCCCCCAGTGGCACCCAAGCCTTGAGTGGCACCTTGCCGCCAAGCCTGCAGTACTCGGCCATGAAGCCTTGCACCTGGCTGTAAGGGAAGGCGTAGTCCTCGGCGATGATCATCGTGCGCTTGTAGCCCTTGTCCATCGCCGCCTTGCCCAGGCCCACCATCCACTGCCCGCCCTCGGTGTTGAAGCGGAAGAAGTTCGGGCTGGGGCTCACCAGCGTGGTGGCCTGCGCGCCCGAGCCGCCGTTGATGAAGGTGACCTGCGGCTGGGTCTTGGAATAGTCCTTGACCGCGATGCCCTCGCCGCCCGACAGCGGGCCGACCATGATGTCGACCTTGTCCTGCTCAACCAGCTTGCGGGTGGCGTTCACCGCCACGTCGGGCTTGGCGTCGGAGGACGCCTTGATGACCTCGATCTTGCGGCCGGCGACCGTGCCGCCGCGCTGCTTGACCGCCAGCTCGGCGCCCCGCATGCCGTCGGCGCCGCCGGCCGCGAACGGGCCCTCCAGCGTCGCCAGCAGGCCGATCTTCACCGGCTGGCCCTGGGCCCAGGCGGTGCCCGCCACCGCCATCGCCGCCGCCGCACCCAACGCACAACGCATCCAGATCCTGGTATTCACTCGAGTCTCCTTTGGTTTGATGAAAAGGCCTGTCCCGCTGCGAAGCGCAAGCGCAGCTTCGCCCACAGTCCGAGCAGGCCATCGGGGGAAAACAGCACGATGGCGAGGAAGACGCCGCCGATGACGAGGTTGAAACGTTCGC
>JBKJKT010000183.1:0-3570 GCA_046597415.1 Ramlibacter sp.
CAGCAAATTTGTATGCGGAAGCTGTTGTGCACATCCAGCAAGGCAAAGCGCAAGAGGCAAGCCAAAAGCTGCGCAAGTCACTGGAGAGCAACCCGGCCCATATCCAGGCGCGCCAGATGCTGGTCGGTCTGCTTGTCGAAGGCAATCGGGTCGATGAAGCCATGGGCCTCCTGCGTGATGGCTTGAGAGCAGTTCCTGCACACGCTGGGTTTTCGATGAACCTGGCGCGGTTGCAAGTTGAACAGACAGACACCACAGGAGCCATTGCCACGATGGCGACAGGTCTTCAGGCCGCCGGCGACGACCATCACTACCACGCTTTCTACGCGGCGCTGTTGCAACGTGCGGGCAGGCATGACCAGGCCGTGAAACATTACATTACTGCCTTGCGGGTGGACCCTTCCATGCCCAACTGGCTGGTGGGTGCCGGCATTTCTTTGCAGGCGATGGGCAAGGACCAGGACGCTAGCGAGGCATTCAAGCGCGCTATCGACACTGGTCGGCTTCCAGCTTCCATGGCGAACTTCGCGATGCAACGGCTGGAAGAGCTCAAGCCTTGATTGGCTGGCGATTCAACCGTATTGACACTGCATGCGCCTGCGGGTACCTTCCCTTGCGAGGCTGCGCAAAAAATTAGTACCCGCAAATCAGCAGCCCGCGACCCCGCATGGGTTATAGGAGTTGCTTAGGTGACCTATGTCGATTCCGAAGACGCCCTGGATGAAGGTGTCGCAAAGAAGCCACTGGACCGACCGCGCCTGGCCGCTGTGGTCTTCACCGATGTGGTCGGCTACTCGGCCCGTATGCAGCGCGACGAGGTGGGCACCATTTCGGCGGTTACCACCGAGTTCAAACACATGCGCGCGCGTTGCGAGCATTACGGTGGGGAAGTTTTAAATACCATGGGCGACGGGATGATGCTGTGCTTCGGCAGCGCGGTTGCGGCCGTGCAGTTCGCGTTGGAGATGCAGGAAGAATTCGGGCAGCGAAATGCATCGCTGCCCGCGGGCCAGGGCTTGACTCACCGAGTTGGCATCCACATCGGTGATGTGTACCGAGTCGAGGGCGGGCATATTGCAGGCGATGGGGTAAACATTGCCGCACGGCTGGAATCGCGTGCGCCGAAAGGCGGCATCTGCGTCAGCCAGCTCGTGTACGAGACCGTCAAGGGAAAGGTGCGGATGCGCGCCGAGTCGATGGGCGCGCAAACCTTCAAGAATATTGCCGAGCCGCTCAATATCTGGCGTCTCTCCACCGAAGGCAGCGGACAGGTTGCCCACGGGACAGTGCGTGTGGTGGAAGCAAAGCCGAAGTCGGGATGGTTGATGAAAGTAGTGTGGGTGGTCGTGGCCTTGATCGCCGTCGAGACGCTATGGTCCATGAGGGAAACGATCCTTCCCAAAGAGTACGCCAGCGTGCTCGACTGGATTCCCGAGACAGCGCAGAAGCTGAAATCAGCGATCCTGTCTCGCTAGCCCGGCTAGCAGCCCAGGCCCCGCTTCAGCGCTGCGCTCAATTCCCGATCAGCCGCGCTCGCGCCTTTGAAGCTACTAGCAATCTGACACTCCGGCTTCTGAGGCGTCATCTGCGCCGTGATCAGCGGGGTCTTCTGGACTGTTACCGAAGCTGCCAGCTGGGTTTCTGTCGAGAGGGCCGCGCTCAGCAGTCCTGCTATTGCTCCGCCTACACAAAGCTTGATAAACATGTTCATGGCTGCTCTCCGGTTGATGGGTCTATTGGAGCAGCGGCAAGGACACCCGCATTAGGGAAAAGAGGCGCTCTGGCTTAGGGGGTTTTCTCAAGCTTGGGTGGAGTTATTAACAAAAATGCCCCGACGAATTCGCCGGGGCATTTTGGAAATTCTGGAGGCGCGCACCGGAGTCGAACCGATCTAGAAGGATTTGCAATCCTCTGCCTAACCGCTTGGCTAGCGCGCCGACTAATCACACAAAAATCACACAAAATCACGCAATGATTCACACAAGAAAAAGGGAAGCAGCTGCTTCCCTTTTTCGAACATTTTGGAGCGGGAAAAGAGTCTCGAACTCTCGACCTCAACCTTGGCAAGGTTGCGCTCTACCAACTGAGCTATTCCCGCATTTCGAGCCTCGAATTATAGCGCACTTTTTTGCGCCGCCTCAAGGCAGAAACCCAACTTCCTAATGCTTCACCGATGCCGGTGGGCGAGCCGCCGGAGTGCCTTCGGTCGCAGGCGTAATCGGGGCTGCGACTGCAACCACCGGCTCATCTTCCGACAGTGGCGTCGGCAGGCGCTCAAGCGCAACTTCCAGCACCTTGTCGATCCACTTCACCGGCACGATCTCCAGACCGTTCTTCACGTTCTCCGGAATCTCCTGCAGGTCCTTGGTGTTTTCTTCGGGGATAAGCACCGTCTTTATGCCACCGCGAAGTGCCGCGAGCAGCTTCTCCTTGAGGCCGCCAATGGCAGTGACTTCACCACGGAGCGTGATCTCGCCTGTCATTGCCACATCGGCCCGCACAGGAATGCCGGTCAGGGCAGAGACGAGAGCAGTTGTCATCGCAGCACCCGCACTCGGACCATCCTTGGGCGTTGCGCCGTCGGGAACGTGGATGTGGATGTCCTTCTTCTCGAAGACATCGTCAGCGATGCCCAGGCGGCGTGCGCGGCTGCGCACCACTGATCTTGCGGCCGAGACCGATTCCTTCATCACATCGCCTAACGAGCCCGTCGTGGTTGTGACGCCCTTGCCGGGCATCAGGGCTGCCTCTATCGTCAGCAGGTCCCCGCCAACTTCGGTCCATGCGAGGCCGACGACCTGACCCACCTGGTTCTGGGCTTCAGCGCGTCCGTAGGTGAACTTGCGCACGCCCAGGAAATCATTGAGGTTCTCTGCAGTCACCGTGACCAGGGGGGTGTACTTCTTGAGCAGCAAGCCCTTGACCACCTTGCGGCAGATCTTGCCGAGATCGCGTTCGAGCGATCGCACACCGGCTTCACGCGTGTAGTAGCGAATGATGTCGCGGACCGCGTCTTCGGTCACGAGCAGTTCGGTGTCTTTCACGCCGTTGTTCGCCATCTGCTTGGGGAGCAGATAGGTCAGCGCGATGTTGGATTTTTCATCCTCGGTGTAACCCGACAGGCGAATGACTTCCATTCGGTCCAGCAGGGCCGGCGGAATGTTCATCGAATTCGAAGTCGCGACGAACATCACATCCGACAGGTCGAAATCAACTTCGACGTAATGATCGCCGAACTTGTGGTTCTGCTCGGGGTCAAGCACTTCGAGCAATGCGCTGGACGGGTCGCCACGAAAATCAGTGCCTAGCTTGTCGATCTCGTCGAGCAGGAACAGCGGATTGCGCGTGCCTGCCTTGTTCAGGTTCGACAGCACCTTGCCCGGCAGCGCGCCGATGTAGGTGCGGCGATGTCCGCGAATCTCTGCTTCGTCGCGCATGCCGCCCAGCGCCATGCGAACGTACTTGCGGCCCGTGGCCTTGGCGATCGACTGGCCAAGCGAAGTCTTGCCGACGCCCGGTGGGCCGACCAGGCACAGGATGGGAGCCTTCACCTTGTCCACGCGTTGCTGG
>JBKJKT010000162.1:0-29634 GCA_046597415.1 Ramlibacter sp.
GATGAGGCAAGGCTGATGCTCGCCTTGTAGGGGCTGCCGCCTTTCTTGATTTCGACGACCGCTTCCTGTTCGCCGTCGATACCGCCCAGAAACTGGTCCGCCCGCGCCTTGCCCGCTGGCGGCATTGCGCGAAGCGGGCAAGGCGCGGGCGGACCAGTTTCTGGGTGGTATCGACGGCGAGCAGGAAGCGGTTGCCGAAATCAAAAAGGGCGGCAGCCCCTACAAGGCCAGCATCAGCCTTGCTTCATCCATCTTCGGTTATGCGATGGGCCAGCAGGCCGCTGATTGGCTGGACGGAAAATCCATCCCGCAGGCAATGGATATTCTGCCCAAGGCGCTCACCAGCGGCAACATCGCGGATTATGAACGCGATACGGCCAACCCCGGCGCGGTGTATGCCGATCCGACGCGGCGCGCGTCTTACCTGAAGATGTACGGCAATACCTGTTTCGATACGCGCGACAACTACATCAATTTCCCCTGGTCGTCAGAAACGAAATAGTTCCGGAGCAGCCCGCCAGCCATGACCGCCCACCCTTTCGTCATCCTCTACGTCGAAGACAACGACTTGGTCCGCGAGTCGTTCGCCGAGTTGCTCGCCACTGCCGATCGTCGGGTCGTGTGTGTGTCTGACGGCGCCGGCGCGCGCGAGGCGCTGCGCGAACAGAACGTGAACCTGCTGATAACCGACATCAACCTGCCCGACGGCTCTGGCCTCGACTTGGCGCGCGAGGCCCTTCGGCAGAACCCCAGCCTGCCGGTGATCGTCTGCTCCGGGCAGGACTTGAGGGACGTCGCCCGTTTACTCGGCCCTACTGCTCATCCGCTGGCGAAGCCCTTCGAGCTGGAAGAACTCGAGGCGCTGGTCGAGCGGCTCGTACGATGAGCTCAAGCTCAGCGATCGAAAAGGGTCACGGCGTGCTCTTTAGCAAAACTAGGCGTAATCCTGTAGCGAGAGCCAGTATCTTTTTCTAATCACTTGCCTACACTGGACGTTCCGTGCGCTTGGTACGGCACTTGCATTCCCTGGAGGTCATTCCATGCGTTCACGGTTCCTTTTCTTTGTTCTGACATGTGCCGCGCTGATAGCGCCACTCGGCTCGGCGTTCGCGGCCTGGCCTGAAAAACCAATCCGGCTGATCGTGCCGTCGGCGCCTGGCGGCGCTCCGGACGTGCTGATGCGCGCCCTCTCCGCGCAGTTATCCTTGCAACTCGGTGTTCCCATCGTCATCGACAACAAGCCGGGCGGGTCCTACGTCATCGGCACCACCGACCTGGTCCGCTCGGCCCCCGACGGCTACACGCTTGCGTATGGAAATATCGTCTCGCTTGCGACCAACCGCTCGTTGCTGCCCAACGTGCCGTATGACGTCGAGAAAGACCTTACGCTGATCTCCAACGCGCTCCGTGTCGTGAACATCATGGCGGTCAACAACAACTTGCCGGTGAACACCGTGGCCGAGCTGATCGCCTACGCGAAGAAGAACCCGGGCAAGGTCGCATTCAGCTCGGACGGCAATGGCACCACCTCCCACCTGGGCGTGGAACTGTTCAAGTCGATGACCGGCACCTTCATGCTGCACGTGCCCTACCGGGCAGCCACGGCGGGCCTGAACGACCTGATCGCGGGTGGCGTACAGATGATGATGGGAAACACCCCCGTACTCGGGCCGCAGGTGCAGGCTGGCCGGATCCGCGCGATTGGCATCTCAGCGCCGCAGCGCTCCCCGGCGTATCCGAACATTGCGCCAATCGCAGAGACAGTGCCGGGATTCGAGGTGGTGGCCTGGGGCGGCATCATCGGGCCGGCCAACTTGCCGAAAGAGATCGTCACTCGCCTGAACGCGGAGATCCGTACGGCGTTGGCAAGTCCCGCAGTGCTGGAGCGCTTCAAGGTGCTGGGGGCCGAGGCAGCGCCGAGCACGCCGGAGGAGTTCCTCGCGCTCTCCAGGCGGGAGACTGAGAAATGGGCTCGGGTGGTGAAGGCCTCTGGCGCCAAGATCGACTGAAATTTCATGAGACGAGTCTTTTCATGAACCCCTGGAAGGCCGCCCGTGTGGGCGACCCCCTGAGTGCCGTCGACACGCCAGCGCTCGTCCTCGACCTCGTTGCTGCTTCGCTCGGCCTCGGAGACACGCTGATGCTGGTGCCCGGCCATTGCGATCCCATCTTTTTCACCGGAACCCGAAAATGCAGGACACCTTCGACCTTCTGATCCGCAATGCCGATGTCGTGGACGGCACCGGCGCGCCGCGTTTTGATGGCGACATCGGCATCCGCGGGGACCGCATCGAGCGTATCGGTGACCTCAGCGGCGCAGCCGGCCGTACCGAGATCGACCTGAAGGGCCGCATTGCGGCGCCCGGCTTCATCGACTGCCACACCCACGACGATCGCGTCTTGCTGTCGCACGGCGAGATGGCGCCCAAGGTGAGCCAGGGCGTCACCACCGTGATTGGCGGCAATTGCGGGATTTCACTGGCGCCCATGCCGCGCGAAGTGCCGCAGCCGGTGACGCCGCCGCTGAACCTGCTCGACGAACAGGGCGGATGGTTTCGATATCGCACTTTTGCCGCTTACCTGGAAGCCTTGCGCAAGCAGCCTGCCGCAACCAACTGCGCCATGCTGGTGGGCCACACCACGCTGCGCGTGATCGTGATGGACGACCTCGATCGGCCCGCCACCGCGGCGCAGATCGTCCAGATGCGGGCAATGGTGCAAGAGGCGATGGAAGCTGGCGCTATCGGCGTCTCTACTGGCCTGTTCTACGAGCCCGCCATCGCGGCGCCCACCGAGGAGGTCATCGAGACTTGCCGGCCGCTGAAGGACTTCGATGGCATCTACTGCAGCCACATGCGCGATGAGGGCGACCACGTAATGGCTTCGCTGGACGAGACCTTTCGCATTGGTCGCGAGGTCGGCGTCCCTGTAGTGATCTCGCATCACAAGGTCATCGGCCAGAAGAACTACGGTCGCTCGGTTGAGACGCTTGCCCACATCCGCAAGAACATGGCGCTGCAGCCGATCTGCATCGATTGCTATCCCTACACTGCAGGCTCCACCATTCTCTCGTGGGACCGCGCCGCCACCTCAACACGCGTCATCGTGAGCTGGTCCAAAACGCTGCCGCAGTATGCAGGCCGCGATCTCAGTGACATCGCCAACGAATTGGGTGTGCCGCAGGAGGAAGCGGTCCGCCGCCTCAATCCCGCCGGCGCGATCTACTTTCGCATGGACGAGGCCGACGTGCAGCGCATTTTGCAATTCGACGAAACCATGATCGGCTCCGACGGACTGCCGCAGGACGCCTCGCCCCACCCGCGACTGTGGGGCAGCTTTCCGCGTGTGCTTGGCCATTACGGCCGCTCGCTCGGGCTCTTCCCGCTGGAAAAGGCAGTGCACAAGATGACCGGCCTGACCGCAAAGAATTTTGGGCTGGTCGACCGCGGCGTGCTCAAGGAGGGGGCCTTCGCCGATCTGACCCTGTTCGACGCCAGCACAGTGGACGCCGCCGCGACTTATGAGCAACCGATAGCGCCGGCGCGCGGAATCGAGGTCGTGGTCGTGAATGGCCAGGTCGTCTGGCGCGAAGGCCGCACGACGGGTGCTCGTCCGGGCCAGGTGCTTTCACGCCAACGCGCGCACGGAGCCCACCGTTGAACGTTTTGCGCATCGGACATGTCTGAAGTGAGAACACCATGAGCAGCAACAAGTTGGGCCTGGCCGTCGCCCAGATGGGCCCTGTACATCTGTCGGACAGCCGCACGGCTGTCGTCGCGCGACTGCTGGAGATGATGCGCGAAGCTAAGTCACTTGGCGCCCAGCTTGTCGTGTTCCCCGAGCTTGCCCTGACCACGTTCTTCCCGCGTTACTGGATGAGTGAAGAGGAGGCGCAGAAACGATTCTTCGAGCCAGAGATGCCCAATGCGCAGGTGCAGCCGCTTTTTGACGAAGCACGCAGGCTGGGCATTGGGTTTTATCTCGGCTATGCAGAACTCAGCACTGAAGGGCGCCCTTACAACACCTGCGTTCTGGTAGACCCTCACGCCAGCATCGTCGGCAAGTACCGCAAGGTGCACTTGCCGGGCCACGACGACCACAAGCCTGACGCACCTTTTCAGCATCTGGAGAAAAAGTTCTTCGATGTCGGTGACGAGCCCTGGGGCGTTTGGGAATGCATGGGCACGCGCATTGGCATGGCGCTGTGCAACGACCGTCGTTGGCCGGAGACGTGGCGGGTGATGTCACTGCAAAGCGCCGAGGTCGTGGTGCTGGGCTACAACACGCCTTCCCACAACATTCACTGGGACGAGCCCGCGCACCTGCGCATGTACCACCACCTGATCACGATGCAGGCGAGTGCCTACCAGAACTGCGTTTGGGCAGCGGCTGCTGCGAAGTGCGGGCGCGAGGACGGCTTCCATATGATCGGCGGCTCTGTCATCGTCTCGCCCACCGGCGAGATCGCTGCGCAGGCTATGAGCGAGGAGGACGAAGTCATCTGCGTCGCTGCGGACCTGGACATCGGCAGTGCGTTCCGCAGAAACGTATTCGACTTCGAGCGTCATCGTCGGCCCGAGCACTACCGGCTCATTGTGGAGCGCGTGGGACCGGGGGAGCCGCTACCGCGCAAAAGTTGAGCAGGGTGTATTGCCGGATGAGGGTGCAAAGGGGTGGCGGTGGTGGCTTATGGCCCGATATTTCGCGGGAGCCAAGCGGGCTGCACGCGGAACCGCAATGATTCAACACCTTTGACGGTTTCTGGCGGAAACGGAGGGATTCGAACCCTCGATGAGGCTCTACACCCCATACTCCCTTAGCAGGGGAGCACCTTCGGCCACTCGGTCACGTTTCCAGTGGGGCAATTATGCCCCAAACCCCCGAGGCTCAGGCAGCCGGCTGGTCCAGATCAAACGCCCGGTGCAAAGCCCGCACCGCCAGCTCCATGTACTTCTCATCAATGACCACCGAGGTCTTGATCTCGCTGGTAGAGATCATCTGGATATTAATGCCCTCCTCGCTCAGCGAGCGGAACATCTTTGCTGCAATGCCCACATGGCTGCGCATGCCGATTCCCACGATGCTCACCTTGCAGATGCGCGTGTCGCCTTCGAGGTGATCGGTGCCCAGGGCCGGCAGCACTTTCGACTTCAGCAGGTCCACGGTTTTTGCATAGTCGTTGCGGTGAACGGTGAAGCTGAAGTCGGTTTTGCCGTCCTTGGACATGTTCTGGATGATCATGTCGACTTCGATGTTGGCATCGGCGACAGCGCCCAGAATGTTGTACGCAATGCCCGGCTTGTCGGGGACGCTCAGGATCGAAATCTTGGCCTCATCGCGGTTGAAGGCGATGCCAGAAACGACGGCTTGTTCCATTTGTTCGTCTTCCTCAAAAGTGATCAGCGTGCCGGAAGTGGCCTCTTCTTGAATGTCGATGTCCCAGGGTGTGAAGCTCGAGAGCACGCGCAACCGCACCTTGTATTTGCCCGCGAATTCGACCGAACGGATCTGCAGCACCTTGGAGCCGAGCGATGCCATCTCAAGCATCTCTTCGAAGCTCACCGTGTGCAGACGTCGCGCCTCAGGCACGACACGCGGATCGGTCGTGTAGACGCCATCGACGTCGGTGTAGATCAGGCATTCTTTCGCCTTCATTGCCGCTGCCACAGCCACCGCTGACGTGTCGCTGCCGCCCCGGCCCAGCGTGGTTACATGGCCCTGTTCATCGACCCCCTGGAAGCCCGTGATGATGACAACGCGGCCGGCAGCCAGATCAGCACGCACGCGCTTGTCATCGATGGATTCGATCCGGGCCTTGGTATAGGCGCTGTTGGTCTTGATGGCGACTTGCCAGCCCGCGTAGCTCACGGCTTCGAGGCCTTCAGCTTGCAGCGCAATAGCCAGCAGGGCGGACGACGCCTGTTCGCCGGTTGCGGCCAGCATGTCCAGCTCGCGGCACAGGGCGTCATTCTGCTTTTCGGGCGAGAGTTCCTTGGCCAGGCCCAGGAGGCGATTGGTTTCGCCGCTCATCGCGCTGGGTACAACCACCATCTGGTGCCCCGCGCGATGCCACTTGGCGACGCGCCTGGCGACGTTGCGGATGCGCTCGGTCGAGCCCATCGACGTGCCGCCGTATTTATGAACGATCAGTGCCATTGGAGGGAAGAAAATGTGAAGCGGCGGTGCCGGACCCTGGCGGGTCCTCGATGCGTTCCGCGACGCTGAAAAAGCCTAGGGATTATACCGACGAGGTATATGCTAGCGTTTCGCCCTTGCGCTCAACGAAGCCTTGCGCGACCTTGATCTGGATCGAGTGCCCCCGTGTCCTGCAATCGGCAAGTTGGGCAAGCAGTTCATCCATCTGGGCGGCGCTGGCCGCCACGCCGTGAACGCTGCGCAGCCAGTAGCGCAATGCATTTGCCTGGCGCGCGCCGGACAGCTTGCGAAGCGCCTCGATGGATGGCGGCGACCCGACGGAGGTCAAGTCCTGGACGGCCAGTTCGACAAGCAGTTCCTGCGCTTGCGCGGCATGACGTGCGCTGCGGCCAAAAGTCTCACGAAACTGCGGAAATGCTTTCTCCAGCGAAGGCAGCAACTGTGCGCGAATCCTGTTGCGCGTGAATTGCTCGTTTGCATTCGACGGGTCTTCGATCCACGTCACGCCGCGCTCTATGAGCCACTCGCGAAGTTGCGCGGCTGGGACTCGCAGCAGAGGGCGATGCCAGGTCAGGCCATTGCGCGTCCAGTGCTCTGGCATGGCGGATAGTCCCGGCAAGCCCGCGCCCCGAGACAGCGCGAGCAGCAGTGTCTCCACCTGATCGTCTGCGTGCTGGGCGATGGCGACGTCACTGATTTTGTCTTCGGGCCAATCGGTTTTCACCGCTTCGGCGATTGCCGCATAGCGCCCACGCCGCGCCGCATCTTCCGGGCTTTCTCCCGTTGCGTGACGTGCATCGATGCGGCGTACCGCCAGCGGGACCTCAAACTGAGCGCACAAACCCACGGCATGTGCTTCGAATGAATCGGCAGCTCGTTGCAAACCGTGGTGTACGTGAACAGCCCTCACCCGCCCCGGCCACTGCAATGCACAGGCAATCAGTAAGGCCGTCGAATCCGCGCCGCCGCTAAAGGCCACCGCGAGCGGCAGCCCGGGCTTGAAACTTGCCATGGCGGTGTCGAACATCGCCCGGATTATCATCCGGGCCTGTGATGGCCCCCCGAGAAATGGGAACTAACCCATCTGGCAGGGTTGTCGGACGGGCCTGACCGCAATCCAGACTGCGGTTATCGAGCCTCGGCCTTGGTGTCCGTGTAGCGACCGTAACTCTGCAGCCGTTCATAACGGCGATCAAGCAGCTCCTTGACCTTCAGATCGCTGAGCTGACGCCATGCATCATTGAGCGCTCGCTTCAGAAAAGCCGCCATCTGCTTGTAGTCGCGATGCGCACCGCCCACCGGCTCATTCACGATCTTGTCCACCAGACCCAAAGCCTTCAGGCGATGCGCGGTGATGCCCATCGCATCTGCGGCGTCTTGCGCTTTTTCGGAGGTCTTCCAGAGAATCGATGCGCACCCTTCCGGGCTGATCACCGAATAGATCGAGTACTGCAGCATCAGCACTTGGTCGGCCACCGAAATCGCAAGCGCCCCACCTGATCCGCCCTCGCCTATCACCGTGGTGATGATGGGCACTTCGAGTTGCGCCATCTCGAAAATGTTGCGACCGATTGCTTCAGACTGACCGCGCTCTTCTGCATCAATGCCCGGATAGGCACCTGGCGTATCGACAAACGTGAACACCGGCAGCTTGAACTTCTCAGCCGTCTTCATCAGGCGCAGCGCCTTGCGATAACCCTCAGGCCGGCTCATGCCGAAATTGCGCAATGCACGCTCTTTGGTGTCGCGGCCCTTCTGGTGCCCCAGCACCATGCAGGCGTTTCCGTTGAAGCGCGCCAGCCCACCGACGATGGAAAGATCATCGGCGAAATGCCGGTCCCCATGCAGCTCGACGAAATGCGTGAAGATTTCGTTCACGTAGTCCATCGTGTAGGGACGCTCGGCGTGGCGTGCGATCTTGGTGATCTGCCACGGCGTCAAATCGCTGTAGATGTCCTTGGTGAGTTGCTGGCTCTTTCTGGAGAGCTGGTCGATCTCTTCCGAGATATCGACCGCCGATTCGGTCTGCACGTAACGCAGTTCCTCGATCTTGATTTCAAGCTCCGCTATGGGCTGCTCGAAATCGAGAAATGTCTTCTTTGCCAAGGTGATCTCCTTGCCTGTTATGTCGTCGCGCCGGATGCTCAATACTCGACCGGGAGGGGATCCAGCGATCGCCAAATATACCAAGTTGCAACGCTGCAAAAAGGCGCCCAGGCCGCAGCGACTTCACGCGCATCGCTGCGGCTGACGGGGTCGCCTGAAAAATAGTTTCGACTGATGCCGTTGATGAGGCCTATATCGTCCAGCGGCAGCACGTTGGGTCTCATGAGATGGAAGATGAGGAACATTTCCGCTGTCCAGCGGCCGATACCGCGGATGCCCACCAGCTCGGCGATGATTTCCTCATCGTCCATCGTATTCCACGCATCTGCGTGAATCGAGCCGGAATCGAAATGAAGCGCCAGATCCACCAGGTATTCGATCTTGCGCGCAGACAGGCCTGCAGCCCGCATGTCGTCGACCTTGAGCTTGAGCACATTGCCCGCGACCATGCGGCGAGGCAGTTTTGCAAATCGGTCCCACACGGTTTGCGCGGCCTTCACCGAAATCTGCTGGCCCACGATGCTCCGTGCGAGCGTGGTGAATGCATCGCCGCGTGACCGCAGGCACGCATCGCCAAACTGCGGAATCAGGCGCTTCATCACCCGGTCTTTTCTGGAGAGGTGCTTGCACGCCTCTTCCCAGTAATCCGGATTGGCCAACACCAACGGAACCGGTGCGGGACTCAAGCCGCCTCCCAGGTCGTGCCGGTGGGTGAATCCTTCAGAACCACGCCCTGGGCGAGCAGGTCATTACGAATTCGATCAGCCTCTGCAAAATTTCTGGCACTCTTGGCAGAAGCGCGCTGCTCGATGAGCGAACGGATTTCGGCGTCGCCCAGAGTTGCGCCAGCCTGTAAAAACTCCTGGGGGTCGCCTTGCAACAATCCGAGCGTTTCGGCCAGCGCCTTGAGCAAGCCAGAGGTCTGCGCAGACTTGCTGCGATTGACTTCGGCCGCCATCTCGAAAAGCACAGCCACGGCCTCGGGCGTTCCGAAGTCGTTGTCCATCGCCGCCTTGAATCGGGCTGCATACCCCTCGGTCCAGTCGATCGACACATGCGCCGGCTTCACCAGATCCAGCGCCGTGTACAGCCGGCGCAGCGACGAGCGCGCGTCTTCCAGGTGCACATCGCTGTAGTTGAACTGGCTGCGGTAGTGCGTGCGCGCCAGAAAAAACCTCAGGGTCTGCGGATCGAACCGCTCAAGCACCTCACGGATGGTGAAGAAGTTGCCCAGCGACTTCGACATTTTCTCGTTGTCGATATTGAGAAAGCCGTTGTGCAGCCAAAAGCGGGCCAGCGGCACACCGTTGGCCCCTTCGCTTTGCGCAATCTCGTTTTCGTGGTGCGGAAACTGCAGGTCTGCACCGCCGCCATGAATGTCAAATGTCTTGCCCAGCAATTCTTCGCACATCGCCGAGCACTCGATGTGCCAGCCGGGTCGCCCCTTGCCATATTCGCTGTCCCACTGGGCGTCTTGCGGCTCGGTCTCCTTGGCCGATTTCCAGAGCACGAAGTCGAGCGGGTCATCCTTGCCTTCGAGCACAGCCACCCGTTCGCCGGCGTGCAGCTCGTCCAGGGACTTGCCCGAGAGCTTGCCGTAACCGGCAAAACGCCTGACCGCATAGTTCACATCGCCACTGTCGGCGCGGTACGCGAGGCCCTTGCCTTCAAGGCGCTTCACGATGTCCAGCATCTGCGGCACATAGTCGGTGGCCCGCGGGTCGTGCGTCGGACGCTCGATGCCAAGCCGGTCGAAATCGACATACATCTGCCCGATCATGCGGTCAGTCAGACCGCGCACCGTTTCGCCGTTTTCGACCGCACGGCGAATGATCTTGTCTTCGATGTCAGTGATGTTGCGCACGAAGGTGACGCGATAGCCGCTCGCCTTCAGCCAGCGAAAGATGATGTCGAACGCGATGTTGGAGCGGGCATGTCCGACGTGGCACAGGTCATAGACGGTGATGCCGCACAGGTACATCCGGACGTGTCCCGGCTCCAGCGGAGAAAAATCTTCCAGTGCACGCGACAGCGTGTTGTGGATTCGAAGGCTCATGGGACTTGTTTTATTGCGCCGCTTGCTGCGGTTTGATGCTGCGAAGCGCGGGTGTCAGATTCTGTACGTTTTTACTCCCGGCAGGCAACAGCAATTGTTGAGCCCCCAGCTACAATGCAGCGCAGTATATAGCCCTCCGTTGGGGGCTAGTCGCTGGGCAGCTCCGTGAGCAAATGGCGAAACATTAGCTCTAACAAAAAAGGCTTTGAGATTCATGACGCATGCCGGTACCGCTATCTCATTTCTGGTACGCAAGGTTGCACTGGCTGCGGCCATCTGCCTGCCGGTGACGGCGTTTGCCGACGACTATGCGGAGGTCTCCAAGCTGATGCGCGCCGGCAAGCCTGCAGAAGCCATTGCCAGGGCTGACCAGTACCTGGCCACCAAGCCCAAAGACCCACAGATGCGCTTCATCAAGGGTGTTGCACAGGCCGAATCGGGCCGCACGGCTGATGCCCTTAACACCTTCACGCGCATCATCGAGGAATATCCCGAGCTGCCGGAGCCGTACAACAACCTCGCTGTGCTTTACGCCGGCCAGGGCCAGTTCGATAAGGCCCGCGCCACGCTCGAGGCGGCCATCCGCACCAATCCGAGCTATTCGACCGCGCACGAAAACCTGGGCGATGTCTACGCAAAGCTCGCGAGCCAGGCGTATAGCAAGGCGCTCCAGCTCGATTCGACCAACTCCGGCCTGCAGCCCAAGCTCGCGCTCATCCGCGAGCTCTTCACGCCTGGCAAAGGACGTCCGCAGTCCAATGGACCGGTCGCTGCGCCTGCAGCAGCCCCCGTTGCCACGACGGGACCTGCTGTGGTCGCCAGGGCACCAGTGGCCGCAACGGCACCGGCTGCTGCCCCATCGCCAGGCCCTTCGCCGTCTCCTGTGCCCGCTATGGTCACCACATCCCCTTCCGCCGCCAGCTCAGCCGGCTCGCAGGATGTCGAAGCTGCGGTGCAGGCATGGGCCGCCGCATGGTCCAGCAAGGACATGGGCGGTTATCTGGGTGCGTACGGTAAGGAATTCGACCCACCGGGCAACTTGTCGCGCAAGGCATGGGAAGACGAGCGGCGCTCACGCATCGTTGGCAAGAGCAGGATTGCGGTCAAGCTCAACGATGTCTCGATTTCCGTCAAGGGCACCACCGCAGTGGCCCGATTCAGGCAGACGTATAGCGCGGACTCATTGAATGTTTCGAGCCGCAAAACGCTCGAACTTGTCAAGTCCGGAGACCGCTGGGTCATCGTCCGGGAAAGCACAGGCGCCTGAATGCGCACAGGGGCGATCACCGGCAAGGCTCCGGCTGTCGGGTTGGACCTATCTCGAAATTTGGCGATTGCATGAAACTGTCGTTACGGGCGTTACTCGCGCTTTGCTGCATCACTTCGGCAGCGATTTTTGCGACTCTCCCGGCGCAGGCCTCACAGGTACGCAAGCAGGCTGCCAAGGAACCCGCTAGAACAGAAATCCTGCGGGGTGGCGATGCAGAAGTGCGGCTGATCGAGGTCTATCGCCTGCTCGGCCAGGCGAAGTCGCGCGAGGCCCTGAGCAAAGCGCAATTGCTGGTCAAGGACCATCCCAACTTTCAGCTGGCACAACTCGTCTATGGCGACCTGCTCGCAGCTCAGGCTCGGCCGGTGCGGATGCTCGGGGATGTGACCGAGTCGGGCCTGAAGTTCAACGGTCAGCTTGCCGAGCTGCGCGAAGAATCGCACCTTCGCCTTCGCGCGCTGAGGGAGCGCCCGCCGCCCGAAGCGATTCCTGCGCAGTTCCTGCAGCTGTCGCCTCAAAACCGTCATGCCATCGCCATCGATACGTCACGCGCCCGCCTTTACCTTTTCGAGAACACATCGTCCGGACTGAAACTGCTGGCCGACTACTACATCTCGGTGGGCAAATCGGGCGTGGACAAGTCGCTGGAAGGCGACCTGCGCACGCCGCTGGGCGTGTACTTCGTCACGAGCAACCTCGATCCGAAGTCACTCAAGGACTTCTACGGCACTGGCGCGTTGCCCATCAATTACCCCAATCCGTATGACTCGCGAATGGGCAGAACAGGCAGTGGGATCTGGCTGCACGGCTCGCCGCCCAGCCAGTTCGCCCGTGCACCCAAGGCGACCGACGGATGCGTCGTACTGGCCAATCCCGATCTGCAACGCGTGATTCGCACGGTGGCCGTTCGCACGACCCCTGTGGTGATCGCATCCAGCCTCACCTGGGTCTCAAAGCAAAAAATCCTGCCGGAAAGCCAGAAGTTTGCGGATGTGCTGCAGTCGTGGCGCGCGGCAAAGGCATCGGGCGACCCTGCGCGCCTGTTGAGCTTTTATTCCACCGACTTCAATGGCAACGGAAAATCGCTGGCCGAATGGGTGCCAATGCTCAAGCTGGAGGTCGAACGCTCACGCGGGCGGAACATCCAGATGAAAGACTTGTCATACCTTCACTGGACCGGCGACCAGTCCGAGTCCATGGTGGTCACTTTCGGCGAAGTGGCCGATGGGGACCGCACCGGAACCGTCAAGCGCCAGTACTGGTTGCGGCAAGGCTCGCAGTGGAAGATATTTTTCGAAGGAGTAATCGGTTGAAATTCGCAAATGCATTGCTGGCCATAGGCCTTGCAGCAACCATGGGCGCCGCCAATGCGGCTGACGCGCCCAGGGTCAAGTTCTCGACCACGGCTGGCGACATCGTCGTCGAGGTCTATCCCGACAAGGCACCCAAGACCGTCGACAACTTTCTCACGTACGTCAAGGCGAAGCACTATGACGGCACAATATTCCACCGCGTGATCGACAACTTCATGATCCAGGGCGGCGGCTACGACATGAAGTACAACGAAAAGATCACGCGTCCACCGGTTCAGCACGAGGGCCGCGAGGCCGTGGCCAAAGGCGGCTCGAAAAATCTCGTCGGCACCCTTGCAATGGCGCGGACGAACGACCCCAATTCGGCCACCTCGCAGTTCTTCATCAACGTCAAGGACAACCCCAGCCTGGACCCGGCGCTGATTCCGGCCGGAGACCCGGTCGCGAGATTCGAATACCGCGGTCGCGTCTACGAGAACGTTCCCCGCGCTGACCTCATGAAAGCAACCCAGCTCTACGGCTATACCGTTTTTGGCAAGGTCGTGAGCGGAATGGATGTGGTCGAAAAGATCAAGAGCACGCCCACCGGCACCGGCGGTCCCTTCCAGTCCGACGTGCCCGCAACGCCCATCGTCATCACCTCGGCAACCGTCGTCAAATAATCATCAAGGCATCAACCCATGAGCAACCCGAAAGTAGAACTCCACATCGCAGGCGAAGGCGTCATCACCCTCGAACTTGACGAGGCCAAGGCGCCCAAGTCCGTCGCCAACTTCCTCTCGTATGTGGCCAAGGGTCATTACGACAACACGATTTTTCATCGTGTCATTCCCGGCTTCATGGTGCAAGGTGGCGGTTTCGAGCCGGGCATGAAGCAAAAGCCAACGGATGCACCTGTCGAAAACGAGGCCAACAACGGCCTGAAGAACGACAAATACACCGTGGCGATGGCCCGCACACAGGCACCCCATTCGGCGAGTGCGCAGTTCTTCATCAATGTGGCGAGCAATGGCTTTTTGAACCACACCTCGCCCAGCATGCAGGGCTGGGGCTACGCCGTCTTCGGCAAGGTCGTGAGCGGGACAGAAATCGTCGACAAGATCACCGGCGTGAAAACCGGCAACAAGGGTGGGCACGGCGATGTTCCAAACGTCGACGTCATCATCGAAAAAGCGGTCGCTGTCTGAACCTGTCTGCCGCGTCGCACGCTGCGGAGCTTGTTGCTCCAGCGTCGTGGCGCACGATCGACTTCATTTCCGACCTGCACCTTCAGGCGTCGGACCCCGCGACCTTCCAGGCCTGGTTGCGATTCATGCGAGGGACACCAGCGGATGCGGTGTTCATCCTCGGCGACCTTTTTGAGGTCTGGGTTGGCGACGACGCAGCTCACCAAGGCGATTTTCTCGCAGACTGCGCGCAGGTGCTGCGCGAATGCGCCACTCACGCATCCGTGTACTTCATGCATGGAAATCGGGATTTCCTCGTGGGCGAAACGTTTCTGGGCGAGTGCGGCACCACCCTGCTTGCGGACCCGACGGTGCTGAGTTTTTCCGGCAAGCGTTGGTTGCTGACGCATGGCGATGCACTTTGTCTGGGCGATATCGACTATCTCCGATTTCGCCAGCAGGTGCGTTCGGCGCAATGGCAGCAAGCGTTCCTGGCGAAATCATTGGCCGAACGTGAGGCCACTGGCCGTGCCCTGCGTGAACAGAGCGAGGCACGCAAACGTTCCGGCCAACCCTATGCCGATGTGGATTCCGAGGCGGCGTCGCGCTGGCTTTCGGCTGCCAATGCCACGGTGTTGATCCACGGCCACACCCACCGGCCCGCCGATCATTCGTTGCACGACGGCAGGTCCCGCGTCGTGCTGAGCGATTGGGATGCCGGCGCTGCGCCGCCCCGGATGGAAGTGCTGCGCCTGACCTGCGACGGCATGCAGCGAACGGCCCCGTCCTGATGTTCGGCTGGCTAGCCAGGCGCGGCTCGAAGCGCACTATTCCCGAGGCCCTGTGGGCCAGCGTTCTGCAACGGTATCCATTTCTTTCCGATCGGCCGCCGCAGGAGCTGGCGCGCCTGCGCGAACTCACGTCACGCTTTTTGGACGACAAGGAATTTCACGGTGCCAATGGCCTGGTCATCACTGACGATGTCGCTGTGTCGATCGCTGCGCAGGCGGTGTTGCCCGTGCTGCATCTGGGACTGGGCTGGTACGACGATTTCGTCGGCATCGTCGTGCACCCGGACGAAGTGCTTGCGCATCGAGTCATCACCGGCGAGGACGGTGTCGTTCACAGCTACGGTGAAGTATTGACGGGCGAAGCGATGGAAGGCGGGCCGATCATGCTTAGCTGGCGCGATGTCGCCGCCGCTGGTGAGTCCGCCTGCGAAGGCTACAACGTCGTGATCCACGAGTTCATTCACAAGATCGACATGCGCGATGGGGCACCCGACGGTTGCCCGCCTCTGGCGTCAACAACCTCACGGAAAGCATGGCTGGGTGTGATGCAAGCGCAATACGATGCGTTCCGCGAGAAGGTCATCGTGGCCGAGCGCTTCGGCGGCGACACGCCGTGGCTCGATGCGTACGGGGCCGAATCCATCGACGAATTCTTTGCTGTGGCCTGCGAGGCTTACTTCGTGAACCGGCCCCGATTCGAGACCGAATTCCCCGCGCTCTTGCCGCTCCTGGACAGCTTCTTCAAAGGTGCAGGCAGCGCCCTTGAATAGAGCGCTGCCGTTCAGCGGCGCAGCAAAGTCTTGAGCACCGCTTGCAGCCGTCGTGCCGTCGCGCCTTCAAAAGGCGCGGCAAGCACCGCAGCCGCGTCCTCGCCCCAGGTCTGCTGAGGCGACGGGTCATTGCGCTTGGTCAGCAGCTTGAGCTGAAGGGCGCGGCGTGCGTTCAGATGCTCGGCGGGTGTCGGAAGCTCCGAAGCGATTTCCAGCCGCAGCAGGGCCTCGCCCGAATCGCCCGAAGGCACGCCTGACACGGCCTTCGCCCAGGCCGCACGAACAGACGGAGTAACACCCCTGCCGAAGTCCTGCTGCCCCGGCACCTGATCGCCCGAGCGCTGTTCCCACGCCGTCATCAGCTGCGTCAGCGCCTCGCCGTGTGCCTGCGCTGCGAGTTTCTTCAATGCGAGCTGCGCGTTTTCGAGCGCATCGCGCTGCGCGCGGAAAGCCACGTCGCCAAGGCGCGGACCGCGATCTTCCTGAGCCGGTCGATCACCGAAGCGCCCCCCACCAAAGCGACCATCGCCGCGCGTATCGGGGCCGCGAGAGTCACCACGCGAGCCGCGGTCATCGCGACGCTCGCCCGGCTTGCCAAACTTGCCGCCGCGCATCGGAGCGGCAGGCTCGGTCTTCTTCATTCCTGGCCGGTCATCGCCTCGCCGCGCGATCACCGGCTTGGGTGTTGGCTTGGGCGCCGCCACAGGTGCCGACGCTTGCGTCGATGCTTCTGCTGCTTCCTCGGCGGAAGCAACTTGCGCAGCGTCGCCACCGGGAGCACCGTCGCCGTCAGGCGTCACGACATCATTTGCCTTGGCTACATCGTCAGCTGCCGCAGGTGACTGATCGACCACCGGCGATTGGACCGCAGGCCCCGCGGCTGCAACTGCAGCGGCCGCCTGCGCCTGACCGCGCAAGGCGTTCTCGAGCGCCGTCATTGCAGCCTTGATCTTTTGCGCATCGCCCGTGGCGTTGGCCGCTTCAAGCGCCTTCGACGCCTCGAGCACGGTGCGATCCCGATCGCTCAATGCCGAAGCGGCCTTCTCGCGCTCTTCGTCCTTGCGGCCGAATGCTTCGTCAATCGGTTTCCGGAACGCATCCCAGAGCTTTTGCTCGTGCTTGCGATCCAGCGGAATTCGCTGCGCTTCGGCTTGCCAGCGCTGCTGCAATGCCCGGACGGCATCCACGCGAAGCTGCGGCGCGGCGCCAATGGTCCGGGCTTCATCGATCATCGCGTGCCGGATTTCCAGACTCTGCTTTTGCACCGCTTCGAGCGGTGCGGCAGCGTTTTGCATGGCCGACTTCCACAGCGGCTGCATCTCGGCAAACGCTTTTTCGCTCAGGTGGCCGGCATCGCGCCATCGCGATTCAAACTGGTTGAGGATTCGAGCGAAGCCCTTCCAGTCTTCATCCTTGGCGGTAACGTTGTCGGCGGCCCATGCCTTGACTTCGTCCATCAGCGCGACGCGATGTGCCTTGTGCTCAGCGGCCTCGGACTTGACCTTGTCCAGCCAGGCCTGGACGACCTTGTAGGCCTCGTTGCATGCATCGTCGAATCGCTTCCACAGTGCGTGGTTGGGAGGTCCCCCCTGGTCGGTCTGCTTCCATTGCTCGCGCAGCGCACGCAGCTGCTCCTGCATCTTGCGGCCGCCATAGCGGGGGCGCCGTTCCGGACGCTGACGCGCTTTGCGGGGTTGGGGTTTTTGCACTTCCGGGGCGGACGGTGAAACAGTCGGTGGCTCGGCGGCGACGGGCTCTCCAGCTGCGCCGTCCAGGTCACCGATCTCAGCGGCGACCGGCACCTCGGCAGCTGGGGCAGCCGGGCTCTCGGCGGGCAGCTCCCCTGCAGCTTCGACCGGTGCAGCAACGCCCGAATCCACGTCGATATCGATCGCCGGATCAGAAGATTCTTCGGTGCCCGGACGTGGTCTGGCGTGTGATTCCTTCACCGGCACTTCTTCAAATAGCGCCTCTGCCTTCGCCACGAGTTCGTGACGCAGCTGGTCTGCGCGCCAGCGCTGCCAGCCTTCCAGTTCACCCGCAGCCGACAGGGCCGCATGCGCCTGGTTTTCCAGCTTGTCGTCAACGAGTTTGCCGTGTTCCTTGAGCGCGTTGCGTAGCGCCAGGGCAGCGCCTGCACTGGCCTTGCCATGACCCAGTGCAATCTCGGCTTCAAGCTTTGCCAGCACATCGCGAACAACGGCAGTGGCTTTGGCACGGACCTCCGGATCTATCTTGGGGCGCGATGGCTTTACCGCCGCTTCCGCCGGCCCGCCGCGTGCAACGCGCAACTCGTCCGCCCAGACGGGTACCGGCGGCAGCGGCGCAGATGCATCCTGCGCAGCTGCAACGGCCTGCGCCACGGCGCTCTGGAAGGCATCCCACACCGCCTGCAGCTGCGTGCGAGAGGCTTCAAGCAAGGGGGGAAACCGGGTGTCTACGCTCGGCCAGTTCGCATCGCCCAAAAGCGATTGGGCCTGCGCCTGCCAATCGGGCACGTCGGTGGCCAGTGCTTGCCCTGCCGCCTGCGCATCGCGCCAGGATTTGGTCGAGAGCACCTCGATGCGCTGGGCGAGCAGCACTGCCGCCTCACGCTGGACCTGGACGCGATGCTGAAGATCTTCGATGCCCTTGATGCGGTCGGCGAGTTGGGCCTTGAGCGATGCAAGCGGCTCTTTGCTTAGAGGTGCTCCGGCTTTTGCGGCGTCGCGCTGCCAGGCCATCGCATCGGCGATGTTCACCTTGGCAAGCGCGAGCAAAGCGGCGGCTTTCTCGGCCCACTCGGCGGAAATTATTTCCTGTCCCCGGGTGCGCTTGATCTCGTCCAGTCGTTCGCGCAGGAGCTTGGCCGCCCCCTTGTCGCGTCCGCTCAACTCTCGAAAAACTTCCTGGATCTGCTCGGCGGCGGGACTTGTGCCCAGCCATTCACGCACGCGCGCGGCGCGCTCGCCCGCGGTAGGGGCGGTGAAGGCGCCACCAGTCAGGGCGTCGAGGGTACGGGTGTCGTTGGGCTTCTGGGTGGCTTGGGTCACTGCTCTTGTCTGTCCATCTAATAATAGGGACTGCCCTCGCGCGAGAGGGCAGGACCGCTATTCTCGCCGCTAAATACGCGTACCCAAAAAAAGAGAAAGCCCGGACGGACAGCAAAACCGTCCGCCGGGCTTGACGGCTGACTCAAAGTCCTTCGCCGCCTGGTTCGCGAACAGGGAGGTCTATGTCCCCAGTCGCGCCGGAAGCAAGGGATTGCTTCCAAGTTGGGCCGGGGCTACCACCTTGCGGTGGCCCTACCGGCTGATGCCCGATCACTCGGACCTGTTCAAAATAGTCGGCGCGAACCTCTATTTCAAGGCGCAGTTTTCAATCGCCGCCCAAACGGCGATTGTTCTGATTGCATTGACATCCGCTCACTTTCGTGGGTCACTGAAAGCAACAGTAGCCCGGGCGATGTCAGTTCTTTCCGACACCAACAATCACCGGAAACTGACATGAAAAAGTACCGCGGGACATGTAAATTCCGTTAACAACATTGAATATCTTGCATATAAATCGCCGGTTATATGCTTGACTAGATATTAAGCTGCCCCCTAGAATTCGCCCACCCCTGGCAAAAGCACTAGGGACAACCCGAATTCGCTGCCGACCCCGGCTAAGTTGAACCGGTCTAAAGAGCCCCCGCGAAAGCTCGTGACCATTCAATTGCGTACCAATCCAAACGAGGAACCGAGAGTTTGTGATCCTGCCACTGGCAGTGTTGGCATCTCGGCCCGCGCGTAGAAAGGAAGTGCTATGACAGCGCTAGGAAGAACCGCTCAGGGCTTCAGGACGTTCGCGTCCGATGTCGCATCGGGCTTTTTTGAAATCACCCACAACAGCTTCGCCCTGGTCGGCCTGGCGGCCGTGTTTTGCATGGTTACCCTGGTTGCCCGTGACGATCTGCGCCAGGAGGGCGAAACCCGCCTCATGGGCTGGCTGCAGGCTCGCCAGGAAGCGTTGGTCGGCCTGCCGATCCAGCTCGATGCAATTGACCGCGCCACCGCTGCCAATCCGCATGACCTTCCGAAGCAGCAGGCTGCCGTGGCCTACTGGCTCAGCAAAAAATACCGGGTCGCGCCTGAACCTGTCAGCGCGCTCGTTGCCGAAGCGTATGAAATCGGCACCCGGGCCAAGCTCGATCCCACGCTGATCCTGGCCGTCATGGCCATTGAATCCGGATTCAACCCGTTTGCGCAGAGTCCGGTGGGCGCGCAGGGCCTGATGCAGGTCATGACCGGCATCCACAAGGACAAGTACGAAAACTTCGGCGGCAAACACGCCGCATTCGATCCGGTGACCAACCTGCGGGTGGGCGTCAAAGTGCTCCAGGAATGCATCCAGCGTGCGGGCTCCCTGCAAGCTGGGCTGAGGTTCTACGTCGGAGCAGCCAACCTGGCAGACGATGGCGGCTACGCCGAAAAGGTCATGGCTGAACATGGCCGCCTGATGATGGTGGCTACCGGTCGACCCGTACCGCTGGCCGCTCCGACGGTGATCCGCGCAGTCGCTCCTGCTGCAGCCCTGCCGCTGAAATTGACAGCACCGGAAACAGCGCCGATGCCGATGCCGATTCCCGCCGCGCCTTCGGAAGACAAGATCGCCCTGATCTCGGTTTCCTGAGAACCGGGTGCCTCAAGACCCTGGGACCCCGACTCCCGGGGCTACCCACCAGACCCGACAGGCCCACGGCGTTACACTAACGACGTGCGCGACTGGCGATAGGCGCCGCCCTCTGGGGTCCATCCAGATGGCCGGCGTTGACGTGGAAATCCATGCGGGCAATCCCCGCATCAACCACTGGGAAGCGTACCGCCGGTGACTACCGGTGTTCAGCCGTTCGCCTGGGCAGCTACCACCATGCCATAGGACTGCCAATGTTCCAACGCAACAACCTCGTCGAGCAAACCGATCCCGAAATCTGGGCCGCCATCCAGGCCGAAAACCAGCGCCAGGAAGATCACATCGAACTGATCGCGAGCGAAAACTATGCGTCTCCCGCCGTCATGGCGGCGCAAGGTACGCAGCTCACCAACAAGTACGCCGAGGGTTATCCAGGCAAGCGCTATTACGGCGGATGCGAAAACGTCGACGTCGCCGAGCAACTGGCAATCGACCGCATCAAGAAAATCTTCGGTGCCGATGCTGCCAATGTGCAACCGCACTCCGGCGCCCAGGCCAACGAGGCGGTGTTCCTCGCATTCCTCAAACCCGGCGACACCATCATGGGCATGAGCCTGGCCGAAGGCGGTCACCTCACGCATGGCATGGCGCTCAACATGAGCGGCAAGTGGTTCAACGTCGTGTCCTATGGCCTGGATGCCGACGAAGCGATCGACTACGAGGCCATGGAACGCAAAGCGCACGAGTCCAGGCCCAAGCTGATCATCGCCGGCGCTTCGGCCTACTCGCTGAAGATCGACTTCGAGCGGTTTGCCAAGGTGGCAAAGGATGTCGGTGCGATCTTCATGGTCGATATGGCGCATTACGCCGGTCTGATCGCGGCGGGCGTGTATCCCAACCCCGTTCCGCACGCCGACGTCGTCACCTCCACCACGCACAAGAGCCTGCGCGGTCCGCGCGGCGGCTTTATCCTGATGAAATCGGAGCACGAGAAAGCCATCAACAGCGCCATCTTTCCCGGCCTGCAGGGCGGACCACTCATGCACGTGATCGCTGCAAAGGCGGTTGCGTTCAAGGAAGCGATGCAGCCCGAGTTCAAGGAGTACCAGGAGCAGGTTGCGAAGAATGCGAAGGTGATGGCCGAAACGCTCGTCGAGCGTGGCCTTCGCATCGTGAGCGGGCGCACCGAAAGCCACGTGATGCTGGTGGACCTTCGCGCCAAGGGCATCACCGGTAAGGAAGCCGAGGCCGTGCTGGGCGACGCCCATATGACCATTAACAAGAACGCGATTCCCAACGATCCCGAGCGACCGATGGTCACCAGCGGCGTGCGGATCGGCACACCCGCCCTGACGACGCGCGGCTTCAAGGAAGAAGAGACGCGCATCACGGCCAACCTGATCGCCGACGTTCTCGACAACCCGCGCGATGCCAACAACATCGCTGCCGTGCGCGAAAAGGTGCATGCGCTCACACGCCGCTTCCCCGTCTATGGTTAGCCCCCACGCTCCGCACTGCGTGTCGTCGCTGCCCCCCGAGGGGGCGCTCGCTTGCTTGGGGCGGCCCGGCGCTGCGCTCGGGCCAACGGCTTTAACATGAAGTGTCCCTTTTGCAGCAACGGCGAGACCCAGGTGGTGGAAACTCGCGTCGCCGAAGACGGGGACTTCATCCGCCGGCGCCGGCAATGCCTCGGCTGCGAGAAGCGCTTCACCACTTACGAGCGGCCTGACGTCACGTTTCCTGCCATCGTCAAGAAAGACGGACGGCGCATCGACTATGAACGCGGCAAGTTGCTGGCCTCGATGAATCTCGCACTGCGCAAGCGTCCCGTCAGCACGGAGCAGATCGACAACGCAGTGGAGCGCATCGAGGAAAAGTTGCTGAACCTCGGCGTGCGCGAAATCCAGTCCAACCGCATCGGCGAGCTGGTAATGCGCGAACTGAAAAAGCTGGACAAGGTGGCCTACGTGCGGTTCGCCAGCGTCTATCGCAGCTTCGAAGACATCGACGAGTTCAAGACGCTGGTGGACGAGGTGAGGCGGTAGCGCGCAGTGACTCCAGCGCGTCAGCTCACTGGACAAGCGGCGCCCATGGAGCGCGCAATGGAACTCGCACGCAGCGCCATCGGACTGTCGGAGCCCAATCCACGAGTAGGCTGCGTCATTGTTGCATCGGCGGGGGGCCAAGTCATCGGTGAGGGCCACACCCAGCAGGCCGGAGGGCCGCACGCCGAAGTCATGGCACTGCAAGATGCGGCTGCAAGAGGCAACAGCACCCAGGGGGCGACGGTGTACGTGACGCTGGAGCCCTGCTCACATCATGGGCGTACGCCACCTTGCTGTGATGCGTTGGTGCAAGCGGGCGTGGGGCGCGTCATCGCCTCGATTGCCGACCCGAACCCGCTCGTCGCAGGTCAGGGATTTGCCCAGCTGCGGGCAGCGGGTATCGACGTGGAAGTTGGTCCATGCGCAGACGAATCGCGCGAGCTCAACATTGGTTTTTTCAGCCGAATGCAACGGGGACTGCCTTGGGTGCGGCTGAAGATTGCGGCGTCGCTGGACGGCAGGACTGCGCTGGACAACGGCTCGAGCCAGTGGATCACCGCGCAAGCCGCTCGCGCCGATGGCCATGCCTGGCGGGCGCGTGGCGGGGCAATCCTGACCGGCATCGGCACCGTGATCGCTGACAACCCGCGACTGGATGTCCGATTGGCTTGGGTCGCGCGTCAACCGCCCATCGTCATTGTCGATAGCCGGCTGCAACTTCCACTTGATGCAAGCGTGTTCATTGAAGGGCGTCCTGTGCTTGTTTACGCTGGGTCGTCCGAATCTGGCCCGCGCCGCGCTCTGGAAACCCAGGGCGCAACGGTGGTCGTGTTGCCGGACTCCCGCGGCAAGGTGGACCTTGCTGCGATGCTGCGCGACCTGGCCACAAGAGGCGTCAACGAACTGCATGTCGAGGCCGGTCACAAGCTCAATGGCTCACTGGTCAGAGCAGGTCTGGTCGATGAATTCCTGGTGTACCTGGCGCCGAAACTGCTGGGAGATGGCGAGCCGATGGCGGACATCGGGCCGTTGACCGACCTGTCGCAAGCGCTGCAGCTCTCGTTTCGTGACGCCACAGTTGTTGGCAGCGACCTGCGAATCCTGGCCCGGGTCGAACGAAGCACGGAGTGATTGGCAAGACCCTCAGCACGTCTTGAGCGTCAGTTTGTGCAACCTCGGGCGACCCGCAGCGCTCAGGATGATCTGCCGCGCAGGCCCGGGCGCTTCGGACTCCCTGCAAAACGTCAGGGTGCCCGCCTGGAAGGCGCCGCTTGTCAGCTGCGTGGCACCCGCGGCGGTGAACGTGATGTAGCGCGAGACATTCAGGTTGCCCGTCAGGCGTACCTTGCCGTCCAGCGCCGCAGCTCGCAGGATCGTCGTTTCAGTCGTGCCCCGCAGGCCGTTTTCGTCAGCGTCGGCAAATACGAGCCAACCCTGATCCCAGCCGCCGTTTGGAGCACAGACAACACCATCGGACGACTTGCAGACCGTGACGTTGGCCCCGCGCTTGATGGCCTCGCTGCGGGCCAGCAGCAGCGCGGAGAAGAAATCGGCTGATGCGGTGTTGAGCCGTTGCGAAGACATGACGCTGCCGAGACTGGGCAAGGCGATCGCCAGGAGCACGCCGGAAATCGCAAGCGAAATTAGGAGCTCTGTGAGGGTGAACCCGCGATTGCGGGCAAAGTGGCGAGCGGGGACAGGGGTGGGCATTTTCATGCCCGCAATTTAGGGGGCTAGCCGTACCCAGCCGTCTTTGCCCGTACGCAATGCAGTACAGCCGCGCAGTGACAAATTTCCCTCACGCTGCGCAGACCCCGAGCTTGGTAGTTGCCACCGTGGGACGCCCGGTCGCCGAAACCTGAATCGTGCGCTCCTGTCCACCCGGGGAAGGCAGCGCACGGCACAAGATCAGGGCTGCAGGCGTGGAACCCGCGCCAGCAGGGTCGAACGCCAGGCTGTACGCATCGGCGTTGAAATAAAAATCCGACGAAATCGCCTGCTGATGGAGCAACACAAGAACATCCGAGCCGCCGGCGACACAGACGCCCGGTGTTGCAGTGTTGAAGTTGCACATCACGATCCAGCCTTGCTGCCAGGTCCCACTCGTAGCACAACTGAGACCATCGGCGGACCGGCACATGGTCACCGGCACATTTCTCTTGATCGCCTCACTGCGGGCAAACAGCGCACTGGACATGAACGTATTGGAGATGGTCGTCAACTTGTTGCTCAGGATCGCACTGTTGAACGATGGCGCGGCGAGCGCCGCCAGAATGCCGATCATCGCCATGGTCACCAGCAATTCGATGAGCGTGAAGCCGCGCTGCTTCATTTCTGGATGTACCAGTAAAGGCGGGCCTTGGGCTGGACGATCGCGCTTCCGCCGCCCAGCTCCTTGCCTTCGAGTGGCGAGTCTTTGCTGCAACCGATGCAGAACGGCAGCTGGCTGCCATCGTCCAGGGTCACGCGCCCTGCCACAGGCGAAGGCGGCAGACCATCCCCCGAGACGTCCTCGAAGCGGACATCCGAGCCATTCATGCTGCCGGCGTTCTTGTAGCTGACGTTGTACACCTGCGTCGTTCCCAGGTTGGCACTGCACTGGCCTGGCGTGGCGACCGCCGGCCGGTGTGTACTGAACGTCGTCGTACCCGAAATCGTCAGGGCCGAAGTCACGACCTGCTCGGTTGCGCCCAGACCCAGATACCACCCCTGCTTGGTCGCCAGTTCGGCATCCGTCGGTGTAGCCGACGTGGTGATGGGCCAGAGCGAGGACAGGCAGATGATGACGCCGCAGGATGTGGCGCCCGGATAGACGGCGGGTGCAATCGTCGGCTTGTCTGTGAACGAGAAGAAGTAGTTCGAAACGCCGCTGGTCACCGAGTAGCTCAGGAGCGGCTTCTCGCGGTCACCGGAGCCGACCATGATCTGATAGCTGCCGTCGGTGTTTTGCACCACGCTCGGGGCAAACATGAACTTCCTGGGCGCAAGGCATGGGGCGGTCGTGGGGCATCCCAGCGAAGCGATCTTGTCCATCGCCCAGGTGCCGACCGTGTTGGCAAATGTGATGCGATAGATGTCACCGCCCAGGTCGGCGGCGTAGGCGTACACGACTTGTCCAAGCGAATCCCGCACGAAAGTCACATCAGCGATGACACCGCGAATGCCGCCGGTGGTAAAGGTCTTGACCAGCACGCCCGTGTCGGCATTGACGACATAGACGGCGTTCCCCTTGGAGGTCGGGGAGCAGCTGTGATTGGCTGTGCCGCTGTCCGTGTCTTCACAGGTGTCGTAGCCGCCGCCGAAAATCAGCAGCGGCGTTGCGCCGGAGCCCACAGCCGTGGTTGTGAACGTACGAGCAGAAGACCACGACTGGGCCATATTCTGCATGCCGGCGGAGCAGTTCGTTCCGTCGGCCGAGCAGCCGATCTTCCATTTGAGTGTCGGCACCGTCGGCGCGCTCATGCTGTTGGTGACGTCGAAGGCGTAGATCGCGCGACCGCCGCGCCGCATGGCTGCATACACGAACGCCTTGGAGGCACCGCCAATCGTGCCTTTGAAAGCGGTGATGGGGCCGTCGATGCCATAGGGCTTGGGGGCGGTTCCAGATCCGCTGTTGCCGGGCGTGCTGATCTGCGTCGTGTTGTCGCGGATCCGTTTGACGCTCGCATAGAACTCCGGCGGCATGAACGACCACATCTCGCTGCCGGCCGGGATGGAGCCGATCGCGTTCGTGCGGTTGCCGTTGACCGCACGGAACCAGCCGTCGTTGCTGCCGTAAAACACCACCACATTGGCATTCGCATCATCGGAGCCGAAATTCAGGGCCACCGGCCTGGAGTGCACAACGTCGCCGTGAATCGTGAGGCGGCGTTCGGTCGTCGAATTGCCGTCCACGTCTTCGTCATCGACGTCGGTACCCCTGGCCCAACTGATCAGTGCGTCCCGCTCGGCCGTGCTTGCAGCCCCCAGTGCCGTCTGGGAAACCGCCGCTGCGTCAAACGGGTTGAGGCTGGTGCAGGAAAGAAAAACGGAACTGCACGTGTACGCTGTACGGGAGGATGTGGCCCGGGATCGATAGGCCTGCGCGCCCTTCTCCACGATATTGCCGTCGGGATAGTTCGACGATCGGGAATTGGCGACCGTCAGGCAATCGCCCTGCTCCCGGGACGCAAATTCGGTGTCCAGCACATTGGGCGTCCAGAAACTTCGCGCGCACTCCGTGATGAACCCGGTCTGGTTGTTGATGGCCGGTGAGCTGTCGGCATCCTGCAGTCGCAACGCGCCGTTGGTTTTGCCCAGCTTGTACTGCTTGAGGTTGCCATTCCAGCGGGGCGCCGCATTTTGGTCCGGGCGGAACATACCTACGTAAACCTGGTTGAGGTAATTGCCCTGCGTGTTCACGCTTACCGGCAAGCTGACCGAGGCAAACACACTGTTGACGGACTGGATTTCAGAAAAGACGTCATTGAGTGCATCCACAATCTGTGTGCCGGAACTTGCGACGTCGAAGTACTTGCCGGACGACTGACCGGCCACACTCTTCAACAAGGCCGTCCAGCCAGGGCCTTGACCGGTAGTCACCTTGTTAATGTCGATCGTATAGACGGTGGCCGCGACGTTGCTCTTCTTCATGAAGCGCGCCCATTCATCGGCGGGGTTATCCTGCGACCCGCTGGGGCTGATAGGGATCGTCGTGGTCGAACCACCGGCGGCAATGAGCCCGTTGTTGGCATCGGTGATGTCCGATGTGCTGTCCTGCGCCGCGCCGTTGCTGATGTAGATGATGTAGTTCTTCGCGCATCCATTCACCGCGATCGGGCTGCGATAGCTGGTGCCGGTCCTGGAAACCAGCGCATTGGCGGGCAGGGCGTGTACCGCGATGTCCTGCGAAGACCCGAACGGGTTGTTGAGGTAGTCGGTCTTTGCCTTGTTGTTACCGGCAAATGGAGTTCCGCCCGACAGGTACCGGTACGCTTCCATCATTGCCTTGCCGATCTTGCCGCTATTGGATTTGTCGTCGTTGACATGGAGACTGTTCACAAGTGCTGAATAGGTCGATTTGTTGCTGGCGTTCATGGGCCGCACCGCAGCCCGCACATAGGCGCCATCGTTTCCACTATTGGTGCCCCCCGATTCCGTGAACATCATCAAGCCGACGTTGAACTTGTCGACGGGCAACCCGCTCAACACCGAAACGAGTGCGGCCTTCTCATTCGCGAAAGCCGTGTTCCAGTTGGCGGTGTTGTCCAGGATGATCAGGACGTTCGGCACATCGGTGCTCGTGCTGGAATTGCCCACGAACAAGTCGATGTCCTCTGCCATCAACGGCATGCAACACAACATCGAGAAGATGGCAACGCACCGCTTGAAAATGGTTTTCATGATCTTTCCCTGAGCCTCAAGGGCACACTAATATCTTGCGAGAATCGGTCAGCAGCACGCGGACCCCTTGTCTGATGTTTACCCTCGCGCCGCTCGAGGCGTCGGTCACTGTTGCATTGATATCCCACTCGGAGTGCCAGGTCGAGCCGGTGCACAACTCGGGATGCTCCGTATCGCAACCAACGCTCGTGACGGCTGCGATGGCGCGAACACACACCGGCTTGGCCAATGCAACTGAATAATCGATGACGTCGTCCTTGTTGATATCGACGTTGATCGACTCAGCGGCAGGTGCTGCTGTGAAATCAGCGCTGATCACCTGCTCGATCGCCTGGTTGGCTGCTGCGATGGCCTCGTCGCGAACCTGCATGTTGCCCACCGACTTCGCGTTGGTCGAACTGAGGGTAAAGGCACTCAGCACGATCAACGTGATGAGCACCATCATGATCAGGCCGATGATCAGCGTTGCCCCGCGCTGGGTGGTTTTCGCGGGGGCGCGCAGCGTGTAGATGCGCGTCATGGCGTCTCCCTTCGCGAAGACACGTTTTGCAGGCGGATGGTCTGCTGGAACAGGTGCCGCTTGTAGTTATCGTTGAAAGGACCGAGTGTCGTGCTGCCCAGGGTGTAGGTCTTGTTGTCCACGTAACCTGGCGTGATGTTGTCGGCGCGAATCAGGACGTAGATCTTGACGGCCACTGCATTGGCCAGTTGGGCGACGGTGCATGGCGCGGCCGTGGTACACCTGACGTAAGCGCCCTCCGGAATTCCATCGCCGCGATTGGTCGGTGAGGTCTTGATGTTGGCGTTCGCCCAGTTGATTGCGGCAGCGTGATTGACCGCAGCGCCTGAATCACTGAGCGAATCGACTCCGAACTCGACCCGAAAGCCCTCGACGCCTTCGATGAGCGGGTCGGCTGCCCTGTGCTCTGGAACTGTGCCATTCCACCCAAATTGGGAACGCATCAGCGTGGGGATGCCATCGCCCGCAGTCACTGCAAAGTTGCGCACGTAGTAAAGATTCGATATGAATTTCCGGTAGGCCGCCTTCTCCATGGCAGTGCAGCTAACCGCCGAGCGCTGTTGCAGGGAAAGATCGGCGCTCATTCGGGTAAGCACATAGGGAATGGTGGGTGCAGTGTTCCGGCACTCTCTGTCCATCTGGAAATAAACATCCTGGTCGACATTGACAACGGCACAGCCGGAAGCTCCCGGAACGCAGTTGAAATCCAGCATTTCCGCATGCCGGACGACCAGAACATCAGTGCTGGCCTTGGGACTGACAACTTTCGCGGCGCACACGGGCAATGTTGGCGACGCAACGGTCGCCGGAATTTCGTAGCCCTGAACGGGAATGCCGATCAGACTTTCCTTGTACATCGGCGTCGTGTCCCACGACGCATAAGCAAGACAAGGGTCGGGAACCGCTGTCGGGTAGTCGGTGGGTGCGACGGTCGTGGACCCGGTGAGATCGTCGAATTTTGGGATATACCCTCCCCAAAAACCCGCATGAGACACATCCGCCGCGAGCAACATCAGCGCAAACCGGCCGTTCTCGATGATGCGGTTCGCCTTGACCATTTCGTTGTTGCTGCGATTGACGCTGATCATCAGCGTCAACAGGGCCAGGATGATCAAAAGCCCGATGGCCAGTGAGACCATGAGCTCCACCAGCGTGAAGCCGCCCTGGCGCAGGGACACTTTGGCCGATTTCATAGTGTCGCCACCCGCACGAGTGTGGTCACTACCCGGCGGCAGACATCGTTGACGCAAGAACTACCTGCCGTGTTGTAGCTACCTTGCCCGCACGCGACGGACGTAGGCGGTGCAGATACCGCACCCATGCCTTGCCACGCGACGGTGATGAGGAAATCGGGCCCGACCGCCTGCACACAACCACGCCCGCCCACCATCACGCCGACCCTGGAT
>JBKJKT010000233.1:0-2800 GCA_046597415.1 Ramlibacter sp.
GTGTTGCTGTGTGAGCCGTTACCCGACGGCGTGAACGAGCTGCTGGTCGAGATACAACACCAACTCTTCAACCTGGGTGGAGAGCTGTCGATTCCCGGATTCGAGTTGCTCAAGCCCGAGGCCGTCGAAGCGCTCGATGACGCACTGGCACACTACAACGAGCAGCTACCCAAGCTGCAGGAATTCATCCTGCCCGCAGGCAATCGCGCGGCGTCGCAGGCGCATGTCTGCCGCACGGTGGCGAGGCGTGCAGAGCGGGCAGTCGTCACGTTGGGCACACAAGAGACGCTGCGCGATGCGCCGCGCCAATATCTCAACCGTCTGAGCGATTTGATGTTTGTGCTGGCACGTGTGTGCAATCGCATGAATGGCGGCGACGACGTGTACTGGAAGAGCGAGCGGCTCGCGCGTTCGCAATTGCCGGAGTAGGCGTCAAGCTTTCAACACCGCCAGCGTCAGGCGCGACACGCAGGTTGGCTTGCCCTCATCGTCGTGCATGTCGATGTGCCAGACCTGCGTGCTGCGCCCGATGTGCACGGGCCGCGTGATGCCGGTAACCCAGCCTGACTTCGCACCGCGCAGATGATTCGCATTGATGTCCAGGCCGACCACGCGAGAGCCTTGCTCGCTGGAGTACATGCCGCCACAGGAGCCCAGCGTCTCCGCGAGCACCACCGACACGCCGCCATGCATCAGGCCGTAAGGCTGCCGGGTGCGCGAGTCCACCGGCATGCGACCGCGAATGAAATCGTCACCGACTTCGAGGAACTCCATGCCCAGGTGTTCAGGCGCCGTGCCGATGTGGGACCTGGCCAGAAGCTCGATCGAGATCGGCTTTTTCCAGATGCGCGCTGAAGGTGTGGGGGCAGGGGATGTCATCGGACGATTCTAGATTCTGGCAGTGGGTCCGCACGTGCATCACGCGCGTCTGAGCCGCCACGATTGAGCAACGCATAGAGCAGGATTGCGCCAAACGTTGCGGTCCCGATGCCGCCCAGCGCAAAGGCCGCAGGTCCCGATCCGAACTTGAGCGTGAAATCGGCAGTGCCGATCACGAGCGTGATCGCAGCAACGATGAGGTTTTTGTTCTGCGAAAAGTCGACGTGGTTATCGACCCAGATCTTCGCGCCCGCAACCGCAATGAGGCCGAACACGACGATCGACACGCCACCCATTACCGGCAGCGGAATCGCCTGGATGACAGCGCCAAACTTGGGCGAGAAACCCAGCAGGATCGCGATCACCGCAGCGACAACGAACACCGCCGTCGAATAGATCTTCGTGGCCGCCATCACACCGATGTTCTCTGCGTACGTCGTGACGCCGGTGCCGCCTCCGGCCCCGCTCACCATCGTGGCAATGCCGTCACCGATGAAGGCACGACCGATGTACGGATCGAGATTGCGTCCTGTCATGGCGGTCACTGCCTTGATGTGCCCCAGGTTTTCAGCGACGAGGATGATGGCGACGGGCGCGATGAGCAGCATGGCGTTGGCACTGAACACGGGTGCCGCAAATGCGGGTGCGCCGAACCATGCGGCATTGGCGATACCCGAGAGATCCATCGGCTTGCCCCAGCCCAGCCCGTTCGTGAGCACCGCGTAGAGGATGGATGCCACGATCAGGCCGACAAGAATCAAAAGGCGCTGCACCATCCCGCGCGTGAACACGGCCACGACGCCAACCGACACGAAGGTCACCGCTTGCATCCACGAATCGAAATTGCTGGCCGCCATGTTTTTGACCGGAATGCCGGCGAGGTTCAGGCCGATCACGGCGACCACCGCACCGGTGACAACCGGTGGCATCAATCGCTCGACCCAGCCCGTGCCAACGGCCTGCACGATCGCACCGATGATGGTGTAGAGCACCCCGCACGCGATGATGCCGCCCAGCGCCACGCCCAGGTTCGCATTCGGACCTTTGCCCGCATACGCGGTTGCTGCGATGACCACGCCGATGAAAGCGAAGCTCGAGCCCAGGTAGCTCGGCACCTTGCCGCCGGTAATCAAAAAGAAGATGAGCGTGCCGATGCCGCTCATGAGAATCGCGATGTTGGGATCGAACCCCATGAGGATCGGCGCGAGCACCGTCGCGCCGAACATCGCGATCACGTGCTGTACGCCCATCACCGCCGTTTGCGGCCAGGGCAGGCGTTCATCGGGTGCGATGACACCGCCCTGGTTCAAAACCTCTGAAGACTTCTCGGTCCAGTCGAACATTCCCATTTCCCGCTCCTTTGCTTTGGTGCAGGGATGCTAGGGGCAATGGCGGGACTTCACAAGAAAATGCGGCGACGCGTGGCTCGCTGCTTCAGGCTAGTCCCATTCCGATTCCCACACGTCCTGGTCAATGGCGGCGAAATCGAGAACCGGTCGTCCGCCTCGCGCCTGCATCTCCTGGTCGGAGAGGATGGGGATCTTGACGTCGATGAGCGCCATTTCGGGATAGATCCCGGCCAGGTCTTCCATCGCTTTCCAGGCCGGTGACTGATCGATCGCACCGATGACCGGCGAGGCCCGCACGAGCGAACTCTGGAGCAGCTCATGCGCCACGGACTCGAAGGCTCCATACAAGTCTATTCCAGCCAGAGCGGCCAACATCTGTAGTTCATCATGAGCCCGCTCGGCATCGCCGGTACAGAGATGCGCGAGTGGTTCCACGATCGCTACCCCGGCAGATAAGGGTGGAACCGCGTCTCGCGTCAGGGTAAGTCGCGAAGATCGCATCACACAGCGCTGCTACGCTTGACCAATGTCCGCACCGTTCATTCCCCAGATAAGGCTTTACCAGCGATGGC
>JBKJKT010000052.1:0-52623 GCA_046597415.1 Ramlibacter sp.
CCGATGAAAGCAAAGTCAGGAAGGCTGCCGCAGCAACGATATTCCAGCCGAAGTACCAGCGTGCTGCCATGGCCCTAGCGACCCGCCACGGTGTTGTACGTGAGGATGCCGAGTGCCGTCAGGCAGAGGCTTCCTGCGAGGTGCAGGAACACGATGCCCAAGGCTGACGTCACGCGGCCTTGCATCATGCTTTCCACGACTTCCGCAGAGAAGGTCGAGAAGGTCGTGAGACCACCGAGAAAACCAGTCACCACCAGCAGCCGCCATTCAGGCGGCAGATCGGGCCGCTGCAAAAAGAACGCGAGGGCAATTCCTATGAGATACCCCCCTACCAGATTGGCGGAGAGGGTGCCAAGCGGGACATTGGACCAGGCCGTGTTCAACCAGAGCCCCAGTCGCCACCTGAGAATTGCACCAATGGCGGCGCCAATTGAGATCGCGAGGATGGGGGCCATCTGGCGAAGCATAGCGAACACCACCCGGTCTCTGCACGGGTAGCTATTTCCACTGAACACGTGAATCAGCCGCCCTTCATCTTCAGCCAGGCTTCCATTTGCGCTATTTCGCGCGTCTGTACAAGGATGATTTCTTCAGCAAGTTTCCGGTTCTCCGGATCGGCTCCGTGCTTGAGCTGTATCTGCGCCATCTCGATTGCGGCGCGATGATGCGCAATCATTCCCCGCACGAAAGCCTGATCGGCGTCGGAATTGCGCACACCGGCCACCGAGTGCGGTCGCTCCGGATCGTGCGAGTGAGTTGCGCGTACATCGGCCATCGCTGTACCGGTCTTCGACGACGCGACACCCGAGCGACCATCGGTGCCGTACAGCACATGATGCAGGCCCCAGTAGCTCATCGCAAACACAGCCATCGTTACCACCAGCGCTGCCGGAATCGCGACGAGCGTGCGCCGCACCGCGAAGCGCACCTGGGGCGTGGGATCGCAAAAGATGATGACGATCACCGCCATGATCAACGCGTGGCCGACGAGGTCCAGACGCCCAAACGGATACACCGCCATGTTGAAGATGATGAACAGCGCGAGCGCTGACAGCCGGCGGATCAACGCCGTCCAGAGCAGGCCGAAGCCCATCGTGAACTCGGCCACCCCGGCCATCGGAATAAACATGTCGCGCGGCATGCCGAAGGTGAGGAATGGCTTTTCTTCCACCAACGGATAGAACCAGTCGGGATAGGCAAACTTCTCCAGGCTCGACCACATGAGAGCAATGGCAACGCCCCAGCGCAGCACGGCAAACCGGTACTTGTTCCACTCGGGATTGTTCGAGGCGGCCAGGAACAGATAGCCGGCCACGCCGACGCCCAGGGCGAGATAGTCGAACAGGTGGAAGAGCTCGTACTGCGTGAGCGCGAGGAACCACAAGCCCAGGATGCCCAGCGCCGCGAGCGGCATCGTGCGGCGTGAGAACACCAGGCCCGCGATCACGAGTTGCAACCAAGACACCCATTCGTTGGGCGTCTTCAGGTCGGGCGTGAGGTAGACGCCGCCCACTGCGAAGATCGCCACAAAAAATCCGGCGATCACAAACCGCATGAAGTCGTCGCGGCGCGTCCATAACGGACCGGTCACCCTGTCGAAGCTGGCAAGGATTGCTTCGCCGAAGCGTGTCTTCTCGATCGCGCGAGTCACCACAAAAAACGTCAGCACCAGAGCGATTCCGGCCAGGAACCAGCGATCGGTCAGCGTCTCGACGATGCGCTGCGGCGGCGCTTCAACAATGTAGGGCGCAAACCACTTGACGTGCGCCTGGGCAAGAAACGGCGCCACTGCAAGTGACGCCACCACGCTACGGCCGATCAATGAAGATTTCATGAGCACAAAAAAAGAGGGCGACCTGCTTGCAGGCGCCCCCTCCATCGGTCAGCCAAAGAAGGCGTTATCGCCCGTCCTTGTCCGAATCGCCGGGAATGGCCCGTTCAATGGCATTGCTTGCACGATCCCATGCGTCGCGAGCAGCCGGGCGGGCGTGCTCCCATTCTAGGGATGAACTGCCGCGAGCGCGGTTCCAGTCACGGCTGAGTTCTGGTTCGACATCGTCAAACGAACGATCGGGGTTGCGGTTGAAGGACTCGACTCCTGCGCTGTACGCAGGCTTGTAGTGGTCGTAGCCCAGATCCTTTTGTGCATAGGGACGGGTCGAGTGGTTCTCGCGCCAGTAGCTGTCTTCGATTGCCGGATCAGCTGCACGTCTGCCCATGACGGCTCCGGCCACTGCGCCAATTGCGGCACCGATCACGGCGCCAACCGGGCCAGTCACGCCGCCTGCCAAAGCACCGGCAGTTGCACCACCGGCGACGCCGCCGAGAGCTGCACCGCCAACCACGCCAGCACCTGTGCCGGCAGCCTTCTTTTCAGTGTCATTGTTCATGCGATCTCCTTGGTAGAAGCCCGCAGGGTAAGCGTGCGGGGCAGGCCGTCGACATAGGAAACTGCGCACATTGCACATGGAAGCAGACCTACAGGAGTCCTCCAGAACAGACACAGCAGCACGCGATGCCTGGGTCACCCCAACTTCCACTCCACCCCTGTGAGGACGCATTTTCCGAGCGTTGCGTCCAGGCGCAACTGTGCAGCATCGGCAAGCAGCTGAACAACAATCGATGCGGTGAATTCGTCGCACGCAAGGCGTACGGGAGCTGCATCCATCACAGCGTGCCGAAGTGAGACGCTGGGCAGTTCAAGAGTCACTCCGGCACCGACGGCTTTCGAATGAATTCGAACTGCGTTGCGGCCTTCAGCGCGGCCAACCAGATCGACTTGTCCGCCGTGCGCCGAGAACCTGCCATCACTCAATTGCAGGTCGCCGGTGATGGCCGTGCGACCGAGCAGTGCGCGGGCCTGCTCGGTCAGCCCCAGGCCTCCAGCGCGGATGCCAGCCCCCAGAACGCCTTCGGCAAATCGCTGCAACTGGAGCTTGCCGCGATCCGAAACCAGGCGGCCGATCAAGGCCGCGCGCTTTTCAAACTCGACACCGGCAACCGGCCCGGGAGTGAACTGATAGAGATAGCTGCGTCCGTTGGGTGCATCGACATAAATTCCCTGCGCGCTGACGCCCATTCTCGAATCGGGCCCCACATGCTCGACCGTCGCGTCGTCGAAATCAATTTGTCCAGAACGAATCGGCACTGTCACGTCTGCATCGAACATGAGGTGCGCATCCACAATCTCTGCGCGAAGCGTTCCTTCTGCCGTGGCAAGCGGGCCGAGATCCCATGCATGGGGTTCCTGCGGCGGGTCGGCGGCGGCCTGCTGCGCCAGGCCCACCGGCCCCTGAATCTGGACGCCAGACAATTCGGCCGACGCCGCACGCAACGCGAAAAGGCGGGGCCGACCGTCCTCCTTGCGAAGCTGCGCGGTAAGGTCGTGCAGTGCGAGCTGGGCAATTTCGACGGTATGCGAGCCCCACGCAAGGCGCAGGGACGCCGCCTCGATCTTGCGGAAACTGAGCTGGTGAGAGCCATCATCTCCAGCGCTCATGGCGACGCCTTCAATCGAGAGGCGATTGCCTCCACCAGCGTCCGCCGAAGCGAGCTCCAAGCCCAGGAGCAATTCGATGATTGAGGTTGTGGGCGCAGCGGACATCAGCAATCCTCGCAGGTAAGACAGCAGCACGGTACACCACGGCAAAATGCTGGGGTGACCCGCCTGATGCGGAGAAGAGCGACCCCATGCAATTTCACATGAACGGCTTCAGGCCCGGCGATCCCCACGTGGAGGACGCGGCGCCGAATGTTGCGCCACACAGCGACAAGCCACCGGCCGAAGTGGATGTTCTGATCGTCGGTTGCGGCCCCGCAGGTCTCACGCTCGCAGCGCAGCTGGCTGCGTTTCCCGACATCCGCACCTGCATCGTCGAGCAGAAAGATGGTCCCTTGCAGCTCGGCCAGGCCGACGGCATTGCGTGCCGCACGATGGAAATGTTCGAGGCCTTCAACTTCGCGGAGAAGGTACTGAAGGAAGCCTGCTGGATCAACGAGGTGACGTTCTGGAAGCCGGACGAAAACCAGCCGGACCGCATCTCGCGTCATGGCCGGGTGCAGGACACCGAAGATGGCCTGTCGGAGTTTCCGCATGTGGTGCTGAACCAGGCGCGCGTCCATGATTTCTACCTGGAGCTGATGCGCAACGCCCCGGGTCGGCTGCAACCCCACTATTGCCGCCGACTCGTCGATGTGACGGTGGATGAAGAATCCGCGCATCCGGTCACCGTGCGCATCGAGCGAAGCGATGGGATTCATGCAGGCCAGATCGAAACCATCAAGGCGCGTTACGTCGTCGGCTGCGACGGTGCGCGAAGCAACGTGCGCAAGGCCATCGGACTGCAGCTGGTGGGCGATTCGGCGAACCAGGCGTGGGGGGTCATGGACGTGCTGGCGGTCACCGACTTTCCCGACATCCGGTACAAGGTCGCCGTTCAGTCCGCGCAAGGCAACCTGCTTGTGATCCCGCGTGAAGGCGGCTATCTCGTGCGCCTGTATGTCGAGATGGACAAGCTCGGGCAAGAAGAGCGCGTCTCGAGCCGGGGCATCACCATCGAACGGCTGATCGAAGTTGCGCAAGGCATCCTGCATCCCTACAAGCTGGATGTGAAAGAGGTGCCCTGGTGGTCGGTGTACGAGATCGGCCAGCGCATTTGCGGCAGGTATGACGACGCGATGGACAGATCCGCACAGAGACCCCGCGTCTTCATCGCCGGCGACGCGTGCCACACGCACAGCCCCAAGGCCGGACAGGGCATGAACTTCTCCATGCAGGACACCTTCAACCTCGGATGGAAGCTGGCGTCGGTGCTACGCGGCCAGTGCCCGCCTGAGTTGCTCAACACCTATTCGCTTGAACGGCAGGTCGTGGCGCAGGAACTGATCGACTTCGACCGCGAGTGGGCAAAGATGTTCAGCGAGCCCGCAAAGCACGGCAGCGGCGCTCAATCAGGTGGCGTAGACCCCAGGGAATTCCAGAAGTATTTCGAGCGGCATGCGCGCTTCACTGCAGGCATGGGCACGCACTACCAACCTTCGCTTATCACGGGTGAGGCCACGCACCAGCACCTGGCAACGGGCTTTGTGATCGGCACGCGATTTCATTCAGCGCCGGTGCTTCGCATAGCTGACGCAAGGCCAGTGCACCTGGGCCATGCCGGGAAGGCAGACGGACGCTGGCGGCTCTACGCGTTCGGCGGCACGAACGATCACATCAAGGATCACACAGACGAACAGGCAGGCATTCGCGCGCTGTGCCGGTACCTGCAGGAGTCTGCGCAGTCGCCTGTGCGCCGGTACACGCGCGACGGGCATGACGTGGACGCAGTGTTCGATGCGAGGGCGATCTTCCAGCAGAGTCATCACGATTTGTCGATTGAGTCGATGCCTGCGTTGTTGCTTCCCGCGAAGGGTCGCTATGGCCTGCGCGATTACGAGAAGGTGTTCTGCGCGGACCCCAGGTCGGGTCGTGACATCTTTGATCTGAGAGGCATTGACAGGAAGGAAGGCGCGCTGGTCGTCGTGCGTCCGGACCAGTACATCGCACATGTGCTTCCGCTCGGCGCGCACAGTGAAATGGCAGAGTTCTTTGCGCGCTTCATGCTGCCGTGCGGCTGAGCCGCGCATTGCAGGCGTCAGGGTGAAGGGCCACGTCCACGGCACCTTTGCCTACACAGCCCGGTGGGTCTTCGCAGCAGGATGGGTTTCACCTATGGAGACCCACACATGACTGCCACAAAAAACACCCCGCCCGACGTTTGCGATTTGCTCGATGACGACCACAAGGCCGTCAAGAAAATGTTCACCGAATTCGAACAGATGGCAACCAGCAATACCGCCGGCTCCGTCAATACCCGCAAGGACCTCGCACTGCGAATCTGCGCCGAGCTGACGATGCACGCTACGGTCGAGGAAGAGATTCTTTATCCCGCGCTGCGTGCGGAACTGAAAGACACCATGCTGATCGCCGAAGCGGAAGTCGAGCACGCGGGTGCCAAGGACCTGATTGCGCAGATCGAGTCGGCGGACGAAGTGAACGAAATGTTCGATGCCAAGGTCATGGTGCTCGGCGAGAACATCGATCACCACGTCAAGGAAGAGCGCACAGAGATATTCCCGAAGGCCCGCGCCACCTCCTTGGATCTGGTGGCCATGCGCAAGCAGGTCGCCAAGCGCAAGGAAGAGCTGCGCTCTGAGCTGGCCACTCCGGCCTGACCGTCCGTCATCCGCCGCTGTCGGCTCGCGGGGACGGCAGCAAAACTGCCTCCCCGTCCCGATCACCGCCTCAAAGCTTCTACCAAGGGTAAACCCTCGCACGAAAACCAAACTCTTGGCCTATTCTTTGGATACAGAGTTCAGTACACAACTCATCCTTTGTCGACCCACCTCGCGGAGCCCCACATGACCCTACCCCAGGACAAGTTCGAAGACAAAACAAGCACCGGCAGTGCCTCGGTGAAGAAGCTGACGCCGTTTGGCGGCTACTTCACCAACAAGGAACCCGGTCACGACAAGGAACTGACGGAAGTCGGCCCCGGCACGCCGACCGGCGAATACATGCGCCGCTTCTGGCATCCCGTCTGCATGACGCTGGAACTCACCGACACGCCGCGCTTCCTGAAGATCCTGGGTGAAGAGTTGGTGTGCTTTCGTGATGGCAGCGGCCACATCGGCCTGCTCCATGCCCACTGCGTGCATCGCGGAGCTTCTCTGGAGTACGCCAAGATCGAAAAGCACGGCATTTCGTGCTGCTACCACGGCATGGTCTTCGACGTCGATGGGACCTGCCTGCGCGTGCCGTTCCCCGAGGGTGAAGAAGAAGAAGGCGAGCGCTATCGCTGCTCCATCCGCCAGGGCGCGTACAAGACGATCGAGCATCACGGCCTGGTCTTCGCCTATATGGGCCCGCCCGACCAGGAGCCGCCGTTTCCGGAGTGGGAAGGCAACTTCACCGTAGCCGAAGGCGACGAGCTGGTGCCCTACAGCAACTTCCAGCACTGCAACTGGCTGCAGGTGCAGGACAACTCGGCTGACAACTATCACACGATGGCGCTGCACGCCAAGCGCCAGGTCACCGGCGAGAACTATCAGGGCACCACGTTTGACGAAGTCGGTGCGGCGTCGATGGAAGTGCCACCCGACATGCACTTCATGCCTATCCATGGCGGCCGCGGCCTGGCCTGCTCGGGCGCACGGCGCTCCGACGAAGGCCATATGTACATCCGCGTCCAGCACCAGGTGCTGCCCAACTTCAGCCTGCACGCCTACACCTCGGAAGACGGCCACAAGAAAAAGCTCTTCGGCCGCTTCCACATGATCCGCTGGACCGTGCCGGTGGACGACACCAACACCAAGATGCTGGGCTGGCGTGTCATGGGCCCGGGCATCGACACCCGAGGCATTGGCGACAAGAGCCTGGTGGGCTACGAGACCATCGACTTCCTGGAAGGCCAGGTGGCCCTTCGCCGTCCGGAGCGTTTTGGAAAGTACAAGCTGGAAGACCTGCCACCGATTCCGTCGGACCACCGCGCGCGCGCCAACTACAAGGATTGCCAGTACGCACCCGGCGACTACGAAGCCATCATCAGCCAGCGGCCCATCGCCATTCATGCGCTGGAGAATCCCACCAAGTTCGATGCGGGCCTCTACATGTTCCGCAAGCTGCTGCGCGATGCGGTACGGGGCACGAACCCCAAGGCCACCCCCGAAGCGTTCGCAGCCTGGCTGAAAGAGTCCGGCGGCGAGCCCAACAGCTATTGCTCGGGCAACGTGTTCGAACTGCCGCTGGGCCGGACCCGGGAAGAAGAAGTCACGCTGCGCCGCCATCTGGCGAAGCAGGTCGTGGCGATCCTGACCGAGTCCGACACGCTGAAGGGCACCGAGCGCGAGACCTTCGTGAAGTCCCGGCTCGAAGCTTTGCAGCAAGACGTGCTGGCACGTCGGCAGGCATGAGTGCCACGCTGCCTGCGGGCATCAGCGAATTCGAAGCCGCGACCGCACCCCTGCTGAGGCTGCGGGTTCAGGCAATCCGCATGCAGGCCGAAGGCATTCACGCCTTCGAGCTGGTGGACCCGGATGGGGCCGAACTTCCCGCAGCAACAGCCGGCGCTCATGTCGATGTGCATTTGCAGGGCGGCCTGGTGCGGTCCTATTCGCTTTCGGGCGACCCGGCCAACAGCAGCGCATGGACGCTGGGCGTGCTGCGCGAAGTCAACGGCAAGGGTGGCTCGCAGGCCATGCACGAGAGCATGCGCGTCGGCGAATTGCTGACGGTGAGTGCGCCACGCAATGCCTTTGCCATGGTGCCTGGTGCTGCGCACACGGTGCTCGTGGCCGGGGGTATCGGCATCACGCCGATCAAGGCCATGGCGCATACGCTGGTTGCTAACGGAGAATCGTTCGAGCTGCATTACTGCACGCGTACCAGTCGAAATGCAGCCTTTGTCGCCGAGCTGCGGGCACTGGTGCCGCAAGATCGCCTGCACTTTCATTTCGACAATGGCGTGCCCGGCCAGGGATTGAACATCACCGCCCTGCTTCAGCAGCAACCCGCCGGCGCACACCTGTACTACTGCGGCCCCGTCGGCTTCATGAAAGCCTGCGCCGACGCCAGCACGCACTGGGCGCCTGGCAGCGTTCACTTCGAACACTTCAAGCCGCCAGAGCCTGCCGCCAAGGCCGCCCCCGAGGCGAGCTTTGAAGTACGGCTCGCGCGGCGCGGCATTACGTTGCCGGTATTGCCAGATCAAAGCATTGTTCGTGCAATCGAACTCGCGGGCCTTCGGGTGCCCACTTCCTGCCTGTCGGGGCTGTGTGGCTCCTGCAAGGTCGATTACCTCGAAGGCGATGTGGAACACAACGACTACATCCTCAGCGACGAAGAAAAAACCCGCTGTCTCACGGTCTGCGTATCGCGCTCCCGAGGCCCGCTGCTCGTGCTCGACCTCTGAACATCAACCCCCTCGTCCTGGAAAAAACCATGCTCGACAAAGTCAAGAATCACTCGATCTACCAGCCCACTCAACCAGGCCTCATCTACCCGCAGGTACCTGAATTCGACAACGTCGAGGCCGAACGCCTGCACCTCAAGCAGCGGCTGGTTGCCGCGTGCCGCGCCTTTGCAACGGAAAGCCTCGACTACGGTTTTGCAGGCCACCTGACCATCCGCGATCCGGAGCATCCCGAGTTGTACTGGACCAATCCGATGTGCGTGCACTTCTCCCAGGTCAAGGTGTCCAACCTCATATTGGCCGACCACAAGGGCCGCGTCGTGCAGGGCAGCCATGCCATCAACCGCGCCGGTTTCGTACTGCATGCCGCTGTGCATGAAGCGCATCCGGACATCATTGCGATGTGCCATGCCCACACGGTTTATGGCACTGCCTTCGCCTCGCTGGGTCGTCCGCTGGATCCCATCTCGCAAGACGCTGCGGCTTTCTTCGAGGACCACGTGGTGATCAAGGACGAAGCAGGTCAGGTGGCCGTTGAAGAGAGCGCAGGCCTGGCTGTCTGCGACTGGTTCAAGGGCGTGAAGGCCGCGATTCACCAGAACCACGGCCTGCTCACTGCCAGCCGCCACAGCATCGAAGCGGCGGCCTTCTGGTTCATCGCGCTGGAGCGTTGCTGCCGCCAGCAACTGATTGTGGAAGCCACCGGCCACAAGCCCGTGCTGGTGACGCCGGAGCGCGCGCGCTACAGCCGGGAACACGTGGGTTCGGAGTACATCGGCTGGCTGCATTTCCAGCCGATCTATGAGCACCTTGCCATCACGCAGCCGGACATGTTCGACTAGTTTTCAAAACTAGAATCTGCGCCATGCGTTTGCAACTTGACAGTCTTCCCACCCGCAGCGACTTCGTCGAGACGGTTTACAACGTGCTGCTGAACGCCATCACCGACGGTTCACTCGCCCCCGGCGAGCGGATCACGCAGGAAGAGATTGCCGAGCAGTTGCATGTGTCTCGCTCCCCGGTGCTGCAGGCGCTTCGCCTGCTCAAGAAAGATGGCCTGATCGAAGATGCGCCGGGTCGCGGCGTACAGGTCACACCGCTGGACGCCGACGGGGTCGGCCGTCTCTACGAAGTCCGGGGCGCACTCGATGCACTCGCAGCGCGACTGGCAGCCCAGGCGAGAGCGACCATTGATCCGGCCCTGATTCAGCAGGGACGCCTGAGCTCGCAAAGTGGGGACCTCAAACGCATAGTCGACGCTGACATCGCGTTTCACAACGCCATCTATGCGGCGTCGGGCAATCCGCTGATTGGAGAGAATGCCAACCGCTATTGGGTTCACCTCAGGCGAGTGATGGGCGCGGTTCACCTGTCGTCTGACAAGCGCTCGGCAATCTGGGATGAGCACCAGGCAATTTCGCAGGCGATCAGCCGGGGCGACGCGGATCTGGCGGTGATGCTCACGGAACACCACATCACGCGCGCCAGAACGAATCTGGTGAAGCAGCTCAGGGACAAGCTGGCACACGATCTTGTGGCCGTCGCCTGAAGTCGGGCAGCTATCGGTTTGCGCGCTACTTCTTGATCGACGACACGGCATCCACCCTAGGCGTTGACCCGGAGGCGGTCGGGGCACAGGTGGCTTACGCTGAAGGCATCAACAAGGACGGTCCAATGATCAAATTCAGCACAAGGCGTCGCGTACTTCTTCTGGCTGCCACAGCGGTCGGCGCTGCAGCCGCTGCACCGGCGGCGCTGGGCCAGCCAGCCCGGTGGCCCACCAAACCAATCCGCATCGTGGTGGCGTTTCCACCCGGCGGCCTGACAGACGCCTACGCGCGCCAATACGCTGAATTCCTGGGCGGCAAACTGGGCCAGCCGGTCGTGGTAGAGAACAAGCCGGGTGCAGGCGCCATCATCGGCATCGATCTCGTCGCCAAGTCGCCGCCGGACGGCCACACGCTCCTGATGACGACCTCGGGCACGGTGTGGCAAAACCGGGTGCTGTATAGCAAGCTTCCGTACAACCTGGACAAGGACCTGACACCGGTCGTGTTTTTTCCGTCAGGCCCGCTGGTGGTCGGTGTGCCAGAAGCCCTGGGCGTGAGCAACTTCAAGGAATTCATCGCGTACGCGAAGAAGAACCCGACTTCGATGGGGACGTATGCGCCCGGCTCCTATCCGCACATGGTGGCCGACCAGGCCAACCGTGCCGAGGGCACACGCATCCAGGCCGTCCACTACCGGGGCGAATCGCCGATGTGGGTCGACGTCGCCGGCGGCCAGTTGCAGATTGCCGTCGGCAGTTACCAGGCATTCAACACCGTCTCGACCCGCGGCGTGCGCCCGATCGGCGTGACGGGCAGCTACCGCAGCCCCAAGCTTCCCAATGTGCCAACGCTGGTCGAGCAGGGCGTAGATGGCAGGCTGGTGGGCCTGGAAGGCGGTCTTCCCCTGCTGGCGCCCAGCGGCACGCCCGAAGCGGTGCTGCAGACGCTTTCGCGTGCTGCGGTGGAGTGGGCCGACACACCCGGCGCGGCCAGGTTGCGCGAGAATTTCGCGATCCCGAACAAGCCCAAGAACCTGGCCGACACGCGCAAGGACTGGGAGCGCGATGTGCCGGTCTGGATCAAGCTCGCGGTGGACCTGGGCATCAAGCTCGATTGACGCCAGCACAAGCGAAAAGATGCAGGATTGCTGCGCGTGTGGTGCATCCGCACGTGGAATGCTAACGATCGGTTGCTCGGGCTCCCGCTGCAAGCAGCATCCGCGCGACCTCGGCTTGCCCTCTCTGCTCGGCGAGGTGTAGCGCGCTTTTACCATTGCCGTCACGTGCGTTCACGTTGCTCCCACGCTCGATGAGCAGTCGCACGATCTCGCGGTGGGCTGCGGAGTCGGTGCCGAGCACGATCGCTTCGAGCAGGGCCGTCCAGCCCAGGTTGTTGACGTGGTGAATGTCGATCGGCGTCGCGAGCAGTACACGCACGGTTTCCAGATGGCCCCGATAAGCGGGCCCCATCAAGGCAGTGCTGCCGTAGCGGTTGAGGGCGCGAAGGTCGGCGCCTGCAGCAAGCGCCCTGCGCACAATCGCTGCATGGCCATTACGCGCGGCAATCAGGAAAGCAGATTCTTGCTGCGCGTCACGGGCATTCACGTCTGCGCCTTGTCGCAGCAGTGAATCGAACGCGTCGGGATCGTTGCGCTCGGCCGCCGCACGCAGCGCACGATCGATATCCCGATCCGCAGACATGGCGGACAGGCAGGTGACCATGCCGGCCAGGAGCACCGCCCGACGCGTTGTGCCAGAAGTGCGCAAGAAGTGCCCCATGTCGCCGGTCACGCCCCCGCCAGAAACAGCGCCGGATCCACCATGGTGCGATTGAGCATCACGCCCCAGTGCAGGTGCGGTCCGGTCGCGCGGCCAGTGGCGCCGACGGCTCCGAGTCGCTCGCCGGCGCGAAGCACATCGCCGACACGCACACTGGTTTGGCTCAGGTGGCAGTACATCGTGAGCAGCCCGGCTCCATGATCGAGCCACACAGTTGCGCCATTGAAAAAATAATCTCCTGTGTCGATCACCTGTCCGGCCAGCGGAGCGTTGACGGGCGTGCCGGACGCGGCTGCGATATCCATCCCCGAGTGGGGCGAGCGCGCCTGTCCGTTGAAAGTACGGCGCAATCCGAACGAACTCGAGCGCGGCCCGGCGACCGGCGCCGTCATGCCGAATGCATCTGCGTCAACAGGTGCTGAAAACGTGGCCATGACTTTGAGCTGATGCTCGCGTTCGCGTTCATACCGCGCCTGATCGTCTGGCGAGAGGTCCACGTGGCCCGGCGCAACGCGCAGCCGCTGCTCAAGGTACTTCTTGGGCCTGATTTCGTAGGCTATCGACCGCAAGGGCGCATCGGCCATCTGAACCTGGATCGTTGCCGTGCCAACAGGCGCAGCCAGTGGAATGCCGACGAGAGCAATCCATCCCGACGGCAGGCCCGCCACGAGCAACGGAACCTGCCCTTGATGCGCCGACGGACGCTCCCGGGAGGCACCCAGCGAAATCCTGGCGACGCCGCCGGGGACCGCTGAATGTTGGGGCCATGCAGCGGCGGTCGGTGCTGAAGCTGCGGCGGCTTTCCAGCCCGCAGCAAGAAAGGCGAACAAGGTGGCGCGTCGCGTAAGTAGCATTGCTGTCTCAGCGACGCATGCGCGAAATGAGAAAGCCCAGCGAGAAAGCGGCAGCCACGTAAGTGAACGGCCGGCTGAGCACGCTGGCCCGCATGGAGCCAAACGCGTTGATGATCGATTCTTCGAATGCCGAATCGCCCTTTGTGGGCGCAAGGGCAAATGTGTTGATGCGTTCACCATCAGGTGGTCCGTCAAGAGGCGCCACGCTGGCAATTGGGATTACCGCGACAGGCTCGTCGATATCGATGCGAGGCACCGGGATGGCGGTGCTCATGGGGGTGGTCGGTTGCATGGTGGAAAGCTCCTGAAAGATGTTGCCTGAATCTACGGCGCAGAACCCAACCACCACGTAGGCGCAAGCCTCCTCCACCCGCCACACATCCTACAACCCCGAAGCTGCTATCCCCTACGCGCCGCCTCGATGGCCGCCACGTCTATCTTCGTCATCTGCATCATGGCTTCGAACGCCCGCCTGGCCGCCGCGGGGTCCGCATCGGTGATTGCCTCGATCAGGGCCCGAGGCGTGATTTGCCATGACAGTCCCCACTTGTCCTTGCACCAGCCGCAGGCGCTTTCCTGGCCGCCGTTGGAGACGATCGCCCTCCAGAGCCGGTCCGTCTCGACCTGGTCCTCAGTCGACACCTGAAACGAAAAGGCCTCGGTGTGTCTGAACGCGGGGCCACCGTTCAAGCCCAGGCACGGGATTCCCATGACGGTGAACTCAACCGTCAGCACGTCCCCCTGCTTGCCCGAAGGGTAGTCGGCGGGCGCGTGATGCACGGCGGTGACCGCACTGTCAGGAAAAGTCTGAGCGTAGAACTGTGCTGCTTCCAGGGCAGTGCCGTCGTACCAGAGGCAGATGGTGTTCTTGCTGATCATTGGTTTCGTCATGTGAGGTTCTCCGTGTGAGCGGTGGCCCTATTTTCCGCGACAACCCTTCGCGTGACATCGATGGCCTGCGGTCGTCCCTTCTGTTAGTGACGTGTCGCAATAAGAGCCCTAAAGAACACTAACATTTCAAATATTATTACTTACGTAATATAAAATCCGCGCGCCAGACATAAAGGCGCAACTAAATAAGGGAGAAAAAATGAACTGTCACGTTCTGGGAAGAATGCTGTCTGGGCTCTGCATGTTGCCTGTCATTGTTGCCGCTGCATCCGTCGATCCAGGAGAACTCAACCGAATGCGAGAGGAAGCGGCGCGAGCCGGCGTGGTGCCGGTGACGGTCCATCTTCATCCATCCACGCTGGCAGACCTGCGGTCAGATGCTGCCAAGGTGAGCGCTGCCGCTAACGCCAAGGCAGAAAGATTGCTCACCGAACTTGGCCTGGATGCGCTGGCCGGTGGACGGTGGAACAACGGCGTCGGGCAAATTGGACTTCATGTAACGGCTCATGGTCTCAACGTCCTCGTCGGCACCGCCAATGCGATTTCCTTCCAGCAAGGCCCCGCATGGAACCACAGGACCTTCCTCAATGGCAGCGATGGGTCGCATGCCGCCATCGAACGATCGCTGCGAGAGCAGGGCTTTGTTGACCTGGAAGTGCTCATCAATGCAGAAGGACTCGAAGTACGTTACGACCGCAACGGCAAGGCTGCTTTTCACGGACAGGCGGCTGCGATAGGACCAGCGGCGATGAAGCTTGGTGCACTGATCCGCAATGCTCGAAATGGAGCATTTGACGATCAGGCGGCTGCGGCGCGAAGTACTGAGACGACATCTGGCGCTCAGAAGACCTTGCGAGTCACGCGTGAAGGCTTGTTGGCCCTGGCCGAGAGCGACGCGGTGCGAAGCGTCCGGCCGGTGGGTCACAGCGACTCGCGCACTCTTGACATCGACCCCGAAGCAATGCAGCAGGCGATGGCTCAAGGAGAAGCGGACGTCATGGTTGTCATGCGTGACCCGCATGCTGGCGGCAAGCTTTCACGCGGGTCCCTCAGCGCTCTGAAGCAGGCCAATCGCGCGACGCTTGAGGACATTCTGGCGCAAGCTGGGACGACCGCAATCCGGGCAGACTTTGCTGAGTTCGGCGCTGTTTCCGTCCGATTGACTCCCGCCGAACTTTCGAAGCTTGCGAATTTGCGCGACCCGCGATTGCTTGCCGTTTCCCTGAACAAGCCAGTTGCCCAGGCCCAGCTGGGTACCAGCACTGTCACGCTCAACATGGCGCCGGCATGGAACGCAGGGTACACGGCAAGCGGACAAAACATTATCGTTTTGGACACCGGTGTTGAGGCGAGCCATCCATTCCTGGGTGGGCGGGTGGTTTTCCAGGCTTGTTTGGGATCCACATCGATCATCACGACGAGTACGGGAACAGAGAATTGGGTATCGCAGTGCCCGGGCGGGAATGCCGCCAATAACTGGGACAGCCCGCTTGGCACGCCGAATGCAGCAGCTCCGATTGCCGGAAGCTCGCACGGCACGCATGTCGCTGGACTTGCCTCAGGAGATCGGACGTCGCCCAGCTACTTGAGAGCACCCGCGCCCTCGGCCAGCATCTACGCTATTCAGCTATTTTCACAACTTCAGGGAACAAGCAAAACGACGGCTTTTAGCGCAGATATTCTGGCGGCCCTGCAGGGAGCCGCCAATGCCCTGCCTGCATCAGCAGACGGACGCGCACAGCCGTTTACGATCAACATGAGCCTTGCAGGGGGCCGCTATTCTGCGCCCTGCAATGACTCTTCCACTGCGCCGTTTGTCACTGCGGTGAACCAGCTTCGCGCGGCTGGGGTTCCTGTCATCGCAGCCACTGGCAACTATGGATATCTTGGTGCCATCAGCTTTCCTGCTTGCCTTTCTGGCGTTGTCAAAGTCTCGTCCGTCGCCAACGACGGCGTTGGCAATACCCGAAGCGTCTTCAATGATAAGGAAGCGGCGAACGTTGCTGATCCCGCGGCCTTTCCCGGAGAAGCGTTCTGGCTGGCCCCCGGTGGAGGCAATGGAACCGGTGTTATGTCGTCCAAGATCGGAAATCAGATGGGGCTCTCCGCCGGAACCTCCATGGCAACGCCGCAAATCGCCGGTATCTATTCACTCGTGAAGGCAGCAGCACCCACTGCGACAGTCAATGACGTCACGGCATGGTTGCAGGCGAATGCAGCTCAGTTTGTCCCGATTACCGTGACGAATGGCGCAACTCACAGGACTGTGAACTGGCGGCGTGCGCGCCTGCCCTCTTGAGGACCCCTCTCATGAAATTTGGCAACAAACTGACTCAAATCATGGCCGTATGGTGCTGCCTGATCACTTTGGCAGGCTGCGGTGGGGGGGACGAGCGCGAGCCAGTCACCCTCGTGTACAGCATGGAATTTTTCGAAGATGACGCGGCTTTCCGCGAAGAGGAGGTGGCTTATCGTGCACTTCAGGAGCAATTAAAGAGCCGCGGCATTGAGCCCGTGGCAATTCAGTGCGGTTCCCTCACCGAGAAGGACATCAACCTCCGGACCAAGTTCTACGTTGGCCTTGCCGAACCGAGGCTTTTTTACTACCGTTTCACAGCCGCTGACGCAGACGCGGTGCGGGATCTGGGATGGTACGCCGAAGTTGACGACGCTTGGCGCGCCTTCTATCTTCCACCGCATGACTGCGGCTTGCAGCCGTCTTTGGAATAGGGCGACATGAACTTCAGCAACAACATGACTCAACTCATGGTCGCATCGTCGTGCGTGCTCGTTTTGGGAGGGTGCGGCGGAGATCGTGTACCAAATGAAAATGCACGAAGAAGAAGCATCTTATCGTGCACTTCAGAAGCAATTGAATAGCCGCGGCGTTGTGCACTTGGCACTGCAGTGCGGTGTGCTTGCCTGGATGGGGGAACGCCGCCCCTGGGATGGGGCTTACATTGATGGTTACAGCCCGCGGCTACTCTACTATCGTTTCACGGCTGCTGACACGGACGCGGTGCGCGATCTCGGATGGGCCGCCGAAGTGGATCACGCTTGGCGCGCCGGCTATTCTCCACCGGAAGACTGCGGCCCTCTGCCGTCTTTGGAATAGCGAAACCGGGGAACGATCGGCGCTCGAGGCCAACCCGAGACGGGGCACCCCGCGGTGCCATGCCAACGCGGTTCCAGGCGCCGCGATTTGCATCTTGATCCTGCTGAGCTTGCTTCGCGCCAAATTCGGCGACTGGACGCTAACATGCGTGCAAGCAAACCGAACGAGACGAAGTGATCCTCGCCGCAATCGCCATCACACTGCTAATTGCACTGGTCTATGTGAACCTTGCCGGCGCCGAACACAAGGTGCACAAGGAAATCGACCATCTCTACAAGGTCGGAGACGAGGAGTTCAACCGCGCAATGGGCCTCATGATGGGACCGCCCATTGTGGAGGGCAACAAGGTCCAGGAACTGCTCAACGGTGACCAGATTTTTCCGGCAATGCTGGCTGCGATCCGCGCCGCCAAAAGCACGGTGTTGTTCGAAACCTTCATCTACTGGTCCGGAGAAATCGGCGATGAGTTCGCGGATGCGCTTTCGGAGCGGGCCCGCAATGGCGTGAAGGTTCACGTGCTGCTCGACTGGGTCGGCAGCTCGCGCATGAAGGATGACCTGATCGACCGCATGAAGAAAGACGGTGTCGAGATTCGCAGGTATCACCCGCTGCGCTGGTACACACTCGGTCGCCTGAACAACCGCACCCATCGCAAGCTGCTGATCGTGGACGGCACCATCGGATTCACGGGTGGTGTAGGCGTGGCGCCGCAATGGTGTGGCAACGCGCAGGACGAGGACCACTGGCGCGATTGCCACTTCCAGGTTGAAGGGCCGGTGGTCGCACAGATGCAGAGCGTCATGCTGGACAACTGGTCCAAGACCGCAGGCAAGGTGCTGCACGGCTCTGAATATTTCCCGCGCCTGGCGCCGCGCGGCGACCTGGCGGCGCAGGCCTTCGCGAGTTCGCCGACCGGAGGCAGCGAATCCATGCTGATGATGTACCTGCTTGCGATCACGGCTGCCACCCGCAGTATCGACATCGCAAGCGCCTACTTCGTGCCCGACGAGGTGACCCGCAAAGCCATCATCGCAGCCACGCAGAGAGGCGTGCGGGTTCGTATCATCGTGCCGGGCAAACACACCGACCAGGCCACGGTGCGCGGCGCATCGCGTGGACTGTGGGGCGGCCTTTTGAAAGCTGACGTGCTGATACACGAGTACCAGCCGACGATGTACCACTGCAAGATGATGATCGTCGATGACCTCATGACGTCGGTAGGCTCCACCAACTTCGACATGCGCTCGTTTCGCATGAACGATGAAGCGAACCTCAACGTGTACGACGCGGGCTTTGCCCGCACGATGACGCAGGTGTTCGAAGCCGACCTCGAAAAGGCGCGCCTCATCACATATGAAGAGTGGGAGCACCGGCCTTTGGGCACCAGGCTACGAGAGCACGCGCTGGCGCTGCTGCAGCCACTTCTGTAGTCATCGGGCTCAGCGCGGCAGCACGAGGCGGCGTGAGGATATGCTGCTAGATTACCTGGGCCCCCGCCATCAGTTCACGTTTGCGGTTCTCAAGCTGGGCTCCCAGCGCCATCAGGTCGAGGCCCGCGATGCCCCGAGCCCTGGCGAACATCTGCCCCCGCTCTTCCTTGACGTGGTGCTCGACCGCTTGCTGCAATCTCGCCATCAAGGGGTCCATCTGTTCGGCGTCCTCGATCTCCGTGATCAGGTCCCGCGCTTCGCCATGTTCTTTTTCGGCTTCGTCGACCATTTTGCTGTCGCCTGACGCTTCGCGCAGGGCTGGATAAAAGATCTCTTCCTCGATGGTGGCGTGGACGGTCAGCTCCAGACAGATCGCTTGCGCCAGCCGCGACTTGGTCGGCAGGTCGTTCCCGGCAGCCTGATATTGGGCGAAAAGCTTCTCGACCTTCTGGTGGTCGGCGTCGAGCAAAGTGCAAGCGTCTTGCTGGGGCATGGCATATCTCCTGTGGAAGTGATCGGCCAAATTACGGCCAGGTTTGGGTCTGCGGCGTAGGCGGACACCGCCTCATCACGCAGCACGGGGCGCATGCGGCGATCCGAAGTTTGCTTGGCGCAAGGTAGCGCTGAGCTGATAGGCGGCGCGACAGTTATGCTCTACGCATTGACCCGCCCTCCTCTTTTCTCCACCACTTTCGCAGGCAAAAAATGACGACCCTGGACCCACAGGCCGCTGCGCGTGAGCTGCTTCGTCAGCACGACGCAAGAGAGAACTTCCGTGCGCTCGACGGAGATCTCGAACTCACGGACGTTGCCTCAGCCTACGCTGTGCAGGATGCCTGCGTTGGGCAGTTGCTGCGCTCGCGACACACATCGCTTGCGGGCTACAAGATCGCACTGACGACTCTTGCCATGCGCGAGATGGTTGGATTCCACGACTCCATTTCCGGCTGTGTGTTCAAGGACCAGGTGCTTGTCTCGGGGAGCAGCGTGCGCGCCGCCAACTATGGGCGCCTCATTGTCGAGTTCGAAGTGGCCTTCGAGATGGGACGGGACTTGCCCTCATCGCCGGTCCCCTGGACCGGTGAGAGCATCCTCGAGCATGTGGCGTGCGCGTACGCCGCACTGGAAGTCGCCGACGACCGCAATGCAGATTACTCGACGCTCGCGCATTCGATTCTTACCCTCACTGCAGACAACGCGTGGAACCAGGGGCTGGTGCTGGGCACCCGATTCGCAGTCAGTGACCTGGCAAGCCTGGCCGCCCTGGAAGGCATTGCACGGATCGACGGCCAGGAGGTGGGGCGCGGAACCGGGCGCGACGTGCTCGGCAATCCTGCCGATGCGCTCGCATGGAGCGCCAACCACCTCGCATCGCGGGGCACAGGATTGACCCAGGGCGCGCTGGTTACCACGGGCAGCCTCATCCGGTCTCAGTTTCCAAAGGCGGGGCAGCAGGTCGAATTCATTGTGAACGGTGTCGGCAACGTGCGGCTAGCGGTCAACTGATTACCTCAGCCAGTTCACTGCTTTTGACCTCGGGAACCCCTACCCCAAGCCCCATCAGCCGTGTTTGCCGGGCGACCAGCCGTGCTCCCGGGCGGCGTGCTGGGCGATCTGCAGGGGGACGTGCTCCAGCGGGGTTGCCATCGTGTCGTTCCAGCGGTTGAGAAATCCGAACATGGCAACGACGCCCAGAATTTCCACGATCTGATCGTCACTCCAGTGCTCCTGCAATCGCGAGAAGAGTTCGTCAGTGACGGCATTGGGCTGCGCCGCCGCCGCGAGCGCAAAGTCCAGCGCGACGCGCTCGCGCTCGCTGTACAAGGGACTACTCGCATAGGTCCAGACATCGGCCAGCTTCTCGTCGCTGACACCGAAGTTGTGAGCGCCCAGAAGCGTGTGCGCCTGGCAGTACAGGCAGCCCGAGGCCTTGCTTGCCAGGTGACCCACCAGGCGACGAAACCCCAGCTCGACTTCGCCATCGGGATCCATCACTGCCGCATTGAGCTGGGCAAAAGCCTGCACCAGCTTCGGTTTGCGCTGCATCGTCAGGACACTGTTCGGGGTGAAGCCCAGCGTGCCGAGGAAGAAGTCGAAGTGACCCTTCAATTCGGGTGTGGTCTCGGGCGGCAACGGCTGCAGGCGTGGCATCTCGTTTCTCCTTTGGCGGGTGACCAATATCGCACAACAGCATCCGGCCAGCGAACCAGTCTCGTGGCACTGGCCTGGGCAAGAAACCCGCGACACGACTGCCTCACGGCGCCACGCCCGGCACCACACCCGGCGCCACATCCCTTCCCCACATCCGCTCCCAGATCCACGCCAGGCCCTGCCGCACGTTTCCGCGGGATCCTTCATTGCGAGGCGTGACCGCAGTCCACCCGCTGGCCTGCTGCTGCGCGACGACAAACGAAAAGCTGTAGTTCGGCTCCTGGCCCATCCGCAGATCCGTGACCCACGCCCGGCCCTCTCGCGTGTGCACCTTGTAGAAGCCGTGCGAGAAACGGGCCAGCTGCTGCACGGCGGGCAAGGCTCGCAGCGGTTCCGGCGCAGGCGCGGCAAAGCGTTGCCAGCTGATCGGGCGGTCGCCATCCAGCACGGACCGAAAGCCCTCGTCGTAACTTCCGTCTGCGCGCATGGCCACGATGCGCCACAGCAAGGTGTTGAAAGGGACGGATGTGACCAGCAGAGCCCCAGGCGGCTCCTGACCTGCGAGCGACGCCTGGGCCAGACTGCGGACGTGCCACTGCGCCGCAACGCTCCAGACGAGATAGCCGCTCGACAGCACGAGCCCTGCATGGACCCAGGCCAGACCCCGCCATTGGCTGCGCGCCATGGCGACGATCACGCCTAGCAGCAAGGGCAATGTGTAGAGCGGATCGATGATGAAGATGCTGCCCACCCCGAATGGGTAGTTGGTGAATGGCAGCAGCAACTGCGTGCCATAGACCGTCATCGAATCGAGCAACGGATGCGTCACAAGCGCCAGCCAGATCGCCAGCCACCAACGCCGGAATTTCGCGCGCTCGCCGTGCAGCAGTGCCGGCAACGCAGCAAGCACGGGCGAAGCCAGGGTCAACCAGAACAGTGAATGCGACTCGGCCCGGTGCAACACCATGTTGCGCAGCGCATCGCCATGATCGATGAAGACGTCCAGGTCAGGCAGGGTGCCCGCCACGCCGCCCCACAGGGCGGCTTTCCACACGGCAGTGCGTCGGCCCATGGTGGCCACACCGACCGACGCACCCAGGACGAGTTGAGAAAGGGAATCCATGGGGACCAAGGTTACCCGGGTGTCCATAGCCTGTTCAGACTATCGCCGATTGCCCCTCGTTCCCACCGAGCGCCCTAGCATGAAGGCAACAGGAAACACACCGATGGGCAACACAATTTTTCGCGCTGGCTTAATCAGATCATGGACCATTTCCGCAGTCCTGGCTTGCGGGTTGGCCGCTTGCGGCGGGGGGGGCGGAGGCGGCTCGGTCACCGAGACGTCCGCTCCGGCTCCCCCAGTCACGCAAGCTACGGTGACACCGCCTCCTGCCGCGACGCCCGTCGCTCCGGACACGCCCGTCGCTCCGGTCGTGCCCGTGGCTCCAGTAGTTCCCGTTACCCCGCCCTCTCCGCCCCTCGAAAGCAGGTTCTACGCGTCCTGGACCGCAGCCATGCAGGACGCCACGGTCGAATGGCCGGGAACAGCCGTCAAGGACGCACCCACTTTCACCAACCAGACGCTGCGACAAATTGTTCGACTCTCGCTCGGTGGCGATACGGTTCGGCTGAAACTGTCGAACCGCTTTGGCAAGACCCCGGCGACGTTCTCCGGCGTGCGGGTCGCGCGCAGCGTCAACGGCGGCTCGGAGATCGATGTCGCCACCGACAGGCCGGCCACCTTTGCAGGTCAGGCGTCGGTCACGATCGCTGCCGGCGCGGAAGTCACCAGCGATGCAATCGCTCTGCCGGTGACGGCCCTGTCCAGCCTCGCCGTGACAACTTACTTCGCGGGCACCACCCCGATCGCCACCATCCATACCGATGCCCGGCAGACGGCGTATGTCGTTGCCGGAAACCAGCTCTCGGCGGCCTCGTTCCAGAGCGCGGGTGCAGACCTGCGCGACGTGTACTACGGCCTGACTGCGGTTGAAGCGTCCAGTACCGAGACCGCCAAGGTCATCGTTGCCTTCGGCGACTCGCTCACTGACGGGGTTGGCACTGTGACCGGCAGCAACAAGCGCTATCTGAACCAGCTGGACGACCGCCTGAAGGCTGCCGGGCAGCCACGTACCGGCGTTGTGAACGGCGGCATTTCCGGTAACCGCTGGGTTTACGACTTCGCAGGGCCGAGCGGAAGCAGCCGCGTCGCCCGGGATGTGCTCGAAGTCAACGGTGTCACTCACGCCATCTTGCTACTGGGCATCAACGACATCGGTTTTTCGGAGGCGTTCCCCCAGCAAATGCAGGCAGCGTCTGCCCAGCAGATCATTGACGCGATCCAGACCGCGACCAACGCAGTAAAAGCGCGGGGTGTGACGGTGTTCCTGGGCACCCTGATGCCCTTCAAGGGGTCCGGCTACTTTTCACCAGCGAGCGAGGCCAAGCGCCTCGCGGTGAACGCATGGATCAGGAGCCAGACCCTTGCGACCGTGATCGACTTCGACCAGGTGGTGCGCAGTGCGTCAGACCCGGCAGCGCTAAACCCGGTTTACGACAGTGGGGATCATCTGCACCTCAACAGTGCGGGGTATGGCGCCATGGCGGCGGCAGTGGACCTGTCCAGGTTTTGAATGAGCCAGTGATCGCGGAATCAGGCTGCTGAATCCGCCATCTGATCGGCCCCTCCGCGCACAGCCGCGATGGCCTTTTCCATGCGAACATCGGGGCACCTGAAGCATGGACAAGGCCCAAAAATGTTACCCGTCGCTCTGTTGCTGGAGCACATCTCCGAGGCTGTCATCGAGCTTGACCATGCGCTCGTGATACGCCTTGCCAATGGCCGCGCGGCCCTTGCACTGCGCAGGCCGGTCGCCGAACTTGTCGGACGCCGTTTTGATGACATTTTTCCCGAGCTCGGGTCCACAGGCGTGATGGCCCAGCTTGACCAGGCGCTTCATTCCAAAGTGCCCTTGCGCCTTGAGATATTCATCCCGAGCCTGTTCTCGTGGCACGCGATGCTCGCGGTTCCGCACAGTGGCGGTCTCGTTCTGATCGGTACCGATGTCAGTGAGCGGGTGCGACGGGAACGGGAGGCGCCGGCGCTCGCGGCAGTCAAAAAGATCATCGAGTCGATGCCCTTGTGCGTGACGATCACCCGGGGGCGGCAGCACCGAATCGAGCAGTTGAACAGCCGCGCACGCGCTCTCATTGCCAACCGGGACGTGGTGGGCGAGCTGGTGGAGCGCGCTCTGCCAGAGTCGCGGCCGCAGGGCTTCATCGACATTCTTGACGGCGTGTTTTCTTCCGGCCAGATCTTCCGCGGCGATGAGGTAGAGCTGCGCTGGAAACCGGAGCCGGAAGCCGAAGTGCAAACAGCCTTTTTCGATCTTGTTTATCAACCGCTGTTCAATGAGTCAGGGAGCGTGGACGGGATACTCCACCTGGGGATGGACGTTACTGAAAAGGTTCACCGGCGACGCCTGATCGAGCAATACGCGGCGGAGCGGCAGGCTGTCCTCGAGCAGCTGGACGAAGGAGTCATCATCACCGACCCCGCAGGCAACATCACATTTGTCAACTCATGCGCGGAAAGACTGCACGGCGTCCGGATGCTCGGCGTCGGACCTGACGACTACACCGCGGTCTATTCCCTGCTCACCGATGAGGGCGAACCTCATGATCCGGCGCAGCTGCCTCTGACCGTCGCCGTGCGAACCCGCTTGCCAGTCAAGGATGCAATCTGGAAAATCCGACGACCTGATGGCTCCGTCATTCGCGTCCAGGGCACTGCTAAACCCGTGCTCGGTCCGGCAGGCGACCTTTTGGGCTGCGTTCTCACGGTGTCGCAAATTTGACCTTGGCGCAAGTCCGGCACATTTCCAATGAAGTCGACCCACGAATTTCATTTCTTTCAGGATGGCGGCGAGCTGGGCGCGCTCATGCGCTCACACGATTGGTCAGCAACTCCTCTCGGCTCGCCTGGACAGTGGCCCCAGAGCCTGAAGGCGCTGATCGCCACTCTCCTTCAATGCCAACTCCCGATGTATGTCGCCTGGGGTGAGGGGCTGACGGGGTTCTATAACGATGCCTACCGCCCCATCCTGGGCAACAAACACCCCGCCGCCCTGGGTCGCCCCACCCACGAAACATGGGATGAAATATGGCCCACGATCAGCCCGATGTGGAAAGAGGTGCTGGACGGCAAGCCCATCGGGTTCGACGATTTCAAGCTGACGATCGAGCGATTCGGCTATCCGGAAGATTGCTATTTCAATTTCTCGTACAGCCCCGTCAAGGACGATGATGGCCGGATCCGGGGCGTCCTGGTCACATTTGCGGAGACAACTGCGCGGGTGTTGAACGAGCGGCGCCTCAAATTTCTTGACGACCTGTCCCAGACCGTGCGCCATCTGTCCGATGCACATGAGGTCATGCGGACGGCCGCCAAGCATCTGGGCTCCCACCTGGGCGCCAGCCGCTGCGCGTATGCCAGCGTCCACGACGACGCCGACACCTTCGACGTCATTGGCGACTTCAACGACGGCGTCGACAGCATCGTGGGTCAATACCGCTTCGCCGATTTTGGGCCGGTGGTGCTGGACCTGATGCGCAAGGGCCACGCCTACGTCAACAACAATGTCGATACGGACCCCGCGACGGCAGGCACCGATCTGTCAGTCTATCGGCTCACCCAGATCCAGTCGGTCATCTGCGTGCCCCTGCACAAGCACGGAAAGCTGGTCGCCGCCATGGCGGTGCATCAAGTCAAGCCCCGGTTCTGGACGCAGGCCGAGGTCGGCCTCGTCCAGACAGTCGTTGACCGGTGCTGGGAAACGCTGGAGCGAATTCGCGGTGAAGCTGCGCTCCGGGATGACGCGCGCTATCTGGAAATCGTGAACCGCACAGGCGAGACCCTGACGAAGGAGCTCGACATTCACACCGTGCTGCAGCGAGTGACAGATGCGGCTACCGAACTCACAGGCGCGAAATTCGGCGCGTTCTTCTATAGCAGCGTGACCCCCGAAGGCGAGGCCTACCTGCTCTACACGCTTTCAGGCGCGCCGCGGGAAGCTTTCGAGCGTTTTGGACATCCCAGAGCCACGCCGATCTTTGCACCGACATTCAGAGGTGAGGCACCTGTACGCATTGACGATGTGCAAAAGGACCCGCGCTATGGCCAGTGGGCACCGCACCACGGTATGCCGGCAAACCACCTTCCCGTGCGCAGCTACCTGGCGGTGCCGGTCATTTCCCGGTCCGGCCAGTCCATCGGAGGGCTGTTCTTCGGACACCCGGAGCCGGGCATCTTCACTGAACGCAGCGAGCAGCTAGCCACGGGTATTTCAAGCCAGGCGGCCATCGCGATCGAGAACGCGCGCCTGTACGAACAAGCCCAGAAACTCGCACAGGAGCGGGGCGAACTGCTGGAAAGCGAACGATCGGCGCGTATGGAAGCGGAGCGCGCGAACACTCTGAAGGATGACTTTCTGGCCACCTTGTCGCATGAGCTGAGAACACCGCTTTCTGCCATTACAGGATGGGTTCACATCCTTCGGGCAAAGCTCGCCGACAAGCCCGACCTGCTCAAGGGCGTCGATGTCATCGATCGAAGTACGAAGGCGCAGGTCCAGCTGATCGAGGACTTGCTGGACGTCAGCCGCATCCGGGCAGGCAAACTCGTCATGGACCGTCAACCCGTCTTTCCGTTTGTGTTCGTGCAATCGGCAGCAGAAATAATCAACCCCACATTTGCGGAAAAAGGCGTATCGCTCCACCTGGATGTCCAGCCGACCGGACCGGTCGCCGGAGAGGCTGCGAGACTGCAGCAAATTGTCTGGAATCTCCTTTCCAACGCACTGAAATTCACGCCTCGAGGCGGATCAGTGCATGTTCTGGTCAAGCAGGAAGGCACCGAAGCGATCATTGCCGTGAGTGACTCGGGTGCCGGCATCCGGCAGGACTTGCTCGCCGACATCTTCGAAAGATTCCGCCAGGCAGATAGTTCCACGACCCGCAAGTACGGGGGGCTGGGTCTGGGTCTGTCTATCGTCAAGCACATCGTCGGGGCTCACTCGGGCTCGGTTGCAGCCCACAGTGACGGCGAAGGCAAAGGAAGCAGGTTCGAAGTGCGGTTGCCAATACTCGAGCTGGATTCGCCGGTAGAGGCCTCCCCATCCGGGTTCGTGGAGGCTGCAAACCTGCATGGCCTCAAAGTCCTGGTCGTTGAAGACGAACCCGATACGCGCGACCTGTTGGCGCAAGTGCTGAGGGAGCACGGCGCATCCGTCGAGGCTGCGGACGGCGCGCAACATGCGCTGGACATTCTCCCCGGATTCGAGCCTGACGTTCTCGTTTCCGACATCGGAATGCCTGGCATGGATGGATACCAGCTGATGCAGGCCATCAGAAGTCACACGCCTGACCGATTAAGCGCTATGCCTGCGATTGCCATTACCGCGTTTGTACGGCCTGAAGACCGAAAGCGTGCGATCGAAGCGGGCTTTAATCTGCACCTGTCCAAGCCTCTTGACCCAGTCACTGTCATGCACGCAATTGAACAGCTTTGCCGACGCCAGGCCTGACGTTGATGACTACGCCGGCGTCGATCCACAGGAGATGAAATGGGACTCTTTGACGGAATGCTCGGAAATGCAGCAAAGATCGATCCTGCAAAAATCCAGCAGGAGTTCGCCCAGATCCTGGCGGCGGGCGAAGTCGTGCAGCATGCGTATCAGTTGATCCGTGACTACTTCGTTTTCACAGACAAGCGGTTCGTCATCGTCGACAAGCAGGGAATCACCGGCAGCAAGGTCGAGTACCACTCGATCCCCTACCGGAGCATCACGCACTTCAGCATCGAGACGGCGGGCACGTTCGACCTGGATGCCGAGCTGAAGATCTGGATTTCCGGAATGGCGACGCCGATCCAGAAGCAGTTCAACAAGAAGCTGAGCATCTACGAAGTGCAGTCGGTCCTGGCAGGTTATGTTCTTCGGTGAGTGCAACGGAACCCGCCGCATTGCCGGTCTCAACTGAACAGAAAGGTTTGTGATGGCCATTACTCATGCAGAAGCCGGGGACGTTGTCGACGTCGTGCCATTTGGCGCCGCGCTTGCCACGGCACGCTCCCACGCCCTCTTCAAGGCAAACCATCTCGAAGTGATCCGTCTCGTGCTGCAGGCGGGGGAAGAAATGCCGCCGCATGCGGTTTCCGGCGAGATCACGCTGCAATGCATCGAAGGCCGGATCGAGTTCACCTGCAACGCCGGCAGCCGCCAACTGGCGGCCGGTCAACTGGTTCGAATAGCCGCCGACGAGATCCATGGATTGCGTGCCATCGAAAGCTCATCGCTGCTCCTGACCATTGCGTTAGCCCGCAGCCGGTAAAAACGCGAAGGGTGCGCCGCGGGCTTGTACCAATCACTCGTTGGCCGCCGTAGCCGGCAAAGTGATGACGAATTCGGATCCTTTGCCCAGGCCTTCGCTGCGCGCCTGCAAAGTTCCCCCGTGCAGTTCAACCAGGCCCTTGCTCAGCGCCAGTCCCACGCCAAGGCCCCCCTCAGCCTGTTGCAGCGACGAGCTGATCTGGGAGAACAGCTCGAATATCCGCTCAAGCGAAGCGTGCTCCAGCCCGATGCCCGTATCGCGGATCGCAATGCCGATGTGCGCTGCCTCTTGCCGGACCTCGACGGTCACACGGCCCGGAGGTTCGGTGTACTTCGCGGCGTTCGAGAGCAGGTTGGAGATCACCTGCGCCATCCGCACGGGGTCCACGTTCAGCTCGATGTCTTCATCCGGTTGCAACACGGTGAGCTGATGCTGCTTCCTGTCCAAAAGAGGTTGCGCTGTTTCGACGGCAGCATCGATCAGGCTTCGAAGCGAGGTTGGTTTCATCGCGAGACTGATCTTGCCGCGCGAGATCCGCGACACATCCAGGAGGTCGTCGAGCAGGACCGCCATGTGAGTCACCTGCCGGTCGATGATCCCCAGCGCCCACCCCCGTCTCTCCTCGTTGACACGCGGCGATTTCGCGATCGCAACACCTTGCCGGATAGGAGCGAGCGGATTGCGCAACTCGTGGGCAAGCGTCGCCAGAAACTCATCTTTTCGCCTGTCCGCAACCTTGAGGGAATTCACCGCGACAACCTGGTCTGTGACGTCGTGCCCTTGCGCAAAGATGCCAATCACGCGTCCGTCGCCATCGCGTACCGGGTTGTAGATCAGATCCACAAATCGCTCTTTCGGCTCGGCGCCGGGCTGCTCCTGGAGCAGAACGCGGACCCCCTTGCCGATAAACGGCGTGCCGGTGTTGAAAGTGCCAAGCAACAGCTCCTCGAAGCCCTGGTTACGGATGTCGGGCAACGCGTCAAATAACGGAACGCCAACGATTTTCCGATGTCCCACGAGCTGGTAGTAGGCCTCATTGACCATCTCGAAGACAAAGTCAGGGCCCCTGAGCAATGCCACAAAACCCGGCGCCTGGTCAAACCAGGCCTTGAGTGTCGCGACCGTGCCCATCGCGTCACGAATGAGCCGGTCGCGTTCAGCCTCCGCCACAACGGTCGGCCTGCGGTCCCACTACATCCCAGATATCGGCCCAGGTCTGCTGCGCAGGTTTGCCGAAAGCCTCAGGGTGACGCTTGCCGAGCATGGGGACGTAGGCATCGTTGTAGAAATTGATGCGGTCAGCGCCCCACCAGACGAACATCGGAAACCGCGAATTCAGGCAGATGCCCAAGGCGATGCGCAAGCTCTGCGGCCAGGTGTCCATAGGCCCGACCGACGTCTGGGTCCAGTCAATGTCCAGAAGCCTCCGCCCCGGCGTGGCCGAACTTCAGGGGGTCGAAAGGGGTAACCGGTGATGAAGTGTTATTGCTGGCATACATAGGCTCCAGCAGTTTAAGCGTGCGCCAAGCCTTGCTGTCTCATCAATAAGAACTGCCGAACTGCTGGCGCAGTTCCTCCAGCTCGGCCTCGCCCAGAGGTGAAGGCCGCGTCATCATCCATAGCCGCGCGGTTTCTTCCAGCTCTTCCAGCAACGCGCTGGCTGCGGCAGGGTTCGTATGCCAGACGCATGGCCCCAGACGCTCCAGCATCACGGCCCGAATCGCTCGACCTGCTGCGTGAGACCCCATGATCCGCTGCGCAACAAGGTCACCGACGGCAGGGTCGCCAGGCCGGTGATAGGGAACGAGCGGCACATGCCCTACCTTCATCACGAAGTACGGCGTGATGGGCGGGATGATGTCGTCGTTGCTCCACACCCCGGACAACGTCAACGCAACGAGGTGCGTCGAGTGCGTATGGATCACGCAATGCGCATCGCCGTCTGCGTCGTAGATACGCCGGTGAAGGGCGAGTGTTTTCGAGGCCCGGTCTCCGTTGATCTGAGCGCCTTGTGCATCCACTTGCGCCAGGTGCTTCGCATCAAGTGTTCCCAGGCACGCATCGGTCGGGGTGATGAGAAAGCCGCCATCCGGCAATCTAACGCTGATGTTGCCAGCAGTGCCATGGAGGTAGCCGCGCTGATACAACGAAGCGCCCACACGGCAGATTTCCTCGCGCAACTCCCTGGTCATGACGGCGTGTCATCCAGCATTGCAAAGGCCGTGCTGAAAAAATCGGGCGCGCCGAAATTGCCTGACTTCAGCGCCATGTGCAAAGGCTGGCCGGGGCAGCGCGTCGATGTCACCGCAGTCCACGGAACGCCCGGCGTGATCTGGGGACCGATGGTCATGCGTTCCACGCCCAGGGCCTGCACCACGGCGCCCGAGGTCTCGCCTCCGGCCACGATCAATTGCCGAACACCGGCACTGACAAGCCCTGCAGCAATGGATGAGAGCGCGCGCTCGACGAGCTCGCCTGCACGCGCTGTGCCCAGCTGCTTTTGCACAGCGCGCACGGCATCGGGGTCTGCGGTTGCATAGATCAGTACCGGGCCCTGCTGAAGTTCTGGAACCGCCCAGGCGAGTGCTGCTGCCACAACGTCAATGCCCTCTGCCAACGTCAACGGATCCACTGCGAACGCGGCTCCACCGTCCTGGATGAACCGCGCGACCTGCGCCTGGGTGGCAACCGAGCAACTGCCGGACACCACGGCCCGGCTACCGCCCGACGGCGGCAGCGAGGCGGCTTCGGCGTTGATGGAAAGCAACCCGGTCGCGACAAAATTCTGGGCGAGCCCGATCGCGATGCCTGAGCCTGCGGTCACGAGCGGCATCTCGCGCAGCGCCAAGCCGATGCACATCAGGTCGTCGTTACTCACTGCGTCAATCACCGCGACGCCAAAGCCTTGTTCTTGCAACGCTTCAAATCTTTCGCGGATCGCTGCACTTCCACGAGCAACGATGCTGTGGGCCACCAGCGCGACACGGCGACGGGTCTGCGCCTGCATCACGCGAACCAGATTCGCGTCTGTCATTGGCGTGAGCGGATGATTGCGCATGCCGCTGTCGCTGAGCAACTGCTCGCCCACAAACAGGTGACCCATGAAAACGGCGCGCTGATTCTCGGGGAAGGCGGGACACACGATGGTGAAGCCCTGGTCCGGCCCGTGCAGCGCATCGAGCAGGGCGTCGGTGACGGGTCCGATGTTTCCCTGAGGCGTCGAATCGAACGTGGAGCAATACTTGAAATACACCTGCTGCACGCCCTGCCCGCGCAGCCACTGCAAAGCCTGCAAGGACTGCTGCACCGCTTGCTCTGCCGGGATGGTGCGCGACTTCAGAGCGACGACGATCGCATCTGCATCGACTCGGGCTTCCGCATCGGCAGGCACGCCAATCGTCTGCACGGTGCGCATGCCGCTTCGAACCAGATTGTTGGCCAGATCGGTAGCGCCGGTGAAATCGTCGGCGATGCAGCCGAGCAGCGGCGATGCCATGCTCAACCTGCGTCTGGTTCGCCGGCAGGCAAAGTGATGCCGGGGAATGTCTTGATCACGGCGCTGTCGTCCTGCCCGCCAAAGCCCGCGCTCGATGCCTGCATGAACATCTGGTGCGCCGTGGCTGACAGCGGCAATGGAAATTTGGTCGCGCGCGCCATGTCGAGCACCAGTCCAAGATCTTTCACGAAGATATCCACAGCGGATAGCGGCGTGTAGTCTCCCGCGAGCACATGGGCCATTCGGTTTTCGAACATCCAGCTGTTGCCCGCACTATGGGTGATGACTTCGTAGAGCGCAGCAGGGTCTACGCCTTCGCGCAAGCCCAGTGCCATGGCTTCAGCCGCGACGGCAATGTGCACGCCCGCCAGAAGCTGGTTGATGATCTTCACCTTGCTGCCCGCGCCCGCCTTGTCGCCGAGCTTGTAAACCTTCGCGGCCATCGCATCGAGCGTGGCGCCTGCCTTGTCGTAGGCAGCCTGCGTGCCGGCCGTCATCATGGTCATCTGCGCAGATGCGGCCTTGGCGGCCCCTCCGGAAATCGGCGCGTCGAGATAGAGGATATTGCGTGCGGCAAGTCGTGTTTCGAGCGCGACGGACCAGTTGGGGTCTACCGTCGAACACATGATGAACAGGCTGCCAGGCTTCATCGCTGCGGCTGCTCCGTCGTCACCAAAGAGCACGCTTTCGGTCTGCGCCGCGTTGACGACGACGCTCACGACGATCTCGCACGTCACGCCAATCTCCGCAGGGCTTGTGCAGACCGCGCCGCCATCGGCTGCAAACTTCTGCGCGACCTGCGGACGCACGTCGAACACGCGAACGTTGTAGCCGGCGCGACGCAGGGACGAGGCCATGCCGAAGCCCATGGCGCCCAGGCCAATCACGCCGACGTCGATCGAGTTGTGGTTGTTCATGGCCTCAACCCTCTTGCGGGCGCTATCCCGGACACTATTCCTTGACCGATCCGGTCATGCCCGAGACGTAGTACTCCACGAAGAACGAGTACACGAACGCCACTGGCAAGGAGCCCAGCAACGCACCTGCCATGAGCGGCCCCCAGTGGTACACGTCTCCTTCCACGAGCTCGGTCACCACGCCGACAGGCACGGTCTTGTTCTCGCTTGATGAAACAAAGGTCAGCGCATAGATGAACTCGTTCCAGCTCAGCGTGAACGCAAAGATTCCGGCGGAGATCAGGCCGGGCACGGCCAGCGGCAACACGATCTTGATCAGGATTTGCCAGCGAGTGGCTCCGTCGATCAGCGCGCACTCTTCCAGCTCATACGGGATCGAGCGGAAGTAGCCCATCAGAAGCCACGTCGAAAACGGAATCAGGAACGTCGGGTACGTCAGGATCAGCGCCATGCGGCTGTCGAACAGGCCCAGCTTGACGACGATGGCTGCGAGCGGAATGAAAAGAATCGATGGCGGCACCAGATAGGCCAGAAAGATCGCGCCGCCTGCAGGCTTGGCGCCCTGGAACCGCAGTCGCTCGATGGCATAGGCGGCCAGCACTGACGCCACCAGCGAAATCGCGGTCGAGATCACCGAGACGATGATCGTGTTCCAGAGCCACGAAGGGTACTGGGTCTTGAACAGCAGCTTTTCGAAGTGCGCAAAAGTCGGACCGATGATCCAGAAAGGGTTGCCAGTGCGCGAGAGCAATTCATTGTCTGGCTTGAACGACGTCACCGCCATCCAGTAGAACGGGAACAGCAGCACGAACACGAAAATCAGGATCGGGATATAGAGCGTCACCCACCGCCGCGGCATGGACTGCAGAAAGTCCATGCCCTGCGACGCGTCGTTATTCTTGCTTTCTTTCATACAGGCCTCCGCAGGGCCGCCCCAAGGCAGGCCTGGGCCCCCTCGGGGGGCAGCGCAGTACACGAAGTGGCAAGCGTGGGGGTCATCATCACTTGTCTCCTCCTTGCTGCCATGCGCGGCGCTGGAGGCCGAAATAACTGAACGCTATGGCGGCCAGCAGGAACGGCACCATCAAGGTGGCAATCGCTGCGCCTTCAGCCAATGCGCCACCCGAGATCGCCCGCTGGAACGCGAGGGTCGCCATCAGGTGCGTCGCGTTGAGCGGACCGCCGCGTGTCAGTACATAGATCAACTGGAAATCGGTGAAGGTGAACAGCACCGAGAACGTCATTACCACCGCGATGATCGGCGTGAGCAAGGGCAGCGTGATGTGCCTGAATTGCTGCCACGGCGTTGCACCATCGATGGCGGAAGCTTCGTAATAAGAAGGGGAAATCGTCTGCAAGCCCGCCAGCAACGAGATGGCGACAAACGGAATGCCGCGCCACACGTTAGCGATGATCGTGGAGATGCGGGCGTTCCAGGGGTCACCCAGGAAGTCGATGTATGTATCGATCAGCCCCATCTTCACCAGCACCCAGCTGATGATGGAAAACTGGGAATCGAAAATCCACCAGAAAGCAATCGCCGATAGCGCCGTGGGTACGATCCATGGCAGCAGTACCACGGCGCGGAAAAAGCTCTGGAAGGGCAATCGCCTGTTCAGCAGCAGGGCAAGCCACAGGCCCAGCCCGAACTTGAATATGCTGGCAACGAATGTATAAAAGAGCGTATTGAAAAGCGCCAGTCGCGTGACGCTGTCGCCCACGAGAAAGCTGAAATTCTCCAGGCCGATGTACTCGCCATCGCGCCCGATCTTGGCATCGGTAAATCCTAGCCAGGTGCCCAGTCCCAGTGGGTAGGTCAGGAACAGGAGCAGCAGCACCGTCGCCGGCATCATGAACGCCCAGCCCAGCGCGTTCCTGTTGTTCTGGAATCGCTCCAGCAGCGACGGCACCCGGTGTGGGCGCGCCTGCGGCGCTTGAACGTTGGCGTTCAGGCTGATGTTGCCTTGCGCTTTTTCTTGCGCCGCAGGTTGTGTCATGGTTTCAGACCTTGTAGTAGCGCTCGGCACGTTTCTGTGCGCGTTCCATTGCTTCCTTCGGCGTCTTGGAACCGCTGATTGCTTCAGCCACCATGTTGGTGACGATGAAGTCGGCGCCCGCGCCGGCCGAAGCGTAGCCCAGCTTGCCAGCGTAACCGGTTGGGCGCATGTTCTTCACGCAGTCGCGGTACGGCGTGTGCTTCGGATCCACGGTCCAGATCGCACTGCTCGCATACGCGGCGAGCGGATGGGCGATGTAGCCGCCGGCACCGGTCAGCCACGGATCGAACTGCTCTTTTTCCATCATGAAGCGCAGGAACTCCTTGGCGGCGTTCGGATACTTCGTGTACTTGAAGATCATCTGGTTGAAGAACAGGTGCGATTCCGTGGGCACGCCCACCGGCCCGATCGGATACGAGGCGTGCTGGATGTCGCTCTGCAATTCCTTGATCTTGGGGTCGGTAGAATTTTTGGTGGCGTAGTAGATCGAGATGCCGTTGTTGGTGGCGGCGATCTGCCCGTCGAGGAAGGCCTTGTTGTTGTTGGGGTCGAGCCACGACAGCGTGCCGGGAATGAACGTCGCGTACAGCTCCTTGCCGTATTCCAGCGCCTTGAGCGTCTCAGGGCTGTCGATCACGACCTTGTTGTTCTTGTCGACCAGCTGCCCGCCGTGCGACCAGATCAGCCAGTTCGTCCACAGGCCGTCACCCGTCGCGTTACCCAGCGCATAGCCGCCTGGCGTGCCCTTTTCTTTCAGTGCCTTGTGCAAGGCCAGGAAGCCGGCGGTGTCTTTCGGGAAGGTGCTGAAACCCGCTGCCTTCACCATGCTTTCGCGGTACACGATCATTGCACCGGCAGCGCCCAGGCCCAGGCCCAGCCATTTCTTGCCGTCGGGCCGCAGGTACTGGTGCACGGCCGGATACCAGCCGCCGTATTTCTTGCCGAGGTACTCGGCGAGGTCGGTCACGTCGAGCAGCTTCTCGGGGTACAGATTCGCGTCATCGTTGGTCGACAGAATGATGTCGGGGCCTGCGCCGGTGTTGGCAGCGACAGCGGCCTTGGGGCGCACGTCTTCCCAGCCTTCGTTGTCGACGCGCACTTCGACACCCGTGGCATCGGTGAATTTCTTGACGTTGACCATGTAGGCATCGATGTCGCCCTGCACGAATCGGCTCCAGCGCAGCACGCGCAGCTTGGCGCCCTTTTCGGGCGTGAACTTCATGGTCTGCGCATGCGCCATTGGCGAAAAGACGGCAGCACCTGCACCCATGGTGGCTGCTGCCGCCACGCCGGCTGAACCCTCCAGAAATTTACGGCGATTGAACTCACTCATGCTTGTCTCCTGTGTGTGTGTTTGAACGGACGATCACGAAGCGGGTACTACCCTGTTCAGGCCGCCAGCCGTTCGCCGGTGCCTGCATCGAAAAGGTGTGCGCGCTGCAGGTCGGGCTGCAGATTGATCATGCTGCCGGGCTCGAAGTCATGGCGCTCACGAAAGACCGCCGACAGCTCCGCACCCTCGTGACGGCAGGCCACAAAGGTGTCCATGCCCGTCGGCTCCAGCACCACGACCTTGGCCGGGATGCCTCCGCTTGCAGCCAGTGACAAATGCTCGGGCCGTGTGCCATAGACCACCATCTGCCCGTCCTGGCCCCCCGCCTGCAATGGCGCATCGAGCAGCGTGCCGTCGTCCAGTTCGACCCGGGAAGCACCACCACTGCGGCGCAATGTGCCAGGCAGGAAATTCATCGCAGGCGAGCCTATGAAGCCTGCAACAAACTGATTCGCCGGGGTGTCATACAGCTCGAGCGGACTGCCCGTCTGCTCGATACGACCATCGCGCATCACGACGATCTTGTCACCCATCGTCATGGCTTCGATCTGGTCGTGCGTCACGTAGATCGATGTGGTTTTCAGGCGCTGGTGCAGCTCCTTGATTTCGCTTCGCATTGCCACTCGCAGCTTGGCGTCAAGGTTCGAGAGTGGCTCGTCGAAGAGAAAAACCTGAGGGTCACGCACGATGGCGCGGCCCATCGCAACGCGTTGGCGCTGCCCGCCCGAAAGCTGCCGTGGATAACGCTCCAGCAACGGCATGAGTCCCAGAATCTCGGCCGCACGGTTGACCTTGCTTTCGATGGTGGCCTTGTCGGTTTTCGCCAGCGACAGGGCAAAAGCCATGTTGTCGCGCACCGTCATGTGCGGATAGAGCGCGTAGTTCTGGAACACCATCGCGATGTCGCGCTCTTTGGGCGGCAGGTCGTTGACCCGACGGTCGCCGATGCGGATTTCGCCGCCATTGATCTGTTCGAGCCCCGCGATCATGCGCAGCAAGGTTGACTTGCCGCAGCCCGATGGGCCGACCAGCACGGTGAAAGAGCCGTCCTGGATATCGATGTCCACGCCGTGCAGGATTGCGACGTCGCCGAAGTTCTTCTTGACTGCCTGGATCGTGACACTGGCCATGCGATGGAGTCCCTCTGGAATGCCGCAAAGAATAAAAAAAGTGTGCGGACGACCCGGCGCAGATCCGGATCGCCTGCGCAGTATCCGCACGGAATCGGGGTGTCGCCATCAGGGAAACCCTGCTAGAAGAAAATTCACCACAATTTGTATGATGACCCGATAACCGCTTGCACTTCCACTGCACTCGCCCTGCTTCCTGTGTCCGCTGTGCTTCACTCCTTCTCTTCCGTGCCTGCCAGTTCCGCTTCAGCCGGCGCAACTGCGCTGGTGTCCGAACGGCTGTCGGACCGGCTCGCGGTGCGCCTCATCTCGCAGATCAAGGCAGGCCAGCTCAAGCCAGGCGACCGACTACCTACTGAACAGCAACTGGCCGCCACGCACGGCGTCTCTCGCACCGTGGTGCGCGAGGCGATGCACCAACTCAAGTCACGCGCACTGGTCTTGGCGCGCCAGGGGTCCGGCGTCTTTGTGGCGCCTACGCCCGAGAACCTGCCACTTGCTTTCGATCCCGCTGTGCTTGAGTCGGTCCAGTCGGTGGTTCATGTCATCGAGGTGCGCCGTGTGCTTGAAGGCGAGATAGCGGCGCTGGCTGCCGAACGCGCGAGCCGCGCGCAGATTGCTCAGTTGCGCCGCTCACTCAAAGCCATCGACGTGGCAGTTGCCCAAGGTCGCGACGGTGTGGCCGAAGACCTTGAGTTCCATCGCGTCATTGGTGAATCGACCGGCAACCCACAGTTCCGCCTGCTGCTGGGGTTTCTGGAGCAATACCTGCGCGAAGGCATGCGGATCACGCGCGGCAACGAAGCACGCCGCCTCGACTTCATGGTGTCGGTGCAGCAGGAGCATCGCGCAATGGTCGAGGCAATCGCGGCCCGCGATCCAGTCGCGGCCCGCAAACACGCGACACGGCACATCCTTCGCGGCGAGCAGCGGCTTGTCGAAGGCGGTGTGATTCCTGGGCGACGGCAAAAAAGCGCACCGAGTGCAGTGAAACAGATCGCTCCCCCTCCAAAAACCTCAAGAGGAAATTCATGAAACTGCTGATCACCGGCGGCGGCGGCTTTGTAGGCGCCCGTCTGGCCCGCACCCTGCTTGCGCGCGGCATATTGGCCGGCGAGCGCATAGACCGTATCGTGCTGACCGACATCGCACCACCCCCTGCCGACCTGCTTGCAGATACCCGCGTGGAGGCGCGCACCGGCACTTTGCTGACGCAGACCGATGCCTTGCGCACCGAGTCATTTGACGGCCTCTTTCATCTCGCATCTGCGGTCTCAGGTGAATGCGAAGCCGACTTCGACCTGGGCCTGCGGTCCAACCTCGACAGCACACGGGCCCTGCTGGACGCCGTGCGCGCCAATGTCGGCGCGGGCGGCAAGGTTCCACGCCTGGTCTTTTCCAGTTCGGTCGCCGTTTTCGGCCCCGATGCTGCAGTGCCGCTGCCAAAGGTGGTGGCGGACGACACCCTGCCCGCACCGCAGACCTCGTACGGCACGCAAAAGCTCATCTGCGAGCACCTGATTGCTGACTACACCCGCAAGGGCTACATCGATGGGCGCGCGGCACGCCTGATGACTGTGACCGTGCGACCCGGCAGGCCCAACGGGGCCGCATCTTCCTTCTTCAGCGGCATCATCCGGGAGCCATTGGCAGGTGTCGAATCGGTGTGCCCCGTGTCGCCCGATGTTTCGCATCCGATGTCGTCGCCGGCACGGACGATCGACGGGCTCATCGCGGTGTACGAAGCCTCGCGCGATCAGTTCCTGGGGCGGCTGGGGATGAACCTGCCGGCACTCAACGTCCGGGTCAGCGACATGCTCGACGCGCTCGAACAGGTCGCAGGACCGCAGGTGCGCAAGCTGGTGCGGTTCGAGCGCGATGAACGCATCGCGGGCATCGTCGCCAACTGGCCCAGCGGCGCGAGCGCCGCCCGGGCTGCGCGCCTGGGACTGAAGCCCCACGAAAATTTCGCGGAGATCGTCCAGCAGTACATCGACGATTGCAAGGCGCTGCCCACGGCCGCGCAAACACTCAAGGGCATGCAATGAAGAAAAAGATTTCGGCTGAACGCAAGTCGCCTGGCAAGAAGAAACCACCCCGCCTGCGCTCGCAAGCCTGGTTTGACAACCCCGACAACGCCGACATGACCGCGCTCTACCTGGAGCGCACGATGAATTTCGGGCTCGGATTCGACGAGCTGCAATCGGGCCGGCCCATCATCGGCATCGCGCAGACGGGCTCGGACATCGCGCCGTGCAACCGGCATCACCTGGTGCTGGCCGAGCGGGTGCGCGAGGGCATTCGCGACGCCGGGGGCATCGCGTTCGAGTTTCCGATTCACCCGATCCAGGAAACCTGCAAGCGCCCTACGGCGGCACTCGACCGCAACCTGCAATATCTGTCGCTCATCGAAGTGCTCTACGGCTACCCGATCGACGGCGTTGTGCTGACTACCGGCTGCGACAAGACCACACCCGCTCAGTTGATGGCAGCCGCCACCGTGGACATTCCTGCCATCGCATTGAACTCCGGCCCGATGCTCAACGGCTGGTACCAAGGCGAGCGCACCGGCTCCGGAACCATCGTCTGGCGCGCTCGCGAAATGATGGCGGCGGGCAAGATCGGCTATCAGGAATTCCTGAAGCTCGTTGCGTCGTCTGCGCCTTCGACAGGGCACTGCAACACGATGGGCACGGCTTCCACGATGAACTCGCTGGCCGAGGCGCTGGGCATGACGTTGCCCGGCAGCGCCGCGATTCCGGCGCCCTACCGCGACCGCCAGGAAATGGCGTACATGACCGGCAAGCGAATCGTGGACATGGTGCGCGAGGACCTCAAGCCTTCAGATATCCTGACACGTGCAGCGTTCGAAAACGCCATCGTGGTGAATTCGGCGATTGGAGGCTCCACCAATGCGCCGGTGCACCTCAACGCCATTGCCAAACACATCGGTGTCGAACTCACGATGTCGGATTGGGAAAAACACGGCTACAAGATTCCCTTGTTGGTGAATCTGCAACCTGCGGGCGAATACCTCGCCGAAGAGTATTACCGCGCAGGCGGCGTGCCGGCGGTGGTGGCCGAACTCATCGCGCGCGGAAAGATCCAGTCCGCGCTCACGGCCAACGGCAAGACACTGATCGAGAACTGCGAAGGCCAGTTCACCAGCGACCGCAAGGTGATCTGGCCGTATGCGAAGCCGATGAAGAAGGACGCTGGATTCCTCAACTTCAGCGGCAACCTCTTTGACTCCGCGATCATGAAGACCAGCGTGATCACACCGGACTTCCACAAACAGTACCTGGAGAATCCCGACGACCCGATGGCCTTCGAGGGCACTGCCGTGGTGTTCGATGGGCCAGAGGACTATCACCGCCGAATCGATGACCCGAAACTGAAACTGACCCCTGCCAGCGTGCTCTTCATGCGCGGCGTCGGACCTATCGGTTATCCGGGTGCGGCAGAAGTCGTGAACATGCGCGCGCCCGATTACCTGTTGAAAAAGGGAGTGACTGCGCTCGCGTGCATCGGTGACGGGCGCCAATCCGGCACCTCGGGATCACCTTCGATTCTCAACGCATCGCCAGAAGCAGCGACCGGTGGCGGCCTGGCTTTGCTCAAGACCGGAGACCGCGTTCGCATCGACCTGAAAAAGCGCACTGCCAACATGCTCATCACCGACGATGAGCTTGCGAAGCGGCGCGCTGCCTTCGAGGCAGCAGGCGGGTACAAATACCCGGCCAGCCAGACCCCGTGGCAGGAAATCCAGCGCGGTATCGTCGATGAGTTGTCAGAGGGCATGGTGCTCAAACCGGCGGTGAAATACCAGCGCATCAACACGACATTCGGGTTGCCAAGAGACAACCACTAGAGCCTACTTCGCAAACAGCATCGAGATGTCGGCGAACGCCTTGACCTCGATCGCGTTGCCCGACGGGTCCAGGAAAAACATGGTTGCCTGTTCGCCCGGCTCACCCTTGAAGCGCGTGTAGGGCTCGATTACGAATCGAACGCCCTGCGCCTTCAGGCGTGCAGCCATCTCTTCCCATTGCGCCATCGGCAGGACGATGCCCATGTGACGCACCGGCACGCCTTTGCCGTCCACAGCGTTCAGCGCTGCGGGCGAGGCCTCCTGCGGCGCCAGGTGCGCGACGATCTGATGACCGTAGAAGTTGAAGTCGATCCACTCGTCGCTGGAGCGGCCCTCGGGGCAGCCCATCGTCTCGCCATAGAACTCCCGGGCAAGACCCAGGTCATGCACAGGAAAGGCAACGTGGAACGGGGAGAGAAGAGCGGGGTTGGATTGGGGTGCTTGCATGAGCCCAATCCTCCCGCCGGCTCAATAACCGGGTTGCCACCCGGCCTACCTGCCCAACCCTAGGAGACCGCGCCAGCTTCCGCCGTCAGCTCTTCCTTGCGTGCAGCGAGTTCGTCGCGCATCGCGATCAAGTCCACGCCGCGTGCCGAACGGGCCTTGGGGAAAATTTCGTTGCGTTCTTCCTTGACGTGGTGATCGATGTACTCGCCGAGCACTTTCACCTTGGCATCGAACATCTCGTCGGCTTCCGGCATTGCTTCAATCTGCGCAATGAGGTCCTTGGCCCCCGCATGCTCCACTTCAGCTTCGGCCAGCATATCGGTGTCCTTCAGCGCGGCGCGCAAGGCCGGATAGAAGATGTCTTCCTCGATCTGCGCGTGCACGGTCAGCTCCTGGCAGATCTGGCGCGCGAGTTCCAGACGCTTCTGCGCGGCACCCCGGGCCTTCGAGCCTGCGAGTTCCTCGTAGGTCTTGAACATTTTCTTGACTGCCTTGTGATCCGCGTCGAGCAGGTCGCAAGCATCTTTCTCGTTTCGGGTGGTCGCCATGGTTTGCTCCTTGAATTGCAAAACCTTGATCGTCGGGTCGACAGCCATAAGAACCTGTAGGACTTTTCCAGTGGTTCGTGTCGCACACGAAGCAGTTGAGCAGGGTTGCGAATGGGTTGGGCAAACGTCAATCGCATTCGTGGCAGAACAGTAAGATGCTCCGTGCCACAAGAGGAAGTCGATGCTGTCCAAGGTCGGTGAATTTGCGCTGAAGTTTCGGCCCGGTCAAACCGGCGTCGACGCACGCGAGAGGTTGCGCGCCACCCTGGGTGCAGGCCTGGGCATCGTTGTAACAGCCCTGCTGGCGCGCTGGTGGGCTGCTTCGCATGGCGAGATGCTCTGGCTCGCGGCCCCGTTGGGTGCGAGCGCCGTGCTTGTGTTTGCGGTACCGGCAAGCCCGCTAGCCCAGCCCTGGCCTGTCGTCGGCGGCAATGTGCTCTCGGCACTCGTGGGTGCCGCCTGCGCGATGACGATTGCAGATCCTGCGTGGGCGGGCGCGTGTGCAGTGGCCCTGTCAATAGCCGTGATGTTCGGCCTGCGATGCCTGCATCCGCCGGGCGGTGCCACTGCACTGCTGGTGGCCCTCACGGGATCGGGGTTCGGATTCGCAGTGTTTCCGATACTGGCCGATTCCATCCTGCTGGTCCTGATAGGCGTGCTCTATAACTCGCTGACTGGCCGGCGCTACCCCCATAGCCAGGCCTCGCCTGCGCCATCCGTATCGGGTGCCCGTTTCAGCACCGCCGACCTCGACGCGGCGCTCGCGCATTACAACCAGGTGCTCGATGTCAGCCGTGATGACTTGCAGCAGCTGCTGCACCACGCCGAAGCAGCTGCTTATCAGCGCAACTTCGGTCAGCTCATCTGCTCGGACATCATGTCGCGCCAACCAGTCACCGCGCAATTCGGCATGACCCTGGACGAAGCCTGGAACCTGATGCGCGCGCGCCGCATCAAGGCGCTCCCCGTCATCGACCGGTCGCGCCGGGTCGTGGGCATCGTGACTGTTGCCGACTTTCTGGAACACGCTGGGTTGAACCGTCCTGAAGGCGTGGGCCAACGCATTCGTTCCATGATCCGGCTTGAAGGGGTCACGCACTCGGACAAGCCGGAGACTGTCGGGCAGATCATGACGAGATCGGTGCGAGTCGCAAGCCATGACCGGCCCGTTGCGGAACTGGTTCCGCTATTTTCCGACGACGGCCACCATCACATTCCGATCATCGATCACGACCGGCGGCTGGTGGGGATCATCACGCAGACGGATCTCGTCCGTGCGCTCTATAGCGCGACGACGGGCTCGAAACCCGTCGTGCGTTCAGCCGAACCGGCGGGCGTCAACCCTTGAGTTCGCGTTCGACGTCGGCGGCCATCGGGCCTACCTTCTTGACGGCTGCAATGAGTTGCTCGTGCGTCACACCAAACTTCTTGGACCAATCGCGCAGTTCGTAATCTTCATTGACGTTGATACGGAGGCGGTCGGCCTGGGTGGTCTTGGACTTGTCATCGGACATGGGGCACTCCTGGGTGGTGGTGCCCGATCCTGATGCAAATGCAGAGCTTGCGATGTAGGAGAACAACCGCTATTGCCCCAGCATCGGTGTACCGGCTCATCAATTGCACCCCATTGGCTCAGTGCGCCGATTCAACCAGTTCAGCGCGTCTGCGTCGACGAGTGGCGCAAGCCTGGCTCGCACCATCTCGTGATAGTCGTCAAGCCATGCAAGCTCATCGTCACGCATCATCGTGCGGTCGATGCAATGCGTATCGATCGGGCACAGCGTCAATGTTTCGAACCTGAGCATCTCGCCAAACTGCTCCTGCTCTGGAGTGACGAACGGAACGTTGAGCACGAGGTTCTCGATACGGATTCCCCACTGACCCGGACGGTAGAGTCCGGGTTCATTGGAGGTAATCATTCCCGCCTCCATCGCCATGTGCGGCTCGACGACTGCCTTCGATATCGTCTGCGGTCCTTCGTGCACATTCATGAAATAGCCGACGCCGTGGCCGGTGCCATGACCGAAGTCGAGGCCCGCCTGCCACAGCGGCAACCGTGCCAGCGCGTCCAGCATCGGACCGGGCGTGCCACGCGGAAATACTGCAACTGAAAGGCCGATCATCCCCTTGAGCACCAGCGTGTAATCGCGCCGGTGGGCCGCCGTGATCTCGCCGATGGGCCAGACGCGCGTGATGTCCGTCGTGCCGCCGAGATACTGGCCTCCTGAATCGATGAGCAGCAAACCATTGCCATCAAGCCGTGAATACGAATCCGGATCGGCGCGGTAATGCGGCATCGCGCCGTTACTGTTGAATCCGGCGATGGTGCTGAACGAGCGCCCGACGAAACCCGGACGCACACTGCGCGCCTGCGTGATCCACTCATCGACGGTCAACTCGGACAGGCGCTCTCCGCGCGCCATTGCGGCTTCGAAGCGCGCGTAGAACTCGCACATCGCAGCGCCGTCCTGCTCCATCACACGGCGCACGAACTGCGCTTCTTCCTGCGTCTTTCGACTTTTGGCGAATGTGCTGGGGTTGACTGCCTCGATCACGCGGACCTGGGCGGGCACTGCCTCTCGCAAACCGGATGTGATCCGGCGCGGGTCCACCAACAGAACGGCATCACCCGGCAAGGCGGCAAGCGCGCCGGGTGCCTGCGTGTACGGCGCGATATGCACCCTGTCCGCATCAAGAACCCGCCTGAGATCCTCGCTGCATTTGCCTTCGGCCAGAAACAGGCGCGCCGAGTGGGCATCAATGAGCACGTGCGCAACAAAGACGGGATTGAAGCTGACATCAGCCCCACGCAGGTTCAGCAGCCATGCCACATCGTCGAGCGAAGAGATGAAGTGGTGGCTCGCGCCAGCTTGCTTCATGGCCTCGCGAACCTGCGCGAGTTTCGCCGCTCGCGTGATCGCAGCTTCCGGGGCCAGATGCTCGTAGATCGCAGCGTCGGGCAGCCCCGGCCGGTCGTCCCAGGCAGGGTCCAGCACATCGGCATCGCTCTTGACGATGAGCTTCGCCGTGGCGGCAGCGGTGCGAATCTGCTGCGCCGCCATCATGCTCACGACCTGCGCGTCGAAGCCGAGCACCTGTTCCGGGGACAACTGCTCGATGATCCAGTCGATCACGGGTTTGAGCGCTCCTGTGCTGATCTTCACGAGGTCAACGCCGGTGTCCGCCAGCTCCCGCTCGGCCTGCGACCAGTAGCGGCTGTCGGCAAAAAGTGCCGCCCGCTTTTCTCCGACGACCAGCGTTCCCATGGACCCGGTGAAACCACTGAACCATTCGCGGCCTCGCCAGCGTGAGGGCAGGTATTCGGACACATGCGGGTCCGACGAGGGCACGTATAGCGCGTGAACGCCGGCCTGCTTCATGGCAGCACGCAGCCTGACGAGGCGCGCGGGAATGGGGGAGGGTGGATTTGCCGTCATAGGCACGATTTTGACCCAGCTCGAATTCGGGCGCCTCATCAGTGCCAATTAAATTGCACACAATTTAATTTGACGATACACTTCCGCCATGCCGCGCAAACACGCTCCCCGTTTCGACAGCAGCCAGGCGCTGCTTCTGGACAACCAGCTCTGCTTTGCACTTTATTCAGCGTCGCTTGCAATGACCAAACTCTACAAGCCGCTTCTGGATGAGTTGGGTCTCACCTATCCGCAATATCTCGTCATGCTGGTCCTATGGGAAAAAGATGGGCTGATGGTGTCCGAGCTTGGGCAGCGGCTGTCGCTGGACTCCGGCACGCTCACGCCCCTGTTGAAGCGGCTTGATGCGGCCGGCCTGATTGCCCGCATTCGCGATATACAGGACGAGCGCCGCGTCCACATCACACTCACCGCCGCCGGTCGCAAGCTGCGCACCCGAGCGCAGAAAATTCCGGGCTGCATTCTCGATGCAGCCCAGTGCTCGATTCCAGACCTCGTGCAGCTCACGCGCCAGGTCCAGGATTTGCGGGGCAGGCTCAGCGCCTGACCGTACACGCCGTTCGGCGTCTGATTTTTCAACCCAAACCCCAAAAGGAAACAACCATGACCACGCTCGAAAAAGTCCTCTACACCGGCAAGGCCCACACCACGGGCGGCCGTGACGGCCAATCGCGATCGGACGACGGCCGCCTGGACATCAAGCTCTCGCCTCCCGGCCAGCCGGGCACCGGCACCAATCCTGAGCAACTGTTCGCGGCAGGCTACTCAGCCTGCTTCCTGGGTGCGATGAAGGCGGTGGCCGGCAAGACGAAGGTCACGTTGCCGGCTGACACCGCCATCGACGCCGAAGTTGATCTCGGCCCGATTCCCAATGCGTACGGCATAGCCGTTCGGCTGAACATCAGCCTGCCCGGCATGGACCGCGCCGCTGCGCAGTCGCTGGTCGATGCCGCCCACCTGGTGTGCCCCTACTCCAACGCCACCCGCGGCAACATCGACGTGAAGATCACCCTGGTCTAAGTTCGGTCAGCCCGATCAGGTTCCGGGCACTCCGCCACTTTCAGAAGTTGCGGTTGCCGGTCGAAACGGCCGAAGCGTGCGTTCTTCTCGCCCGCAAAGCTAAACAGTGTTACAAATCCTTGTGGTGCCTGCCGGAAAGTCCCGTCCCCTGGAAGTTCTCTACGAGAGTCAAACCACTCGCGTCTTCCGTCCCATCCCTGCTTGCGGCCTGATTTACAAAGAGCCGCTCGGGCAGGACGCCTCGCGGCGTCTGCGCCACGAGACGGCCGTGTTGCGGCGCCTCCAGGGCATTGACGGCGTCGCCAGTCTGGCCACACGCACACCGGTTGACGGCGTGATCGCGCTGCACGACCACGGCGGCACGCTATTGGCGCACATGCTGCAGGCAGGCTCGTTCGATGCCGCCACCGTCGTGAAGCTGGCAATGCAACTCGCGCGCGCATTGAGCGAAATCCACAAACGTGGGGTGATCCACCGGGACGTGAACCCCACCAACATCCTGGTGTCGTCGTCGGGCGACGCCGTGCTCATCGACTTCGATCTGGCCCTCACGCCCGCCCACCCGGACCAGCCCGCCTCTGCCGGGCCGGAAGGCGAGGTCACAGGCACGCTGGCTTACCTGGCGCCTGAACAAAGCGGGCGCACCGGACGCGCAGTGGATCAACGTGCCGATCTGTACGCCCTTGGCGTAACGCTTTACGAAATGGCTGCGGGCCGGCTGCCTTTCGAAGGGCAGGACATCCTGAACCTGATTCACCAGCACCTGGCGGTGGAGCCGGTGCCGCCTCGGCAGCTCGATGCACGGGTGCCCGCGGGCTTGTCCGCAATCGTCATGCGCCTCATGGTCAAGGCCCCGGAGCAGCGGTACCAGAGCGCTGCGGGCGTGCTGCATGACTTGCGCCGGCTGCGCACGGAGCTGGAGGCGGGCAAGGACGGCGTCTTCGAGCTGGGCCAGCGCGATTTTCCCGCACGGCTGGCACCTCCGCGGCAGCTTGTCGCGCGCGACGCCGAACTCGCGATGCTGAAGTCTGCATTCTCCCGCGCCCGCAAGGGGCGACACGGCGCTCTGCTCGTGGAAGGGGTGGCCGGCGTCGGCAAGAGCTCGCTGATTCAGGAACTGCGAGCCATGGTGACAGGAGCGGGCGGCTTTTTCGTGCAGGGCAAATTCGACCAGTATCAGAAGGACTTTGCCACCGTCGGGGCCGTCATCCAGACGGGGCGCGCGCTGGGGCGATTGCTGCTGGCCCTTCCGCCCCAAGAGCTCGCTGCGGAACGCGAACGCATCCTCAACATGCTCGGCCGCAACGCCGGGCTTCTGACACGGCTGTCTCCCGAGTTCGGGTTGCTGTTGGGAGCGCAGCCGGAGGTCCCCGATGTCGATCCGAGCCAGGCCGAGCAACGCTTGCAGCATGCCGTCATGGATCTGCTGGCGGCCGTCGCGACGCCCGAGCGGCCGCTGGTCGTCGCGCTGGATGATCTGCAATGGGCCGGCACCGTGTCGCTGCGCGGCTTCGGGCGACTGGTGAGCGAGGGCGGACTGCCCGGGCTGCTGCTGGTTGGAGCCTATCGGTCCGAAGAAGTGGGCGCCGACCATGCTCTCGCGCCGATGATCGCGCAGTGGAGTGCGCTCGCGCTGCCACCGCTTCGAATTTCGCTCGGCAACCTGGACGAGACAGGCACAGGCGACTTCCTCGCGAAGATGCTGCGCATGGAGCCTGATCGGTCGCTCGAGCTGGGACGCGCACTGAGCGCGCACAGCGCCGGCAATCCGCTGGACACCCTGGAAATGGTCAACGCCCTGCGCGCCGACGGCGTGCTCGTCCAGGACGATGCGGGGTGGCACTGGAACAACGATCAGGTGCGGCACTACGTGGGCTCCAGCAATGTGGTCGACCTGTTGACCGCTCGGATCACCCGCCTGCCCGCGGCATCGCGAGAGCTGATGGAATTCATGAGCTGCCTGGGCAACGCGGTGGAGGGCGCGTTTCTCTCGGCGGCGACGGGGCTGCGGGAATGGGAGTTGCACGAGCGGCTGGCCGCCCCCCTGAAAGACGGCTTGCTTGTGGTCGACAAAGTCCCGGGTCAGGACACCTTTCGCTTTCGGCATGACAGGGTGCAGCAGGCCGTGCTGGTCGCGCTCGACGACGACCGGCGTATCCAGCATCAGCTCGCGATGGCGCGGTCACTCGCTGCCCACCCTGCCTTCGCGTGCGAGGCCGCCGAGCAATACCTGCCTTGTGCCGGCGCGCTGCGGGAGCCGGCCGAACAGCGCCTGGCCGCGGGCCTGTTCGTTGGCCTGGCGCGCCATCTCGCCAGCACGGCGACCTACCAGTTGGCCGAACGTTATCTCGCCGCTGCCGGCAAGCTGCTCGACCAGGGCGAGCCCGACGCAGCGATGCGCCGAGCTATCGACGAGGGTCGGCACGCGGCCTTGTATAGCCTGGGCCGGCTGGAAGAATCCGATCCTGTCTTTGCGGCGATGCAGGCGCGCGCTGCCGGGCCGCTGGAGATGGTCGAGCCTACCTGTGTGCAGATGCGCAGCCTCTATATGCGGGGGCTCACCGACCAGGCCAGGGAGCTGGGCCTGAACCTGCTCGCGCTGCTGGGCCTGCAGGCGCCGCCGGACTACGATGCGCCGGACACGCAGGCGCGACTGGACGCGCTGGGGTTATGGGTGCGACAGGACGCGGCGCTCGATCACGGCAAGCGCAAATGCATAGCCGACAAGCGCCTGCTGGCCATCGCGAAGGTCCTGGGCCGCCTGGCCAGGCCCGCGTATTTCTCCGCGAACAGCAAACCCTTCCTGTGGCTGCTGCTGGAGTGCCAGCAACTGTGGGCCGAGCACGGGCCCTGTCCCGAGCTCATTGCGAGCCTGGGGCGCATCAGCAGCATCCTGATCACGCGGCGCGGCGACTACCGCACAGCCTACGAAATCTCGCGCCTCGCGCTCGCCGTCGGCGAAGCGCGGGGCTGGGAGCCGCAGACATCAGAAGCGCGTTTCATCTTCGCTACCTTCGCGAGCCACTGGTTCGAGCCGCTCGAGCAGGTCTTTCGGCAGTTGACGCACGCCTGTGAAGGCGTGCGCTCCTCGGGCGACGCGTCTTACGCGGGCTATGTCCATGCGGTGCTGATCGCGAGCCTGCTGGAAATCGGGGCGACGATAGAGACGTCGGTCCTCGAACTCGAAGCCGGCATCTCCCTCTGCCGGCGCGCGGGCAACGTCCACGCCGCCGCGCAACACACGTGCGAGTTGCAGATGGTGCGCGCGCTTGCGGGCCGCACCACGCATTGGCAAAGTTTCGACGATGCCCAGTTCAGCGAACAGGCCTTCCTCGCCCGCATGGGGCATCTGCCCAACATGCAGCACTCCTACGCCGAGTGCCGTGCGATGCACGCTCTCATCATGGGCGACGCAGGCATCCTCGTGCCAAATGCACGGCTGGGCATGTCCCAAGCCGGCGACGTCGCGGGTTACTACATGAGCGTCTACGCCCACCTCTTCCAGGCTGTGGCGTGCGCGTGGCAACTGCAACCTGACGCAACAGCCGAAGAAAAGGCGCCGCTCATCGATGAACTGGATCGATGCCGCTCGTGGCTGGCCGAGCGCGCCGCCGACCAGGCTGCCAATTTCGCGCATCTGCTGTGGCTGGTGGAAGCCGAGCGAGCCTGGGCGCTAGGCGACCTGTTGAAGGCCGCAGCAGCTTTCGACGCGGCGCTGGGCCAAGTGGGTGTCCAGGCTCGGCCCTGGCACCGCGCGGTGATCACCGAACGCGCGGGCCTGCTCCACCTCGCGACCGGCCTGGTCCATTCGGGCCGCCGGCTCGTGATCGATGCACGTGACCAGTTTCGGGCCTGGGGCGCAAAGGCGAAAGTCGATCTGATGGAAAACCGGCACGAGTTCCTCAAGCCTCAGGAGCCGGGCGTACCGAAGGAGATTCGCCCTCGTCTCGAGGTCACGACCGCCGCCCCGGCGCGCGGTGCCAGCGGTGGTTTGTCCACCGGCGCACTCGACCTGGTGGGCGTGCTGCGCGCGTCGCAGGCGCTCAGCTCCGAAACGAGTCTGGAGCGGCTTACCACGCGCGTGACCGAGGTACTGGCAGCGCTCACGGGTGCCACACGCGTCCAGGTGCTCGCGTGGATCGAAGGCGTATGGCTGCTTCTCGCGCCTTCGCCCGACGAATCGTCGATCTCTATCGATACCGCCGCGCAGCGCGGCATGTTGCCACTGTCGGTCTTTGCGTATGCGGAGCGCACGGGCGAGGCGCTGGTGGTGGATAACGCGCATGCCGATGACCGCTTTTCGCGCGATCCTTACTTCGCTTTCCTGCCGCACTGCTCGGTGCTCGTCGTTCCTATTGCTGGCCAGGGGGCCACGCGCGCCATGCTGTACCTGGAAAATGCACATGGCCGTTCGGCTTTCAGTGCGGACCGCCTCGAAGCAGTGATGCTCATCGCGGGACAGCTTGCAGTGTCGCTTTCCAACGCATCGCTGTATGAGAGCCTCGAGCGGCGCGTACAGGAGCGCACGCGCGAACTCGAAGAAGCGCAGGTAAGACTGGTGGACATCGCCCGGCGCGCTGGCAAGGCGGAAGTAGCGAACAACGTGCTCCACAACGTGGGCAACGTGCTCAACAGCGTCAACGTATCGGCCAGCCTCGTGCGAAGGACCATCGCCAATTCGCGCCTGGGCGGCTTCGCACGCGCGATCCAGATGATGAAAGACCGCGAGCGCGAACTCGAGTCGCTGCTACCCGGCGACCCACGCGGCGCCGCGTTGCTGACCTATGTCGAGAGGCTGGCCACAACGCTGCAGCAGGAGCATCATGACGCGCTGGACGACCTCGACCGCGTCGTTCGCAGTGTGGACCACATCACCTCAGTGGTAGCCGCGCAGCAATCGCATGCGGGCGTGTCCACGGTGCTGGACTCGGCACGCCCTCAGGACCTGCTGGAAGAAGCACTCCGACTGTGCAACGATGTGATCGTGCGCTGCGGCGTCGAGGTGATTCTGCGCAGCGAAGCTGCGTCCGCCATGCTGCTGGACCGCTCGCGGCTGCTGCAGATTCTGGTGAACCTCATCACCAATGCGGCGCAGGCGATGGAAGGCATGCCTCTGGAAGCACGGCAGCTCACGTTGGCTGCAAGCGTAGTTCAGCAAGACAGCGGCGAGCAACTGTGCATCGCGGTGCAAGATACCGGCGAGGGCATTGCGACGGAGTCGCTTCATCGCATCTTTGTGCACGGTGTTTCCTCGCGCAAGGGCGGACATGGCTTCGGCCTCCACAGCAGCGCACTGGCAGCGATGGAGATGGGCGGCAAACTCACCGCGCACAGCGACGGACCTGGACGCGGCGCGACGTTCGTACTGGAAATTCCGGTGACAGCCGCTTAAGCGACCGTCTCCACGAGCGCGGCCTGCCTGCCGCGCTCCACGTTCACCCGGCCGAGAATCACCAGGCCCACGATAAACAGCCCCGCCGTCGACAGGATGGCCAGGCGATGGTTGCCGCCGGATACCCATGTAATCGTGCCGTACGACAGTGGACCGATGATGCTCGCCATGCGCAGGGCGAAGGTCCAGAGCCCATAAAACTCGGCAAGCTGTTTGCGTGGCGCGAACGTGCCGGCCAATGCGCGACCGGCAGACTGGCTCGATCCCATGCAAACGCCGGCGATGGTGCAAGCCACCCAGAACTCGGCCTTGGTGGTCGAGGCCGCTGCGAGCACGCACACCGCCGTCCATCCAACCAGCGTGGAGCCCAGGGCGAGCTTGTGGCCGACACGGTCCTGCAGGTACCCCCACGCAAATGACCCGGCGGCGGCGGCAAGGTTCAGCACGAAGATCAGCACCATGGTCTCTTGCGGCTTGAAGCCGATCACCTGTTCGGCATAGATCGCGGCCAGCGCGATCGCCACCGCGATGCCGCCCTGATAGAACACCGCGCACACCATGAGCCACTTGAAGTCGGTGTATCGACTCGCATTACGGGCCGTCCTGCGCAACTGACGCAGCGACGCGACGAAGCCACTTTCGCCCAGCGACTCCACATTGACCTGCCCGCGTTCCTTCAGGAGCCAGAACGTGACCAGCGACGCCACGCCGTAGATCGCTGCCGTGATCAGCATCGTGACCGGCACGAACTCTGAAGCAGGAATTTTCTGCCCTTGCGCCCAGATCACGTAGGCCAGGCAAATGCCTAACGTGAGCATGCCGCCGAAGTAGCCAAAACTCCATCCCCAGCCGCTCACTTTGCCCAGTGAGTTGGGCTTTGCCAGTTCAGGCAGGAACGCCGCATTAAGCGACTCGCCATACGTGTA
>JBKJKT010000191.1:0-13615 GCA_046597415.1 Ramlibacter sp.
TGTCCAGCAAAAGGCCGCCGCATCGGGCAGCAGCTTCTATTACGCGTTTCTGTTCCTGCCTCCCCCCCGGCGCGCGGCCATCACGGCCTTCTATGCTTTCTGCCGCGAAGTCGATGATGTGGTGGATGAGGTGACCGACCCTGGCGTTGCCCAAACCAAGCTGGCGTGGTGGCGGTCGGAAGTCGCCAATTCGTTCGATGGCGCGCCGAACCATCCTGTGATGAAGGCGCTGATGCCGAGCACCAGCGCCTTCAACATCAGGCAGCAGCAGCTCCAGGCAGTGATCGAAGGCTGTCAGATGGACCTGGATCAGACGCGCTACCTCGACTTCATCGCACTGGAGCGCTATTGCCATCTCGTGGCGGGCGTCGTGGGCGAAGTCGCAGCAGGCATCTTTGGCCAGACAGATCCGCGAACAACCGAATATGCGCACCGCCTGGGCCTGGCCTTCCAGCTCACCAACATCATTCGCGACGTGGGCGAAGACGCGATGCGCGGGCGCATCTACCTGCCTGTCAACGAGTTGCAGCAGTTCGACGTCAAGGCGCACGAAATCCTCAATCGCATCTACTCCGATCGCTTCGTCGCCCTGATGCGATTCCAGGCCGCCCGTGCTCATCGCCTCTACGACGAAGCGCTCGCGCTTTTGCCCGATGCCGACCGGCGCGCTCAAAAGCCCGGGCTGATGATGGCGAGCATCTACCGCACGTTATTGCGCGAAATCGAAAGCGATGGCTTCAAGGTTCTCAATCAGCGCGTGAGCCTCACGCCCCTGAGGAAATTGTGGCTGGCGTGGAAGATCCAGGCGCTGGGACGGATGTAGCGCCTGCGCGGTAGTTCGGGTTGACGATTTCGATTTCAACTTCCCAGTCGCTGCCCTGCTTTTTCACCACGAAGGCACGGATGATGAATTCAGGCTTCACAACACCCAGCACCACGGCCTCGATCTCCCAGGGGTAAGGAGCCGGCACCTCCGAATTGAGGCAGTAGACGCGTCCTTCCGATCGCACGATCGCGGCCATGTCAATCTGGTAGACGACGCGCATCGCAGGCTCGCGGGAATCCTTGGGGTGGTAATACGGCTCGGTGAACTCGAGCGTCGCGCTGAAAACCCTGGACGTCGGCACAAACGGGCTCGAATGGCAAAACATCCGCCCTTGCCTGCAGGCATTTTCGAATCCGCCGTCTTCGCCGTAGGCATGATCGATCAGCACTTCCTTCAATCGCTGCTCGGGCCCGTCGGCAAGGCGCATGCAGTCGGGGTCCTCGTCCATCGGACGCAGACCCCGTGTGAACACTTCATCAGGCGACAGGGTGCAGCCGTGATACCCGTCCTGGGCGATCGCCACCTTTCTGTGGGTCCAGATGAGTGGAACCGGATCGCGCTCGGGGGCACCCCTGACGACTCTGGTGTGGATGGTCTGGCGCAGGGCGGGAACAGCACTGAATCGCGTCGCGGCTGGAAGTCCAACGGCCGTCGCAACTCTTTTAAAACCTCTGACATGCATGAGCGATAACCTTCCGCAGAAAGGTCGCCATCCTAAGGAGCGAACTTTCAATCCGGTCCATACGCAGGTCTTGCGATGGAGGCCTACTCAAACAACTCGCAAAGCTCCGTCAGGTTCGTCAGCGTCAGATCCGGCTGGAGTTCATGCGGCCACAGATGGTCCGAGCGATTGACCCACGCCGCCTGCATACCCGCATTCAGAGCGCCCAGCGCATCGAGCGTTGCATCGTCACCGATGTGCAGAACTTCCTCAGGCCGGACCTCCAGTGCACCGGCAGCCGCATGGAAAATTCGCGGGTCCGGCTTGCCAACCCCGAACTCGCGCGCACTGATCGCCGCACGAAAAAACGGTTGCAGGCCGACAAGCTCCAGGTTTGCGTTGCCGTTGGACAGGCTCGCCAGGGGGAAGCGCTTCGCCAGAAATTCAATGGCGGGCATCGCATCGTCAAAAAAAGTCACCCGCTGGCGCTCGGCGAAAAACACATCGAAGGCCTGGTCGGCCAGCAGCGGGTTTTCGCCAGCGCGGTACAGGGCCAGGCGAATGGACTCGCGCCTGACGGCCGAAAGGTCGTATTTCAGATCGGGACGGCTCACGGCCATGTGATTGCGGATTTCGCGCAGCGCGGACGGGTTGGAAAAAAGCGCCGCAGTCATCGGCGCGTGGACCCCCATCCAGTCGTGCAGCACCTTTTCGGCGTTCTCGATGGTCGGCCAGATGGGCCACAACGTATCGTCGAGATCCAGCGAGATGGCCTTGATTCTTGCAATGTCGAGCATGTCAGTGAGAATACCCCATGCCCTCATCGACGAGCCCCAATCCCGAGCCTTCATACAAACATGGAAGTGCACCGCGTGTCGGAATTCTCTATGTCAATCTCGGCACCCCTGACGAACCCACAGCACCCGCAGTCAGGCGATACCTCGCCGAGTTCCTGCGCGATCCGCGCGTCGTGGAAATCCCCCGACTCATCTGGTTGCCGATCCTCTACGGATTGATACTGCCGCTGCGCTCTGGCAAGTCGGCGCGCAAGTACGCGTCGATCTGGACCAAGGACGGCTCACCCCTTCGCGTGTGGACTGCAAAGCAGGCCACGCTCTTGCGCGGTTGGCTGGGTGAGCGCGGCCATCAGGTCCTGGTGCGTCATGCGATGCGTTACGGCACGCCCTCGGTTACCTCACAGCTCGATGCGCTGAAGTCCGAAGGTGCAACACGCATCCTCATCCTGCCTGCTTATCCTCAATATGCGGGTTCCACGACGGCGAGCGTGATCGACGCCGTGACGGCCTGGACCAACCGCACGCGCAATGTGCCGGAGCTGCGCTTCGTCAATCGCTACCACGACGATCGCGGTTATCTGCAGGCGCTCGCCCGACGAATCGAGCGTCACTGGCAAGAGCGCGGTCGTCCGCGCCACCTGCTCATGAGCTTTCACGGCGTGCCCGAACGGACTCTGCACATGGGCGACCCCTACCACTGCGAGTGTCACAAGACCGGTCGCATGCTGGCCGAGTGGCTGAGCCTCGAGACCGGCCAGTACACCGTGTCATTCCAGTCGCGGTTCGGCAAGGCGAAGTGGCTGGAGCCCTACACCGAGCCCACGCTGCGAAAACTTGGCGCGTTGGGCGAAGGCCGTGTCGATGTGGTGTGCCCCGGCTTCACTTCCGATTGCCTGGAGACGCTGGAAGAAATCGCAATGGAAGGGCGCCAGGCGTTCGAGGCTGCAGGAGGCAGGGACTTCCACTACATCCCCTGCCTGAACGACGAGCCCGCATGGATTGCGGCCCTGGGGGCGATTGCCGAGAAACATATGGGCGGTTGGCCGACGCGCGAATTGCCGGATGCGCAGGTGCTTGAGCGGTCGCGCGCGGCCGCCATTCAGATGGGCGCATCTCAATAGGACGCAGTTGTGACACGGGCGACCTGCGCCGCGTATTGATCGATGAACGCAGTCACCAGGTCAAGCTGCTCGGCCACATTCAGGGCGGGTGCATGGCCGCAGCCGGGCACTTCAACGACTTTCGCGAGACCCAGCAACCCAGGTCCTCGCTGCATCATTTCCGCAGTCGCATCGCGAAGAACCAGGTCTGAGTTCTCTCCGCGCAGACAAAGCACCGGAATGCGAATCGCGTCGTAATGCTCCCAGATCAGGTACTCATCGGTGTGATCGGTGAACTGCCGCACCATTTGCGGGTCGTAGTGCGGCGTGATCCGCCCATCGTGCAGGCGCCGCGCCGAAGTCTCGGTGAGGCGGCACCATTGCGCATCGCTCAGCCAGCCGAAGGGTTTGTACACCTCGCGAAAGAAGGCTTCCAGCTGCGCCATCGTGTCGAACGCCGGCGGATTGCCAGCGTAGGCACGAATCCGCGTCAGGGCCGCTTCGGCCAGGCGGGGCGCGTTGTCATTGAGGGTCAAGGTTTTGATGCGCGACTTCAGTTGCGGCTGCAGGAGCCCCCCCGCGCATACCGTGCCGATGGCCCCGCCCATCGACGTGCCAACCCAATGCGCTTCCTGGATGTCCAGGCGATCGAACAGTTCAGCGGCCACGCGTGCGTAAAAAGCGAGCGTGTACTCATTGACCGGGTCCGGACTCCACTGGCTCAGGCCGCGGCCCACGGTATCGGGACAGATCACGCGGTATCGGGCAGACAGATGCTCGGCCAATTCGTCCATGTCGCGTCCGGTTCGCGCCAGGCCGTGCCAGGCAACGACGGTCTGGGCGTGCTGCGATCCCCACTCGGTGAAATGGATCTCGCGGCCCGCGCAGGTCGCGTAACGGGAGCTGTAGTTCATCGCGTCACCCCTTGCTTTCCCTTACTTCAGCAGCTTGCCCGAGCTTGCGATGACAGTGACGCAAGCGCGTGCGGCGCGCAAACGCCCCACGACACCCGTTGGGAAGTAATACACCGAGAGCACGAAGAGCAACCCCAGCCAGAGCAGCCAGCGGTCGGGCGAGAGCAATGCCGAAAGCCAGGGCAAACCACTCGTCGCATCGCTTCCCAGCTTGAGAAGGTCTTGCAGGTAACTCTGCGCGATGACAAAAATGCCGGATCCGATCGCGGCGCCATAGATCGTTCCCATGCCCCCAATCACAACGATGAGCAGCACGTCCAGCATGATTTCGAATGACAGCGACGTGTCCGGTCCGTTGTAGCGCAACCAGATCGCAAGCATCGCACCCGCCAGGGTTGCGAACAGCGCCGACAGGATGCTGGAGGTCGTGCGGTACACCACGACGCGATAGCCGATGGCCTCGGCGCGGAATTCGTTTTCGCGAATGGCCTGGAGCACGCGACCGAAAGGCGAGTTGACGATTCGCAGCATGGCCAGGATCAACACCAGCGCGGTGACAAAGAGCAGGTAGTAGCAGATCAGGCGACCGTCGATCGACACGCCAAGGAATTCGCCGAGCTGGTAGGCGGGCGACAGCACCTCGGGCATCTTGAAGGTCAGGCCGTCTTCACCCCCGGTGATGTCCGAGAGTTGCGATGCAAGCGTCTGGAACGCAGCGGCAACGGCGAGGGTAATCATCGAAAAGAAGATGGCACGCACCCGAAGCGAGAACAGCCCTATCCCCAGCGCGAGCACGAACGAGAGCGCAAGCGCGACGCCTATCCCCACGAAGATCGCAGACCAGCCCGGACCCATCTTGCTTGACGCGATAGCCACGCCATACGCGCCGATGCCAAAGAACATGGTGTGCGCAAAACTCACGATGCCGGTGTAGCCCAGCAGCAGGTCGAAGCTCGCAACGAGCACTACAAATACAAGAATCTTCGCAGCGACGTTGAGCGCCTTCACGCCCGGAATCAGGAATGGCGTCAGTGCGAGCGCCAGCAGCAGCAGCACGAGAATCACCGCCAGCACACGGCTGCGCGGGAAGTCGGCGGAGAGAAGTCTGTTGAGCATCATCTGGAGAGCGCGTAAACACCCTGCGGACGCCACAGCAGGATGGCCATCATCAGCGCGATGTTCGAAAAGAGCGCCGCCTTGGGCACCAGGAAGCCGGTGTAGTTGGCCATCAGGCCCACCAGCAACGCGCCGATCAGCGCACCGGTCGTGGACCCCAGCCCGCCGATGATCAGCACGATGAAGATCAGCACGTTCACCTGCGCGCCCATCTGCGGAATCACGTTCTGCTGGTACAGCCCCCACATCACGCCGCCGAGCCCGGCGAGCGCGCTGCCGACGACGAACACGCCGATGAACAGGCGCTTGATGCGGTAGCCGAGCGACTCGACCATTTCGCGGTCTTGTACGCCCGCGCGAATCAGCAGGCCAATCTTGGTTCGGGTCAGCACCCACAGCAGCACACCAAAGACAAGCAGGCCCACCACAACAGCGATCACGCGGTACTTCTCGATGCCCGCGTCGCCGATGAACAGACTGCCGCGCATGCCCTCGGGCAAGGGCAGAGGAATCTGCAACGGGCCCCAGATCACCTTGATCAGCTCTTCGCCGATGATCATGCCGCCCATGGTGATCAGGATCTGCTTGAGGTGATTGCCATACACCGGCCGCACGATGAATCGCTCGAAGGCCAGGCCCACGGCCGCGGCGACGAGCATTGCGATCACCATCGCTGGCAGCACAGCCATCATGTTCACCAGCAGGCTTGCCGACGAGGTGTAGTCGCCCATCGCGCCCAGCACGCTGGTCGCGACGAAAGCGCCGAGCGCGATGAACACACCGTGCCCGAAGTTCAGAACATCCATCAGACCGAACACCAGCGTGAGCCCGGACGCAATAATGAAAATGATCATGCCCATTGCCAGCCCTGCCACCGTCAACGTGACCCAGGTCGATCCCGAGCCGATGAAGGGGAACACGGCAATCGCCAGGATGGGCACGAGCGCCATCGGCTTCCAGTCAAAGTCTTGGGCCATACCTGAAGCGCTCATATCGCCAGCCCCAGCAAGGAGTGCTGCAGCGCTTCGTCTTCGGCCAGCGCCTGCATCGAGCCCGCGTGCACGACGACACCGTTGTCCATCACCGCGACCGAGTCACCCAGCCGCTTGGCGAAATTGATGTTCTGCTCGACGAGCAGGATGGTGACGCCGCTGGCCTTGAGCTGCGCGAAAGCCTCGATCATGTTGTTGATGATGGCCGGTGCCAGGCCCTTGCTCGGCTCGTCGATGATGAGAAGCTCCCTGGGCTCGACGATCGAACGCGCCACTGCAAGCATCTGTTTTTGTCCACCCGAGAGCTTGCCGGCGGGGTGATTCCAGAATTTCTCGACGGCCGGGAACAGCTCGAATATCCATTGAAGCCGGCTGGCATCGATCTGCGACGCAGTGCGCGCCGAACGCGCAGCAAGCAGCATGTTTTCCCTGACGGTCAGGTCCGAAAAGATACCCATGCTTTCGGGCACATAGGCGACTTTCAGGCCTGCGATCTGAGGCGTGGGCATCGCGGTGATGTCCTGCCCGTTGAACGTGATCGTTCCCTGGGAAGCCTGCCACAGACCCATGATCGTGCGCAGCGTGGTTGTCTTGCCTGCGCCGTTTCGACCGAGCAGCAGGGTGAGCTTTCCGCGTGGCACGACCAGGTCGACGCCATGCAGGATGTGATACGCGCCGATGTGGGTGTGGACGTTTCTGAGTTCAAGAAGGTTCATGGCTATTCGCTCCTTCCCTCTCTGGGGGAAGGTTGGGATGGGGGCTCTGAGGCCGCAGGTGCAATACCCAGATACGCCTCCTGCACGATCGGCGAAGCGATCACTTGCGCTGGTTCGCCATCGGCAACAAGCGATCCGTTGTGCAGCACGATGATCCGGTCCGCGAGCTCGCGCACCACATCCATCTTGTGCTCCACCAGCAGGATCGTCTTGCTCTTGTCTTCCTTGAGCTTTCGGATCAGGTTCAGGATCACCGGCGCCTCGGCGGCATTCATCCCCGCAGTCGGTTCATCGAACATGAAGACCTTCGATTCAAGCGCCATCAGCAGGGCCACTTCCAGCTTGCGCTGGTCGCCGTGCGGCAGGTTTGCGACCAGCTCCGCCTGCTTGTGATGCATGTTGACCGCAACCAGTATTTCGTCGGCGCGCTCCATTAATTCCCTGTGATCGCTCCAGATGCTCCAGAGGTTCAGGCCATGGCGGTGCGCACCGTCGCGCGTCGCCTGCACCGCCAGCCGGATGTTCTCCAGCACCGACAGGCGGGGGAAAAGATTGGTGAGCTGGAACGCGCGACCCAGACCGGCGCGTGTGCGCTGCGATGCAGAAAGCCCGGACAGGTCGCGCCCGTCGAGCGTGACCTCGCCGGCCGAAGCCTTGAGCTGCCCCGAGATGAGATTGAAATAGGTGGTCTTGCCAGCGCCGTTGGGGCCGACGATGGCGGTCAGCGTGCCTGGCTCAAAAGCGCAGGTCACGGCATTGACCGCCACGTGGCCGCCGAAGCGGATAGTCAGATCCCTGGTTGCGAGCAGGCTCATGGTCTTTCGTTTCGAATCCCAAAAACAGGGACGCACTGCCCCTCGCCTGCGTTAAACGTGGGGGTTGAAATACTCGAGCAGATGAAAAACAAAGGACCCCGTCCGAGTCCCTGCTGGTGGCGTCCTACCGCTTGTTGCGGATCGGAACGTTCATTTCCGATGGCTTGATTTCCTTCACGAGGTGAAGGTCAGCCATCGTGCCGGGGCGCGCACCCGGCGCCACGCGGAAGTGATACATCGACTGCATGGCCTGATGGTCTTCCTTGCGGAAGGTCATCGTGCCCTTGGGCGTGTCAAAGCTCATGCCTTCCATGGCGTTGATGAGCTTGTCGGTGTTGGTGTCGCCGCCCGTCTTCTTGAGCGCCGCGACGATGGCCATGGCCGAAGAAAAACCCCCTGCCGTGAAGAAGTCGGGCGGGCTCTTGAAGCGGGTGTAGTGGTTGGTCACGAGCCAGAGGTTGGCCTGGTTCTTCGAGAAGCCGTAGTAGTAGTAGCTCGCGCCTTCCATGCCGGGGAAGTTGTTGTACGGAACCATGGCCGGCAAAATGTTTCCGCCAGTTGCCACTTCAATGTTGAAGCGCTTTTTCAGGTCGAGATCGGCGAGCTTGGCAAAGGGAGGCGTGGCGCCAGCCCAGATGACAAAGATCACCTTGCGGCCCGGCTGATCTTTCAGGCGGTCAACGATGCGCTGGAAGCCGGCCGTGAAGTCCGTGGTGTTTTGCGGCAAGTATTCCTCATGGATCACCTTGGACTTCGAGATGGCTTCCTTGAACGCCTTCACGCCGTCGCGGCCGAATGCGTAGTCCTGCGCCAACGTGGCAACTGAAGTGCCGGGCTGGTCGACCGTCACCGCATTGGAGATCGCGTCCTGCGAGCTGCTGCGGCCGGTGCGAAAGATGTACTTGTTCCAGCGTTCGCCGGTGATCGAATCGGCCACTGCAGGCTCGACCAGCAGGATCTTCTTGTATTCCTCAGCGACTGGCAGCATGGCCAGTGCAACGCCCGAGGAGGTCGGGCCAATGGCCAGATCAACCTTGTCGTCGGCGTAGGCGGTGCCGAGCAAGGACTTGCCCAGGTCCGGCTTGCCCTGGTCGTCCTTTTCGAGGATGACAATCTTGCGACCGTTGACCATCATCGTTCCGTTGGTCGCGTACTCCAGGCCCATCGTGAGGCCGGTCTGCGTCTGCTTGCCGTATGCCTCGAGCGGGCCGGTACGGCTGTAGATGTGGGCGATTCTGATGTCCTTGCCGGCCTGCGCAAATGCGAGTGGCGCGGCAATGGCGGACGTGGCAAGCGCGGCTAACGCAACCCAGGTGCGGCGTTTCATTTCTTGTCTCCTGTTGTACTGACTGCGAATGGACTTTTGTCTCTTGCACATGCCGTGCCAACTGGATGAGCTTTGATTTCAAACGACTTTTCGTTAAGTGAAAACCCGAGCCCGTCTGAAAATCGAGCAACCGAAATGCACCAAGATCAGACAGATGCCTGATAATCAGACAAATGTATCGAGCCGTTCGTAAAGCTTGGCTCGTGAGATCCGCAGCATTTTCGCAGCAGCAACCTTGTTTCCGTTGGTGGCTGTCATGGCCGCGGCGATGGCCTGGTGCTCCAGTTCAGCCACCTGTTCACCGAGCGGGCGCAGCATGTCACCGCGCAGTCCGGCACGCTGCCCCGAATGATGCGGCGACACGCTTTCAATGCCAGCTTCACGCAACACCTGCTCCAGGTGCACGGCTTCAATGTGCCGCGAGTCGCTGCGCATCGCCGCCTGCTCCAGCACGTTGCGCAGCTCTCGCGTGTTGCCTCGCCAGGATTGGGCCGCCAGCATCGCTACCGCTTCCGGGCTCAGTTCCAGCGGACCCGTTGCATTGCGCGTGGCAATGTCTTCAGCAAGCACTTCGACCAGCGCCGGAATGTCGTCGCGGCGTTCACGCAAGGGCGGAACGCGTATCGGCAAAACGTTCAATCGGTAATACAGGTCTTCGCGAAACTTGCCTTCACGCACCAACTGCCCCAGATCGCGCGACGTTGCCGCAATCACCCGGGCATCGAAGCGAATCAGCTTGTTGGAGCCGAGCGGCTCGATCTCGCCTTCCTGCAAGGCGCGAAGCAACTTGGCCTGGAGCGACTGCGGCATGTCGCCGATCTCGTCGAGAAAGAGCGTGCCGCCATCGGCCAGCTTGAACTTGCCGTCGCGGCCCTTTCGGTCAGCGCCGGTAAACGCGCCGGGCGCGAAGCCGAAGAACTCGGATTCAAGCAACGTGTCGGGAACGGCTGCGATGTTCACGCAGACCATCGGACCATCGGCACGTTTGGACGCGGCGTGAATCGCCTGCGCAAGTAGTTCCTTGCCGGTCCCGGTTTCTCCAAGCAGCAGCACAGGGCTCGACGACATCGCCGCACGCCGGGCCTGCCGCTTCACCTCCACAGCCGCATCGCTGCTGCCGACAAAGCTCGCCAGTGTGTACTTGGTGCGCCGCTGGCTCGCCAGCTCGCGCCGTGCGTCGTCAAGGTCCCGGTGAAGCGCAGCAAACTTTTCGATGAGCGGTTGCAGCGTCGTCTCGGGGTGATCGAACAGCACGATTCCCAGCGCCCCGATCACCTGCCCTGTTTCATCGCGCAGCGGAATCCGGCTCACGACGAAGGTGCCGGCCCGGTTGGAAAGCAGATCGATCAGGATGGGCTTGCCGGTGCGGATCACGCGATCCATCTGCGTGTTTTGCACGACCTCAGACACGGGGTGACCCACGAAATCCTCGACGCGCGGAAACCCGAGCGCTGGAAGGAACCGCTTGTACTGGTCGTTGATCCAGACCACGCGCGCATCCCGATCGACCAGCAGCATGCCTTCGCTCGCGTTGGCGAACAGGTCGAACATGGAGCGGGCCGCCAGCTCGAGGATGCGTTGACCGTCTTTAGGTAGTGAATCGGTGATAGCCATGCGGGCGATAGTACCGGTTGCTCCGCCATGCGCCTCGGGCGGAAGGCGTCATCTCCGTGTAACCCCCAATCCCGCGCAAGACTTCCGGGTAGTGCTTCGTCATTGGGCCGCGCTTACCCTGTGCGATTGTCAATCGGGCAGCCGTGCAAGGAGTACCTCATGAGCGTCGCGAGTTTTCAGGCCCTGTGTGATGGGTTCTGCGAAGCTGCCGGTGCGCCTACCCGGCAACTGGGCACGGACCATGATGAAGTGCTGGTCTTCTCGACGGAGATTGCGCAGGTGGCAATCAACATCCTGCACACCCGGGCCACCCATCCTGACAGCGCCTTCGTACTCATAGACTTCGGACCGCCGCCAGCAGATCGCGAGGCCGACGCACTGCGTGCCCTGCTACTTCTGAACTTCACGATGCTCGGCGAAGAAACCGCCTCGACATTCAGTCTTCATCCCGTGTACGGCAATGTGACGCTGCAAGCCACGTTTCCTTTTCGCGGTCGCTCGGGGGCTGACCTGCTGCGATCCGTGCGGGTTCTCGCGGCAATGGCCCTGCAGTGGCGCGACACGTACTTCCTGCAAACACCGCAGTCTTCGCCGGGTGCGGCGTTCACCCAGGCGACCTTGAACGTCGGCAAGTTCGCCTGACAACGCAACCGACACCCAACGACACGCAACCGGAAAGTTGATGACCAGCAGTTTCTCACCCAGTTCCAGCGCAAGGTCCGTGAACCGGATGGCGCCCGGGCACTCCGCTGTCGGCGAGCCTTTCGCAGTCCGCGACGCGGACGATTCGTCGTCGCGGCCCGAAACGCCCGTCGTTGTCGTTGCGCGCGTTACCCGGCCACAACAGATCGCGGTTGAGATTCCGGCCTCCAACGACATCATCGACTCGATACTCGACTACCGGTTCCCCGCCACACCCGACGCCTATGAAGCACTCAGAAGCGGCGCGTTGCTGTCTCCCGCGTTCTCGCTGCGTCCGGGCTTCGCTTCCAGGCAGACCCTTGAACGCATGGCGCAGGATGCCGACCCCATCCCTGTGCCGCAGCCGCCCCTGGATCTATCGGCTTCACCTGACGTGGAGCTCGGGTCTCCGGCAGCCGACGCCCAGCCGCCGATCGGGAAGAAGTGGAATTGCCCTGAGGTCCCCTGGAAAACAATCTCGAACGTGCTCCAGATGGGCCTGGGCATCAGCGTCAAGACCATCGGCGCAATCCTGGTCATCCGGCAGTTCGCATCTGTGTTGACGTATGGGCTGCAAAGCGGTCTTGACAGCGCGCTGGACGGCACCGATCCTGCAGCGGACAACCGCAATGCACTTTTCATCAGCATGCTGATGGCGGTCGGGCAAGGCATCGTCGCGCACAAATACGTGGGGCGCGCGACTTCCGCAGCGCTGACCTTCCGCAGCAAGGACGAACACGGCGAAGACCGGATTTACCGGCTGGGCGGCGCGCATCACGACAAGCTGGTAACAGTGCTCGCGCAGATCCCCAACGGCTTTACCCTGGGCGTCGGATTGATGAACGCGTGGAACCTGTCGGCCGCCGAATTCAACAAGGTGGTGCTCAATTTCTTCGTCATGGCCATCAAGACGCTCATTTACTGCACGGGCCGCGGCTATCTGGAAAGAGTTGGCGCATGGATGATGCCCAGCGTCACTTACGTCGACGCCCAAGGCAATGAACTTTCGCCAGAACGGGTCGAAAAGCTCAGCGTCAAGCTCGCCCTGTTCATGCTTCCACTCACGATCATCAACTCCGGCTACATCGTCCACGCACTGCTGAACGGCTCCTGGGCTAATCCGATGACCATCCGCTCGGCGGACGGCAAGGCGATCACGCATCCCACAGTTGACCTGGAAGTGGGCACCTATGAGGCACGGCTGATTCCCCTGACCTACCTGGCCATGTGGCTCACCGCCAAAACTGAGGGCTGCACGCTTGAACTGGGCCGAAGGTCAAACCGGACCGCAGCCGCCAACGCCCCGGAGATCATTGCGTCTGAAGGGGTGCCACCCCCTCCCGAGACGCCACCCGGCCTGGATCACGAAGAGATTCCGGGACCACCGAGCGATGAACCCGAGCTGCCACCCTTGCGCATGCATGTCACGACCGAGAGGGCAAAAGAGGCGGCCCAATCAATCACTGTCAACAGGTTCAAGTCCTGGTGGAGAACGTTGGTGGAGTCACCAGCAGCGCCCCACGTCTACTCCGTCGTGACGGGTTTTCGCATCTGGGCCAACCTGGGCTTGAACTGGAGCCTGGACAAGCGGGCCATCGACGACGTCAACGCAAGCGACATGCCGCTGGGCATCATCGGCCTGCATGCCCTCCTGATTGGCGTGCTGGAGCTGATCCCCATCCGGCTCGTCAACGGAATAGGCGCACAGGCCACCGAAGGCGCCGCCGACCGTGACCTCTTTGACAAGCTGCATCACCTGTTCAAGTTGCAGGACCTGATCTACGTGCAAAAGAACGCAGGCACACCGCCACCGGATTGGCAAACCGGCATCATCCACCGCAAACTCAATCGGGAGACGCTCGCCTTCGTCGCAGGCAATTCAACCTTCGATGACGTGCGCATACATGTGCAGGCCCTTCGCGACGCCGACCTGCCCCGACGCGTTCACCAGGACGCCGACAGCGCGTTCCTGATGTACGAGCCGAAGTACCCATCAAAAGCCATGGTCAAGGAGTTCGGCCATATCCACGTCAGAGCGCCCTTCCTGCCCAATTCG
>JBKJKT010000210.1:0-4067 GCA_046597415.1 Ramlibacter sp.
ACTATCGCTATTTCCCGGATCCCGACCTGCCGCCACTGGCCGTTTCGCGTGAGTGGGTCGAGCGGGTTCGCAGCGAAATGGCGGAACTGCCCCGTGTGATGGCTGCGCGCTTTGTCAGGGACTACGGCCTGCCCGAGTACGACGCAACCACGCTGACGCAGAGCAAGGCGATGGCGGCGTATTTCGAGAGTGCAGCGAAGATATCAGGCCAGCCCAAGATGACCTCTAACTGGGTGATGGGTGAAATTTCGGCGCTCATGAATCGATTGCACGTCGATATCGATGACATTGAAGTCCCAACGTCGACTCAATTGGCTGCTTTGCTGCGGCGGGTTGGTGACGGTACCCTTTCCAATTCGGGTGCTCGGGCGGTGTTCCAGACTCTTGTAGGTGCGATCCGGTCGGACCTGGAAGGTATCGCAGCTGAAATTGAAAAGATCGATGCCATCATCGAATCGCAGGGCCTGAGGCAGATGAACGACAGCGGCGCCCTGGAAAAAATCATCGACGACGTGCTCGCGGCCAACGCCGACAACGTCGCCCAATTCAAGTCCGGCAAGGACAAGGCGTTCAACGCGCTGGTGGGCCAGGTGATGAAGGCCAGCAAAGGCAAGGCGAATCCGACGCAGGTCAATGACCTGCTGCGCGCCAGGCTGGGCTAGAAGGTTGTCATGCCGGACCCGGATCGAGTCCGGGGTTGCAATTCATCCGGTATCCTCCGCGAAGCCGCAGCGCCGCTTGATCAAATCGTCGGTCAGTCCGCGCAGCACTAACGTTTCACCGTTGCCGACGCTGCAGCCGTCCTGGGCGCCGACCCTGCCAGCTTCGCCCACATCACATTGAGCTTGTCCAATTCTTCGTCATAGCGCGCGTTCAGGCGCTGCTTTTCCAGGTCATGGTTGGCGATGAACCTGCGCTGGCTCTCCATCGCTTGTGCGTTCTCTTGGATCTGGCGTTTGAGTATTGGGGGCGCCTTGGACGCGTCGCCCTTGTAGAACTCCAGCTCCACGTCCAGCTTGCGCCGCTGCGTTTCCAGTTCAGTGCGGTGCTTGCTCGCCGTGGCGATCACACCGTCGATCAGTGCGAGCGATTTGGCCCGCTCCCTGTCGTGGGCGGACCGATCCGGATAGCGGGCGATCAGCGCGCGTTCCCGCTTTTTTTCTTCCTGGAGATGCTTGGTTTCTTCTAGCGTTTTGGCCGCACGCAACTCCTGGGCAGCGCGCTCCTCAGCAGTGAGCGAGGGCCCAAGTTTGCGTTTGACGGTGCCGCTGGGGGTGAGTTCGCGCTGCTCACGGTCAAGGCACTCGGGGATGGGGCGATCGGCAGTGAGCCTTCGGCCCTTGGCGTCGACGCAGGTGTAGATGGTCTGCTGGGCGAGAACTGGCGCTGCTGCGCCGAGGTGCACCCCAACTCCCAATCCGAATCCCATTACAAATCGCAATGCCAGGTGCTGCATCCAAACCCTAGTTGACGCCGTAGCGTCGCCGGTAGGCCAGCACCTCCTCATGCCATGCGCCCAGGTTGTCAGCCCCCTTGTTTTTCAGATACTGAAGCAAATCGGCAAGCCGCGCAATCGCGCAAACCTCCAGTCCGAGCTCCTTCTGTACAAACTGCACGCCGCTGTAATCGACGTCCGCACCGTTGGCCGTTGCCTTCTCCTGGCGGTCCAACGCTATCGCAACGCCGCACGCATTGCCGCCTGCCGCCGCAATGATGTCGCGCGCTTCACGCTTGGAAGCGCCGTCGGTAATGACATCGTCGATCACCAGAACCCGGCCCCGGACCGGCGCGCCGACCAGCGTGCCGCCTTCGCCGTGATCCTTGGCTTCCTTGCGGTTGTACGCAAACGGAACGTTGCGCCCGAGCCGCGCCATTTCGATGGCCACCGCAGCGGCTAATGAGATGCCCTTGTAAGCGGGGCCGAACAGCATGTCGAATTCGATGCCCGAGGCCAGGATGCGCCGTGCATAGAATTGCGCCAGGCGTCCCAGCTTCGCGCCGTCGTCGAACAGGCCGGCGTTGAAAAAGTAAGGTGAGAGACGTCCCGCCTTGGTCTTGAACTCGCCGAACCGCAGCACACCGGCTTCAATGGCAAACTCGATGAACTCCCGTGCAATTTCGTCCTGCCCGTTGTCTTGGTAACTAGTCATGCGATGCCTTTTGTTGTCAACGAGATTGTATTGACCGAGACGCACGCCAACACCTCGCGCGCCCTGGCGCGAGTAGCCCGACGCATCACCCATCAATTTGCATGTTCCGACTGACCAGCCTCAACCTCAATGGAATCCGTTCCGCCACCAGCAAGGGTGTGGAAGCATGGATTGCCAGCACCAACCCCGACTGCCTCTGCCTGCAGGAGGTAAAGGCCCAGGCCGCCGACATAGAAGGGCGATTCGAGCAACTCGCTGGACTGAAGGGCCACTTTCATTTTGCAGAGAAGAAAGGCTACTCCGGCGTGGCGCTCTACACGCGGCACGAGCCCACCGATGTGATGGTCGGTTATGGTTCAAGCGAGTTCGATGCGGAGGGCCGCTATGTCGAGCTGCGCTTCGACACGCCTTCGCGCAAATTCTCCGTCGTGAGCTGCTATTTCCCGAGCGGTTCGTCAGGCGAACATCGCCAGCAGGCGAAGTTCCGGTTCCTGGAGGACTTCGATCCGTTCCTGTGCAAGCTCAAGCAAAGCCGCGAATTCATCCTGTGCGGCGACGTGAACATCGCGCACCAGGAAAGCGACCTGAAGAACTTTCGCAGCAACCGTAGGAACAGCGGCTTCCTGCCCGAAGAGCGTGCATGGATGACGAAGCTGATTTCCGAAACCGGCCTGGTCGATGTGTACCGCCTGCTCAAGCCCGACACGACCGAAGAGTGTTACACGTGGTGGAGCAACCGGGGGCAGGCGTATTCGAAAAACGTCGGATGGCGGCTGGACTATCACCTGGCGACACCGGCGACAGCGCGGCTGGCGCGTACGGAGTCGATCTATAAGGCGCAAAAGTTTTCGGACCACGCACCGATTACCGTGGATTACGAGTTCCGTCTTTCGGAGTGAGGATGCATGCCGAATATGCGCCACTGCCCAGTTTCCAGTCACGAACGCGACGACGATTGATCGGCGCGGCGGAGGAAGTGGTTGCGGTAGCGCGGTGCCATGTCGGCCAGGCGCAGCATCATCGGCAGGTCTACCGTGTTGAACGCAACGTCCAGCGAGGGCGGGCCGAGAACCCTTGCTCCACAGCGAAGATAGCCCTTGATCAGCGGGGGCATTTCTGGTGCGAGGCCGATAACGCAGGCGGACGAGCCTTGATCAATACGCACCGGGCAGCGGGGACTTACCTGCCACGGCGCTGGCGCCAGATGAGTGCGCCTGAGTTGCTGCCAGAGCGCGATGGCAGGTTGAGTGCCACCTGCCAGGCCAATGCTCGCGCAGCCGATCATGGTGTCAAGTTCGTGCTGGATCATGTAGGCGCCCAGGGCGGTCCACATCGCCATGACCACTCCGCCCAGTCTCCAGTCGGCATCCACGCACGACCGTCCCAACTCGACGGCGCGTGGACGCAGGCTCGCAATCGGATCGAGGTTGAATTCGGCGTCGCTGTAATAGCCACCCGCCCGGCGAGCTTGCGATGGCGACAACACCCGGTAGGTTCCGATGACCTCGCCCTGCGCGCCATCTTGTCCGCCCGCCCTCACCAGCAGATGTTCGCAAAACGAATCGAAGCGGTCGATGTCCAGGCCGGGTGGGGAGCCGCGCGGCGTTGACAGGCGCGCGCCCATCTCCCGCGCGAAAACCCGATAGCGCAGGCGCTGCGCTTCACGTACGTCCTCTGGTGAATCCGCCCATTCGACAGTGAATTGGCGCGGGGACGAGTGACGGGCGAGGGCGATTGACGTTCTCTCGCGTGACGGATCGAAGAAGGCACTTGCGTTTTTGCAACTTTGCATGGCGCCTCAGGGCCTGTTAACACTATTTATGGCTGCGCGAACGCGGCCAGAACCGCGCCAATCAAGGCGCGTGACGACGGCAAGGCTTGTGCCTTGCCTAGGAACGCAACGCCGAGTGGCGCGGT
>JBKJKT010000087.1:0-23724 GCA_046597415.1 Ramlibacter sp.
AGGGCGAGGTCTTCGCGACCGGCCATGATCGCGGCGTACCAGAGGAAATGCTGGTTATGCCCCCGCCAATCCTTGCTCACGCTGAACCCCTGCTGCGTGAGCGTCTGCGCCAACGCCAGATCATTGGCAACGGCTTTCTCATTCACCGCTGCTGCCTGCGCGAATCGGCCGAGATGCACGTAGATGTGCGATGGCATGTGCATCAGGTGCGGCGACATCGGGGCGAGCTTGCCGAGCCGGTCCGCCGCCGCTGCGCCGCGAGCAGCGACTGAAGGCGCATCGACGGCATGCACGAGGTAGTGCGTCAGGCCAACGTGCCTTTTCATCATCGGGCTGACCGCGATGAGCTTTTCCAGACGGGCGGCGACTTCACCCATGCGGCCTGCGGCCTTGCCCTCCTTGCTCCAGATGACCGACTCTTCGGTCGCGATCATCTCTGCTTCGGCATAGAGCGACAGGATGTCGGGGTCCGACGGGTACTGGTCCGCGAGCTTGCGCATGCGTTCAGCGTAGGCCACATCCAGCGGGTGGATCGAATCGCGGTCTTCGTTCTTCTTGCCGCAGACGGCGATTAGCGGAGCTGTCTCGCGCACGGTGCTGGTGTGCGCGTAACGCAAGGCGAGCGAGTCGATCAGCGCCTGTTCGCGCGAGGTCGCGCGGGACCGGTTGCGCAACGCATGATCGACGTACTTCACCGCTTCGGCTGCGTTGTCACGGCTCGGGTCGTTGATGTTGGGGCCGAGCTGCCAGGCCACCCCCCACGCGCACATCGCGCACGCCGGGTCTGCTGCGAATGCCGCCTTGAAGATGCGGACGGCTTCGACTTCGTTGAAGGCATATGCCTGCAATACGCCGTCGTTGAACAGGTCGCGCGCCTGCGCAGATGTGGTCGTGATCTGGATGGTGGATTCGCCGTAGCCTTGCAGCCGCGGGGCTTTAGGGGCAACGTCCAGCTGGAGCGGCGGCATCACGGCTGCGCACGAAACCAGAACCACCACGGCCACCGGCACGAAGGCATTGCGCAGGAAGGATGGCAGTGGGCGCATCCTGGCATTGTGAACCCGGGGTGGCCCTTCGACAAGCTCAGGGCGAGCCGACGGGGGCTAGGGTGGGAGCTCGTCTTCCGTCTCCAGTTGCTGCAGCAGGTACAGCCGCTGGTACAACCCGTTGGCAATCGTCATCAGGTCGCCGTGGGTGCCACTCTCTGCGATGCGGCCGTGGTTCAAAACGATGATGCGATCAGCGTCTCGCACGGTTGAAAGCCGGTGCGCGATCGCAACGATGGTGACCTTGCCGCGCAACGCCGACAACGCGCGCTGCACCACCTGCTCGGTCTCCGAATCGATGTGCGATGTGGCTTCGTCCAGGAACAGAATTCGCGGTTCTCCGGCGAGTGCACGCGCAATCGCCAGCAGCTGCTTCTGCCCGACGGAAAGACGCGCGCCGCCCTCACCCAGCGGCGTGTTGTAGCCGCCTTCGAGCGATACGATGAAGTCGTGGGCGTGCGCAGCGCGAGCGGCCTTTTCGACCTGGTCGTCGGTGAGCGTGCGGCCCATCGTGATGTTCTCTCGCGCAGTCGCGGCCAGGAGGAAGGGCTCTTGCGGCACCAGCCCCACACGATCCCGGAAGTGATCTTCAGCGATTGAATCGACCGCTGTGCCATCGATGCGAATGCTGCCGGGCCGCGCGGGATAGAACCGCAGCAAGAGCGACAGCAGCGTGCTCTTGCCGCTGCCCGTATGACCCACGATGCCGTAGAAACTGCCCGGTGCAATGTGCAGATTGATGTCGTGCAGCACGGGTCGCCCAGCAAGATATTCAAAGTCGAGCTGATCGATCTGGATGCCGCCTTCGGTCACCTGTCCCCGATCTGCGGCGACCGGCGCTTCGGCTTCCTTTAGCAGCACATTCACGCGCGCCGCACCGACCATGGCCTGCGTCAGTTGCGCAAACTGCATCGTGATCTGGATCAACGGCTCCACCACGCGGCCGATGTAATTGATGAACGCGTAGAGCACACCGACTTCCAGTGCAGTCAACGCCGCGCCCTGCGATCGCGAACCGAACACGTACACGACCACGCAAACCAGCAGCACGTTCATGAAATCCAGCACGGGCCGCAGCAGCCAGGCGTTGGCCTTCAGCTCCTGTTGCCTTGACTGGTAGTGCGATTGATTGAGGACGCCGAACCGCTGGTCGAAACGGCCCGCGGCGTTGGCCGCCTGCAGCACCGGCATTCCTGCGATGGACTCGGCCATCTGTGCATTGAGTTCGCTTCGCAGTTCGCGGGTGCGCGTCACTGCCGGCGCTGAGATGCGCTGGTACATCAGAACGATCAGAATCACAACCGGTCCGAGCGTTGCCACGATCAGCATCAGCCGCCAGTCGAGCCACAGCATGGCCGCCATCGCGCCGAGCAGCACGATCACGCTGTCGAGCATGACGAAGAGCACCTGCACGTAGAGCGTCTTGACGGCTTCAGTGTCGTTGGTGACGCGGCTCACGAGTTGCCCGGTGATGGCGCGGTCGAAAAAGCTCATCGGCAGGCGAAGCACATGCCCGTACACGCTTTCACGAATTCGCCGCACAGACCTCATCGCCAGCCCGGCCAGACGCGAGAGTTGCAGATAGCGAATCCAGCTCGCTGCGAAGCCGGCGATCAGCGCGCCTGCGATCAGCGCAACGATCTGCGGAACCTGCGCGTTGCGCGGCAACAGGTAGTTGTCGATGAGGTACTTGCCCGCGAGCGGCCCGAACGCTTCGAGCAGCGCCGCGATGGTGAGCCAGAACGTGCCCCAGATCACGTGCGATTTCTCCGGCGCAGCCGAGCGCAACAGCAGGCTTGCGGCGTCGCTCACCAATGCGCGACGCGCCTTTGGTTCGGCGGGCAGGGAAGTCGTCGCGACGGATTCAGCTGGCATCGAGGCTGGCCTCCAGTTGCTGATAGCGCCATTGGCGTGCATACCAGCTGTTGCCCGCGACCAGCGCGGCATGGTTGCCGTGTTCGGTGACATGGCCGTCGCGCAGCACCACCGTTTCGTCTGCGTCCGCGACGGTGGAGAGCCGGTGGCTCACGATGATGACGGTGCGGCCCACGCGGGCCTGACGCAAGTGGGCGAGGATGCGCGATTCGGTGTCGGTGTCCACAGCAGACAACGCGTCGTCCAGCAGGAGTAAGGGCGCATTGGTGAGCAGGGCGCGCGCAATCGCAACGCGCTGCCGCTGGCCGCCCGAGAGTGTGACGCCGCGTTCACCGACGGGTGTGTCGTAGCCACTGGGCAAGCGCTGGATGTCGTCATGGACAGCGGCGAGTCTGGCTGCTTCCTCGATCTGCTCGCGAGTTGCATCGGGGCGGGCCAGTGCGATGTTCTCGGCAACGGATGCGGAAAAAAGGAACGGCTCTTGCGGCACCCATGCAATTGCACCGCGCAATGCGTCCAGGGTGTAGTCGTGAAGGCCGACGCCGTTCCACATGATCTGGCCAGTTGCTGGTGCATCGTGTCGCAGCAGCAAGCGCAGCAATGTGGATTTGCCAGAGCCCGTGGGTCCGACCAGGCCCAGCGTTCGACCCGGCTGCAGGTTCAAGCTGACGCCGTCCAGCGCAGGTCTGGGTTGGCCGGGGTAGCTGAAGCGCACATCGCGCACTTCGAGCGGACCGGGCGTGAGCTGCGTCTCCGTGCCATGGTCATGCACGGTTAGCGGCGCATCAAGGACCGGCTGCAGCCGGGCCCACGCAGCCTTGCCGCGCTCGAACAGCGAAAGCACCCAGCCCGCAGCGAACATGGGCCAGATCAGCTGGCCCAGGTACAGGCTGAAGGCCGTGAGCTGTCCGATCGTGAGCTGTCCCTGCCACACCAGCCACCCGCCGTAACCGAGCGTCGTTGCAGTTGCAATCGATAGCGTGAAGCCGACAGCGGGTTCGTAGCCAGCCTCCCAGCGTTGCGCGTCGAAGCTCGCATCGGCGGCGGCTCCAGCCAGCGTCGAGAACTGCGCTTCGCTGCGCTGCTGCAGGCCCAGCGCGCGCACCGTTCGCACGCCCGTCAGTGTCTCTTGCACATGGTCGTTGAGCGCGCTGAAACGCTCGAGCGAGAGGCGCGACGCCGCGTGGACATGGCGCGAGATCCACCAGAAGCTGATGGCCATCAGGGGGAACGGCAGGAGTGCAAAAAATGCAAGGCGGCCGTCAACGCCCAGCGCCATCATGGCCACGATCAGCACGAGCGTGAGACTGCCGTCGAACCCTGCCAGCATCGCTTCACCGGCGGCCATCTCGACGGCGTCGATGTCGTTGGTGCCCAGGGCCATGAGGTGGCCGGTGCGGTTGCCCTGGAAGAATGCGGGGCCTTGCAGCGTCAGGCGCGCATACAGGCGCTGGCGCAACTCAACCCCCAGGCGCATCGATGCTGCAAAGAGCATGAGCCGCCACCCAGCGCGCATGAAATACACGACCACGCCTGCAGCCAGTAGCCACAGGAGTTCTTGCACCAGCTGCGATCCCTGAAGCCGGTTCGCGACCAGTCCGTCGACCACGTGGCCGATCTGCCGGGGAATCCACACGATCAGCACGGCAATCGCAGCCAGCATCGCGCCGGCCCAGGCATAAGAGGCGCGGTGGCGACGCAGGAACTGCCAAATCAGGCTGTAGAGCGACATGCGGGTAATGCTGCAATGCGGCTGCGCCCTTGTGGAGCGGGCCGCGCGTGGATGAGGAAGGGCGATTCTAGGGGTTGGGGGGGAATTGTCTCAGCGCCGCTTGTCCCTGGCACGCGCCGCGCCCGCCTTGTGCAACGACTTCCACTTCTTGCGAATCGCGATGCGCTCGAGCGGCGTCTGCTCAACGCGCTCGGCGTCTCGCATCAGCTTCCTGAAGTTCATCAGTCGATCCGGCGCAATGTGCGCTTGCACCGCGCAGCCTGGTTCACCCTGATGTCGGCAGTCGCGGAACTGGCATCCCGCTGCCAGCGCTTCGATGTCATCGAACGCAGCGGCAAGCGCATTGCCGTCCGCATCAGGACGCCAGGTGCGAAGGCCCGGCGTATCGATGATGCACGCGCCTTCCGGACACAGGTGCATCGATCGGGCGGTGGTCGTGTGCATGCCGCGTCCATCGCCCCTGCGCACGCCGCCCGTGTCTTGCGTGAAGGCACCGGTGAGCGTGTTGGTCAGCGTCGACTTGCCCGCGCCGGACGAGCCAAGCAGCACCAGGGTCTGGCCTTCGTGCAGCCAGGGCAACAGTTCGGTGCGGGCAAGCTCGCTCATCGCGTTGACGGCCACGATGGGCACACTTGCCGGCAAGCGCTCCCGCAGCAACACAACTCGCTCCTGCGCATCTCTGGCGATGTCGCTCTTGGTCAGAACAACGACCGGCGCAACGCCGCCCGCACGCACCATGGCGATGTAGCGCTCCATGCGTCGTGGGTTGAAGTCATCGTCCAGTCCCATCGTTGGCAGGGCCGTGTCCACGTTGCTGGCGAGCGACTGCCTGCGCCCGTCATTGGCCCGGCGCGCGATCTGTGTCACGGGTGGAAGTAGTGCCACGATCCACAGGTCGTCAGCGCCTTCGCCCATGACCACGGCCCAATCGCCGACAGTTACCGTGGTGTCCTGCATGCGCAGCACATTGACCAGTCGCTGCCCGACGCGTGCGCGGTGCAGGACGTCACCGTCATGCAGCGTGAACCAGTCACGTTGCGTTTCCACGATCCGCATCAGCCGGCTGCCGGGCGTTATGGTCTCTTGCATGGCGCCCAGGCTGTTCACGACGACTTGCGTGAGGCCGATGGGGCGCAGTTTCTCGAAATTGAAATCGATCATCTTGATGTGGGTATCCAAATGGTTTTTCTGTTCGCGACTCGTGCGCGAACACACCGTGCATGCAGGGCATGCGCAGTACGAATTGAAAAATGGATGCCGGTCGCGACTAGCGCGGCGAATCAGGGTGACCGAATCTCGATTGCAGCCCAGTGGTAGAGCTCAGTGGTGCAGCGGATGCACCCGGTGCGACGCGAGGTCAGGCGGCCGACAGAAGGGCAAGGTCAAAATTTTCCATAGCGCTCTCCTGTGGTGGTGGGGAAGTTGCGAAGTGTGACAGCCTGAGGTTGCCGGGTCAACGTCCGGTCATCGGCATCACCGATACGGCGCCGGATATCGCCTGTTGCGGCGCGCACACCTGAAAATCTACAAGTCGATATGGATTTCAAGTTCGCCAGTGCCAGCCGCTCGCGCCCTACTTCAAATCCGTCTTGCGTTCGATGATCCGTCCCACAAGCCCATAGTCGACAGCGTCGGCTGCAGACAGCCAGCGATCGCGCTCGATATCTTGCAGCACCTGCTCGATCGGCTTGCCGGTTTCGCGCGCGATGATGCGGGCGATGCGTTCGCGGGCCTTGATGATTTCCTGCGCGTGGATCGCAATGTCGGTGGCCTGTCCGCCCGAACGGCCGCTGGGCTGGTGAATCAGAAAGCGCGTGTTGGGCAGGCAGAACCGGCGTTCTTTCGGCACCGCAAGGTACAGATGCGTGGCCGCACTGCCGACCCAGCCGGTACCGATCATGTTCACCGGCGCGCTGATAAACCGGATGATGTCGTGGATTGCATCGCCCGACTCCAGGTGGCCGCCCGGCGAGCTGACCAGCATGTCGATGGGCGTAGGCGACTCGGCGTCGAGTGCGATCAGGCGGCGCGCGATGTCGGCTGCCGCCACATCGCTGATAGCACCGAACACCATGACGGTGCGGGACTTGAACGCCTTTTCTTCAAGGAATGCGTTGCGCGGTTCGCCGGTGTTGCCGGGGTGTTCTTCGGGCTCGGTTTCGAGATAGGTCATTGCAGAAAACTCCTTGAAAGCTGCGGGATCTTGGGACCGATGTTAAAGCAGCCAAATCAGGCGGCAGGACGACGGAATTTCTCCCATGCCTGCGGCGTGGGCGTTGTACCTGCGCCGGGTTGTGCAGGCAACTTGAAGTAGCCGTGCTCCACGTCCGCCGGCTCGGTGAAACACTCCTTGATCCAGGGGATGTATTCGAGCACCTGACACGCGGGGTGCGCATGGTTGAGGTGAACATGCACCTGGCTCATGTCACCCGCGTGCGGTGCCACGGGCAATCGGTAGGAGTTCGCTGTCTCGCATACCCGCCACACCTCGGTGATGCCGGCCATGCGCGTCACGTCGGGCTGCACCCAGTGAACTGCGTTCTGGTGGAAGAACTCGCTGAAGGCGTCCTGCGTGTAGAGCTGCTCGCCCAGCGCAACCGGGATATGTGTTGATCGGGCGAGTTGTGCATGAGCCTTCACGTCGTCATACCAGAGCGGCTCTTCGAACCAGTACAGGTCGAAAGCAGACGCACCGCGGCAAAACCGCAGGCACGTAGCAAGATCCCATTTGCCGTTGCCATCCACGGCCATCGTGATGTTCGGGCCGATCGCCTTGCGCACGGCTTCGAGCCGTCGCAGGTCACGCTCGACAGTGGACCCGACCTTGATCTTGATCCCTGAAAAACCATCTTCCACTGCGCGCATTGCGCCCGCGACCAGTTTGTCGTCGTCGATGTTCAACCAGCCGATGTCGGTGTTGTAAGCGCGGACTTTTTCGCGCACCTGACCGCCGAGCAATTTCCACAGAGGCACGCCGGCACGCTTGGCCTTCAGGTCCCAGAGCGCAATGTCGATGGCTGCGTGCGCGAGGGTGGTGATGCCCGCGCGACCGATCCATTGCAGCGCGGGATTGCGGGCGAGCTTGAGCCAGAGGCGCTGAATGTCGCCAGCGTCTTCCCCGATCAGGAGCGGCGCGTGACAAGTTGCGATGCAACGCGTGATGAGCTGATCGCCGGGAAGATGGGCGTGGGTGCCGGTAAATCCGTAGCCCTGTAAACCATCCTCTGTGGTGATGCAGGCGCCCACCACACCCCAATGCGTGATGCTGTGCGTGCTGTCGGCAATCTGCGAGCCGGTCACTGGCACGTGCAGGATGAAGGGCTCGACGGTTTTAATCTTCACGGGGGTTTCCTTGGGATGCTTGTTCTGTCGGCCTGTCAACGCTCCACCAGCATTCGAGTCACATTCGGTGGCTCATTGGCCACGTGAAACGCGAGCTTGCGATCGCGCAGCGCCACATCAGCCGCCGTCACGCGATCGAATCGGCGCAGGTGTTCGGTCCAGGATTCGTCGGTGATCTGCTCGATGATGCGACCCGGCTCGTAGAGATCCTGCAGCACCTGCCAGTAGATCGCGCCCTGACTCACGCGGCTTCGTCGGCTCTCCTGCATCAGCTCCAGGAACTCAGCCGTGCGCGCCGGATCGATGCGGTACTCGATACTGGTCTGGATGCGTCCCTCTGCAGGTGGCGCTAGAGCATGGGGCACCTTGAACACGTGTGAGGGTGTCAGGTCTTCTTCGATCCCGCGATCCACTACCAGTCGCTGTGCAATTGCCATGAGGATTACGCTGGAAGCCGCCGCAATTGCGATGCTGTCGTGGATGCTGGTCATGTCGGCCACCTTGCCCCAGATCGCCGCGCCAGCCGCAGTCGAACCCATGAGTGCCATCTGGTAGATCGACATCCCGCGCGCGCGTACCCAGTCGGGCAAGCCCATCTGCGCCGCAACGGTGAGCGAATTGGCAACCGTGATCCAGGCCATGCCCGCGACCATCATGCCGGGCACGGCAATGTAGATGCTGTTGGCGAATCCAACTACCAGCATCGCAACCGACTGCGTCGCGGTGCCGACGAACACGATGGTCTGCACCGGCATCCGTTTTCGAATGGCCGGCATGTTGAGGGCGGCGACGATGGCGCCAGCGCCCATGGAGGCGAGCAGCACCGTGAATGTTCCGGCCTGTCCACCCGGCAGGCTGCGTGCCAGAAGGGGCAGCAGCGCGAGCAGGGCGGTGGAGTGCAGGAAGAACAGCGAAATGCGGATGAGAACCGCCCGCATGCGACCCGATTGCCAGACATACTGAACGCCCACCCGCATCGCGCTGGTGAGCCGTTCGCGCCCCAACGGATTTTCCTTGTGCTCGCGCTTCCATCGCATGATGACGATGCCTGCTGCAATCGAAAGCACCGCATTCAGTGCAAACACCCACGCCGGATTGGCGAAGCTTGCGATCAGGGCACCAGCCACGAGCGGACCGATGATGCGCGATGCGTTCATCGAGACACCGTTGAGCGCGAGTGCTTGCGGCAACTGCGTTCGCGAAACGAGTTCGGGCACGACGGCTGCGAATACCGGCCAGCGCAGCGCAAGCCCGACGCCATTGGCAAATGTGAGCACCAGCAGCAGTCCGGGAGTCATCCACCCCATCACGACGACCGTGCAGGTGATCGTGGCAATGAGGGCGACCCAGAACTGCGTGAGCATCAGGAACCGCCTGCGGTCCAGGATGTCGGCCAGCGCGCCGCTGGGCAGGCCCAGCAGGAACACTGGCAGTGTGGATGCCGACTGGACCAGCGCTACCCACAAGGGAGACGGTGCCAGTGAGGTCATCAGCCATGCGCTCGCGACGTCGTTCATCCACATCGTGGTGTTGGCCACGAGCCATGTGAGCCACAACATGCGAAACACGGGTGAACGCAGCGGTCCGAACGCGGTGATCTTCTCCTCGGGGGAGCGTGGCTTCGGAGTTTCCGGGTCGGCTTCGTGCATCAGGAATGTGCGGCTGGAGGGGCTGGCGTCAGGTTGCAGGCCCTAGTAACGCCGCTCCAGCACCATCTGGTCGTTGCTGCGCGTCATCTGGAACCGCGACAGGAAGCTGTTGCCCAGCAGCACGTAAGGCATGCTCGTCGGAAGAACGGCAGCTTCGACCCCATGAACTTCGACGTCACCGACTCGGACTGAATCGAGCTTGACGCGCCACACATTGACCACGCCATTGGCGGTGCCCACGCGGCCCTGCTGGCCGGAGGCCTTGTAGTTGATGCCCAGGCGATCGGCATCCGAGGCACCGAGTGCAATCGTGGTCGCACCGGTATCGACGACGAAGTAAACCGCACGACCGTTGACCGCGCCTTGCGAGAAGAAGTGCCCGCCGTTGCCCGCGGTCAGGACAATCTTTGCGCCGGTCGCGCGGCTCGCGCCAGTTCCGCCGACGCTGGCCGGCGCTTCACCGACCCGCAGCGTGCGCCGTTGCCCCTTGATGTCCACGACGGCCTCGTCGCCCGCCGTCGAAAGCACCTTCACGCCCAGATGCGTCTCACCAGGCGCCACCGATTTCGGCGCTGCCCCATCGACGATCAACAGCGCCTTGTTACCCAGCATTCCCTGCAACGCAACGGCCTGTGCAAACGCGGTTGTGCAGGCCAGGCTGCTGATGCAGGCGGCTGTGGCCGCTGCGGCGCGGAGCCATATCATGGGCGCATCTTCAGTCGCGGAAGTTGTCGAAGGAAAGCGGCACGTCGTCGATTTCCTTGCGGATGAGGGCCATCGCCGCCTGCAGGTCGTCGCGCTTGGCACCCGTGATGCGGACGGCATCGCCCTGGATGGCAGCCTGCACCTTCATCTTGCTGTCCTTGATGAGCCGGGTGATCTTCTTGGCCTGCTCGGTCTCGATACCGCTGCGCACCTTGAGTACCTGCTTGACCTTGTCGCCACCGATTTTCTGGACATCGCCCTTGTCGAGGAACCGCACATCGACATTTCGTTTGACGAGTTTCGCGGTGAGGATGTCCTGGACCTGGCTCAGCTGGAAGTCGGCGTCGCCAAAGACAGTGATGTCTTTTTCCTTGAGGTCGAGCGCGGCGGATGTGCCCTTGAAGTCGAAACGCGTGGCTATCTCTTTCGCGGCGTTCTCGACAGCATTCTTCACTTCCACCATGTTGGGTTCGCAGACTGTGTCAAAAGATGGCATGTTTTACTCGTTTTGCTCTCTGTGCAGATGCGACAATTCTCCCATGATCGTGGAGCAAAACGTACCCCTGCAGGCACATAACAGCTTCGGCATCGTCGCCAAAGCGCGCGCGCTGGTGCGTGTTCGCAGCGAGGACGACGTGCAGCAACTGCTGGCTGACCCCGTACACGCAACGGCTCCCAAGTTTGTGCTCGGCGGGGGCAGCAATATCGTCCTTACCGGCGACGTGAAGCCGGTGGTGCTCAAGGTCGAGGTGCTGGGTCGTCGCCTCGTTGACGAGTCGCCTCGCGCCTTCATCGTGGAGGCCGGCGCCGGCGAAAACTGGCACGATTTCGTGACCTGGACCCTGGATCAGGGCTTTGACGGCCTGGAGAACCTGGCACTGATACCCGGCACCGTGGGCGCGTCGCCGGTGCAGAACGTCGGGGCTTACGGGGTCGAATTGCAGGATCGTTTCGAATCGCTCGATGCGATCGATCTGGTCACCGGCAGGACATTCACCCTGGACGCGGCACAGTGCGCATTCGGCTATCGCGATTCCGTCTTCAAGCATGCGGCCGCCAAAGAGGGCGATTTCGGACTCGGCGGGCGCGCGATGATCCTGCGGGTGCGGTTCCGGCTGCCCCGCCCCTGGAAGCCGGTGCTGGGCTACGCCGATATCGAACGGAAGATGCACGAAACGGGCATCAGGGACCCATCCGCACGCCAGATCTATGAATGGGTTTGCGCCGTGCGCAGTGCCAAGCTGCCCGACCCGCGCGTCATCGGCAATGCGGGGAGCTTCTTCAAGAATCCGACGGTGTCGCCCGACCAGTGCCAGGACATCATCGCGCGCGAGCCCAACATCGTCCATTACCCCATGGCGGATGGAACGGTCAAGCTGGCGGCGGGCTGGCTGATCGATGCGTGCGGCTGGAAAGGCAAATCGGTGGGCAACGCAGGCGTTTACGAACGGCAGGCGCTGGTCCTCGTCAATCGGGGGGGCGCGACGGGCGGTGAGGTTGTGACCCTGGCGAGGGCCATCCAGACCAGCGTTTACGAGCGCTTTGGTATTCGACTGGAGCCTGAGCCTGTCGTCGTGTAGGCTGTCCCCGATGAAGTACCTGTTGTCGCGGGCGCAGACGTGCACCATCGCGCTGGGAATCGCACTTGCCGGCGCGGGCGCTGCCCAGGCGCAGGAAGGATCCGGCGACGCAGGGCGCCCTGCCTTCGCTATCGACGTTCGCGCCCCCGCACCGATCAAGTCCCTGCTCGACAGGCACCTGGAGCTGCGCCGCTACCGCGAAGTGACCGACCTGGATGACACCGAGCTGGCACGCCTGATCGTGATGGCAGAGCGTGACGTGCGTGAGCTCGTGGGCACCCTGGGTTATTTCGATCCCCGGATCGTCGTGCGTCGCGACGAAGCATCAAAGACCAGCCCGCTGATCGTGATCGAGGTCGAACCTGGCAAGTTCACTGAGGTCAGCGAAGTGAAGATCGAGTTCGAAGGCGACGTCATGCAGTCGACTGACCCCGGGGTCGCCCGCCAGCGGGAGGAGATCCGCTCGGGCTGGCGTCTGCCGATCGGGCAGCGGTTCACGCAAGAAGGCTGGGATCAGGCAAAGAGCACGGCGCTGCGCCAACTGATGGCGCGGCGGTATCCGGTCAGCCGCATCAGCCACAGCCTGGCCGACATCGATGCGCCCAACGCACGCGCCGGGCTCGGCTTGAAGCTGGACTCGGGTCCGCCTTACCGCCTGGGCGAGATGGTGGTGACCGGGGTGAACCGCTATGACCCCGTGCTGGTGCCGCGAATCGCGCGGCTTCCCGTGGGCAGCAGCTACGACCAGGAAGCGCTGGTGCAGGCGCAGTTGCGGCTGGCCGGCAGCGGTTACTTCGATTCCGCATTCATCCTGCTCGCCACCGAAGGCGATCCGAATGCCGCGCCGGTTCAGGTCACGGTACGCGAAGCGCCGTTGCACAAGCTGGTATTGGGCCTGGGCGTTTCGACTGACAGCGGGGCGCGTGCCTCGGTCGAGTACCGCAACAACCGGGTGCCTGTGATCGGCTGGCGTGCGGTCACCAAGTTGCAGCTGGAACGCAAGTCGCCGTTCGTTGAAACCGAGTGGACAGCGGTTCCGGGCACGGATGGCTGGCGTTGGGGCGTGCTGGCGCGGGCAGAGCGGGTGGACGACGGGGTGCTGGTCACGAACGGGCAGAAGTTGCGGGTCGGGCGTACCTGGGTGGGCGACCATATCGAGCGCAACGTGTACGCACAGTATGAGCGCGCCAACGTGCGTGCCGCCGCAGGGGCGGCTGCGGCCATTCCCGATAACGGCGACGGAGCAGCGATCAGCGCCAACTACGTGTGGACGGGTCGTTATTTCGATCGCAGCCTGTATCCGACTCGTGGGTATGGCGTTGGATTTGAGCTGGGCGGTGGCTTGACCCTGACAGGAACCCGCAGTCCTTTCCAGCGCACGCTGGTTCGCTGGCTCGGTGTGCGCCCCTTGCAATCCGGACGTCTGCAGTTTCGCGCGGAGGCCGGGGCTGTGATCGCGAAGGCCGCCGCGAAGATGCCGGCGTCGCAACTGTTCCGTACTGGCGGGGACACCACGGTGCGTGGTTACGGTTACCGCGAGATTGGCGTCGAGCGCCCGGGAGGCGTTGTCGGGCCCGGGCGCTTCATGGCCGTGGGTAGCGTCGAGTGGCAGCAGCCCATCAAGCGCGGCGGACTGGAAACCGAGTGGGAAAGTGCTGTTTTTATCGACGGCGGTGCGGTGAGCGATCGGATCGGCGGTCTGAAGCCGGTGTTCGGCGTCGGTGCGGGTGCGCGTTGGAAAAGCCCGCTGGGGCCCTTGCAGGTTGATCTGGCTTACGGCATCAAGCCCAGGAAATTCCGGCTGCATTTCAACCTCGGGGTGACGTTTTGAACGGCGGCGTGCAGACGGCGCTTCGCATCGCACTCATGACGCTGGCGGCTCTCGTCGGCCTTCTGGTCGCAGCCAGCGCATTTCTGTGGTGGTGGGCTGGAACGCCTGGCTCGCTCGACTGGGCACTGGAGCGGGCAGCACGCGTGCAGGCTCTGCAGATCGAAGGTGCAAGCGGATCGCTGCGCTCCGGCATCACGGCCAGGCGCCTGCGCTGGGAGCGTGACGGGCTGGTGGCGGAGGCGAAAGCGGTCGAACTCGCCTGGCAGCCGCTGGCGTTGATTCGTGGCACGTTGCGGCTGGACTATCTGCGTGCGGGGCAACTGCTCATTGACGACAAGCGCGCGCCTACGCCTGCGGTAGTGCCAACATCGCTGGCACTACCGCTTCGCGTGGAGATCGCCGAAGTACACCTCGGCCAGCTTGAATTCAAAAGCGCCGCCAACACCATCGAGGTTTCTCACGTCACGGGTACGTACAGCTTCGATAACGTCCATCACCAGGTGAAGCTGGACCGGCTCAGGTGGCTGGACGGAACTTACTCGGGCGAAGCCCGCGTCGGGGCGCAGGGCAAGTTGCCCGTGCTGGCTTTGGTGCAAGGGCGGCTGGAAGCAGCAGTGCCCGGTGGGAAGGCAAAGGTGCCGTTGTCATTCAACTCGCGCATCGAAGGCCCCATTACTGACCTGCGGGCGACTGCGCAACTGCAAACCGGCGGCGGCGCAACCCCTGCGACGGGCGCGACCGCTTCGGCCACCGCTCGCATCACGCCCTGGGGGGCGCAGCCCGTGCCAGAGGCCCACGCCGATTTTGCGCGGCTCGACCTTCGCGCGCTCTGGGGGAAGGCACCGCACACCGCGCTGTCGGGCAAGCTCGGTGTACAACCGGCGTCTGAAGGAACCTGGGCGCTTGAAGTTGCGGCGACCAATGCGCTTGCCGGTCCCTGGGACAAGGAGCGCGCACCGGTCGAGCGGCTGGTAGCCAGCGGTGAATGGCGGCAGGGCGGACAGGCCGTCATTCGCGCACTGGAGGCGACCGTGGGCGGAGGCGAAGTCCGTGCGAAGGGGCAATGGACGGGCGCGAAAGGCTGGACCGTGGACGGCACGCTGTCCAACGTCGATCCTGCCGCGCTGCATGGTGCGCTGGCATCGCTGCCAGTCAGCGGGAAAGCGACTTTGTCGGGCGAGGGTGAGGCGATCGGGTTCGACGTGTCGCTTGCAGCCGATGGTGCGTCCGGGGGTCGCGAGCAAAGCAGCGTGCGGAACGGCGTGGTCAAGGGGCCGGGCAAAGGGCCGGCCAAAGACTCAAACACAGCTAGCGAAATTGCGGACACTGCAGCCGCGCTGGAACTGCGTTCTGCCGCGGCCAAGGGGCGCTGGAACAGCGGGACTCTTTCGCTCGCCTCTCTGGAGGTCGTTACTTCCGATGCGCGGCTGCTGGCCAGCGGCGATGTAGCGGTGCAAAGCCGTTCGGGTAACGGGCGTGCGGAACTCAAGACGCCTGGGCTGGTCGCGACTCTGCAGGGCAAGCTGTCGGCCGACAGCGGCGGCGGCACGATCACCGCGAGTGGAACCGATCTCGCGCAGGCGGCACGCTGGCTGCAACGTCTTCCGGGCGCACCGGCGTTTCTGCGGCAGGTCGCGAGCGGGCAAGGCCAGGCGCGCGCGCAATGGCAGGGCGGCTGGCGTGATCCGGCAGTCAAAGCCGATGTCAAAATCGCCCGACTCGACCTGCGCAGCGCGCCGACCGTATCAAAGGGCACAGCGCCGGCCGGCTGGAGCGTGCGTGAGACGACTGCCACCCTCGACGGCCGTCTGGCCGATGCAGCGCTGCAGGTTCGCGGTCGCGCCGAATCCGGTCAGCGCAGGATCAGTCTCGATCTCTCGGGCCGTGGTGGAAAGCGCGGGGCTGCGGGCGCGCCCGGCAACTGGTTCGCCCAGGTCGCGTCGCTGGGGCTTGTGGGCAGCGATCCGGCGGCAGGCGCGGGCAACTGGACATTGAAGACGGCTCGCCCGTTTGACGTACGGTGGTCGCAGGGAACGCTGGATGCGAGCGCAGGCGAGGCGCTGCTCGGCGCCCCGCGCAGCGTTGGCGGAGTCAGTTCCGCGACGATCGCGTGGGATCCCGTACGCTATGGACGCGGCGAGCTCAAGACGACGGGACGCGTCAAGGGTTTGCCGCTTGCATGGATCGAACTGGTGGGCGGGCCCCAATTGCAGGGAACGGCGTTGGCCGGTGACATCGTGTTCGACGGTTCCTGGGACGCTTCGCTGGGGGCGACTCCACGGATACGCGCCTCGCTGGAACGCACCGGTGGCGACATCACGGTGCTGGCCGATACCGTTGATGGAGCGTCAACACGTGTCAAGGCAGGCGTGCGCGAGGCGCGTCTTGCCATCGAGAGCCAGGGCGAAACCGTGACAGCGGTGCTGCGTTGGGACAGCGAGCGAGGCGGCACGGCAGATGCGCGCCTGCAAAGTCGCCTGACGCAAGGTGGCGCTGCAGGTTGGTCTTGGCCCACGGAGGCACCGGTGAGCGGCACGGTTCGCGCCCAGCTTCCTCGCATCGGTGTGTGGTCGTTGCTTGCGCCCCCCGGCTGGCGGCTGCGCGGCTCGCTGGGTGCAGACCTGACAGTGAGCGGAACGCGGGCCGCGCCGCAGTTGGCGGGCACGCTGGCTGCCGACGACCTGGCGCTTCGCTCGGTGGTGGACGGGATCGAATTGCAGGGCGGGCGGCTGCGCGCGCACTTCGAGGGCACCCGGCTGGTGGTTGACGAGTTCCGTCTTCGCGGACCGGGCGAGAACGGCGGCACGCTGGTGGCCACAGGCGAAGGCCGGTGGACCAGCGAAGGTTTGCAGACACAGCTCACCGCCGAAGTGACCCGATTGCGCGCGAGCATCCGCTCGGATCGACAGGTGACGGTGTCGGGAAAGATCACCGCTTCGCGCGACGCGAAGGGCACAGTCGTCAGTGGCACGCTCAAAGTGGACCAGGCGCTCATCGTGCTGCCAGACGAAACAACACCCCGACTGGGCGCTGACGTTATGGTTCGGGGGGCAGGCGGGCCGATTCTTCAAGCCGAGGCACGCGCCTTGCAGCAGCCTGTCACCCCGAAGCCACCCTCACACGCGCTGACCCTGGACATTGATCTGGACATGGGCGACAACCTGCGCGTGCAGGGTCTTGGAATCGACACGCGCTTGCGCGGACAGTTGAAGCTGACGGGCCGGTCAGTCGTGCAACCTCGCCTCACCGGCGTGATCACCACGGCGGGTGGCGAGTATCAGGCGTATGGGCAGCGGCTGAGTATCGAGCGCGGCGTCATCCGGTTCACCGGCTCGGCCGACAACCCCTCGCTGGATATCCTGGCCATCCGGCCCAACATCGTGCAACGCGTCGGGGTCTTGATTTCCGGCACCGCGCTATCGCCCTTTGTGCGGCTGTATGCAGAGCCCGAATTGTCTGAAGCCGAAAAACTGTCCTGGCTCATGACGGGTCGCGCTGCCCCTTCTTCCGGGGCGGAAACTGCGCTGGTGCAACAGGCTGCGATTGCGCTGCTGGCCAACCGTGCCGGTGGCAAGAAGGGATTGGCAGCGACGTTGGGGCTGGATGAGGTTTCATTTCGCCGCGATTCAGCTGGCGGTGCGGCGATTGCGCTAGGGCGCAGGTTCGGGACCAACTTCTATGCAGCGTATGAACGCAGCATTTCAGGTGCGATGGGGACGCTCTTCATCTTTTATGACATCACCCGACGGATCACCGTGCGGGCGGAAGCAGGCGAGCGGACGGCGGTTGACCTGATATTGACGTTCTCGTTTGATTGAACGCTTGCCGGGCTAGTACAGCCCTGATGGCCGTCATACCTTGAGGCTACGGGCGAGTCACTTCGGCTTGTGTTCGAGGTTCGGAATCGGCGATCCTTCACCGGAGGTAAGCAATCCCGCACGTGAATAGATTCCCAGCTTCTGCCGCGTGTCAACGATGTCGAGGTTGCGCATGGTGAGTTGCCCGATGCGGTCCTTCGGCGAGAAGGGCGCGTTCTCCACCTTTTCCATCGACAGGCGCTCGGGGGCGTAAGTCAGGTTGGGCGACTCGGTGTTCAGCAGCGAGTAATCGTTGCCCCGGCGCAGTTCCAGAGTGACTTCACCCGTCACTGCGCGTGCGACCCAGCGCTGCGCTGTCTCGCGCAACATGATGGCCTGGGGATCGAACCATCGGCCCTGATACAGCAGGCGGCCCAGTTTGCGGCCGTTGTCGCGGTACTGTTCGATCGTGTCTTCGTTGTGGATTCCGGTGACAAGGCGCTCGTACGCGATGAACAGCAGCGCGAGGCCGGGGGCCTCGTAAATGCCCCGGCTCTTCGCCTCGATGATGCGGTTTTCGATCTGGTCGCTCATGCCCAGGCCGTGGCGTCCGCCGATGGCGTTGGCTTCCATGATCAGATCGACCGGCGAATCAAACGTCTTGCCATTCAACGCAGTGGGTTGGCCTTCTTCGAATCGCACAGTGACGTTTTCTGCCTTCACCTCGACATCGTCCTTCCAGAACGCCACGCCCATAATCGGGTTCACGATCTTCATGCCCGTGCCCAGGCTCTCCAGGTCCTTGGCTTCGTGCGTGGCGCCGAGCATGTTGGAGTCGGTCGAGTAGGCCTTCTCTGCGGACATCTTGTAGCCAAAGCCTGCCTGGGTCATGAACGCAGACATCTCTGCACGCCCGCCCAACTCGTCGATGAACAGCTGGTCCAGCCACGGCTTGTAGATGCGCAGCGCCGGGTTGGTGAGCAGGCCGTAGCGATAGAAGCGCTCGATGTCGTTGCCCTTGAACGTGCTGCCGTCACCCCAGATGTTGACGTCGTCTTCCTTCATCGCGGCCACCAGCATCGTGCCTGTCACGGCACGGCCCAGCGGCGTCGTGTTGAAGTAGGTCACTCCGGCGGTCGAGATGTGAAAGGCACCGGCCTGCAATGCCGCGATGCCTTCGTGGGCGAGTTGCAGGCGGCAGTCGATCAGTCGGGCCTTTTCGGCACCGTATTGCATCGCCTTGCGCGGGATCTCTTCATAGTCGGGCTCGTCAGGCTGTCCGAGGTTGGCCGTATACGCGTACGGAATCGCGCCCTTCAGGCGCATCCAGTGCAGCGCGGCGCTGGTATCGAGGCCGCCTGAGAAAGCGATGCCGACTTTCTGGCCGGAGGGAAGGTTTTCGAGGATGGTGGACATGGGGGAATGGCGCTTGGGAGCCGGTGAAACGCTGGGCCTGAGCTGGCAGGCTGGTCAGCCGAAATGGCAGATGTAGTGATAGGCCTGCGTGACCCTGATGTCGAAGCTGCTGTTGGCAGGGACGCTGAATTTTTCACCAGGGCCGCTGGTGAGCCACTTGTCGGTGCCTGCAAGCTTGTATTCGCAAGAGCCTGCAACGCACTCCATGATTTCGGCAGCGCCGGTCTTGAAGGTGAGCTCAGAGGGGAGTACGACGCCGACAGATTTTTTCGTGCCGTCAGCCAGTGTGATGCTGTGGCTCACGCACTTGCCGTCGAAGTAGACGTTGGCCTGTGTGGAGATGTCGGCTTGGGCGATTTGCGCAGTGGTCATCCACGAATTTTAGCTGGCGCGATTCAAAGGAGCCGTCAAAAGCTAAACGGGCAACCTGGGTTGCCCGTTCTGACTGGTGGCTGGTGCCGCCTGTTATCGCTTGTTATCGCCAGTGGCGATGACGATGGTGGTGGTGGTGCTGGCCGGCGTAGTAGCCCAGCCCCAGCGTGATCGCCAGGGGAACGACAGGTGAGTAGTACTGCCGTGGGTAATAGCCTGACGAGTAGCCTGGTGCGTAGCCTGGGGAATACACCGGGTACTCGACCATCGGCGAAGCGATGACCTGGGACGAGATGATCTGCGCGCGTGGCGTCCAGTGGGTATTGGCGTCGCCATGGAACGTGCCGAATGGCGGGGGGTTGGCGCCCACAGGTGTCACTTGCAACTGGATGGTCGGGCCGGGGTCGTGCGCCATCTGCGTCGAGTACTGGCGACCCTGGTACTCATAGGTCACGTTGTAGGCAACGGTCCGGTTCTCGTACGTGGATTCGGTCGTGCAGTACTGGCCGTTGCGTGCGTATCCATTGTTGTTTTCCACGTTGTTGCCGATCGCCGCACCCGCGACGATGCCGAGCCCTGTCGCCGCGGCACGCCCGGTGCCGTGTCCGATGGTGTTGCCGAGCAGTCCGCCGGCGATGGCACCGATCACGGCCCCTGCGCCAGGATTTTGCGATGCCACAGGCTGCACGCTGCAGACCTGACGCGGGACGGGCACCTGTTGTACGACGGGCGTCGCCGAGATCACGCGTCCGACTTCCTGCTGCGCGCTGGCGACGCCAGACGTGGCGGCGAGCCAGCCAAGGGCCGACAACATTACTAATTTTTTCATGGGCGTCTCCGTGAAATGCCTGAGTGCACAAATTCTAGGCAATTCGCCGCGCCACGCGAGACTCATTCGGTAAAGCGCTGGTAAACGCGAGCCTCACCGTGCAATCGTTGACGCCCAGGTATCCGGATGGAAACCCACTGTTGTGCGGTCGCCCCAATCGACGACTGGGCGCTTGATCGTGCTTGGATATTGGGTCATCACCGCCTTGGCGCTGTCAGCGTCGGTGACCGAGGACTGCACGGCCGCATCGAGCTTGCGCCAGGTGGTGCCCTGCCGGTTGACCAGTTTTTCCCAGCCGACCTGGGCGATCCAGGCGTCCAGGCGGTCAACCGGCACGCCCAGAGTCTTGAAGTCGTGAAACGTGTACTCGACGCCATGTTCAGTCAGCCATGCACGGGCCTTCTTGACGGTGTCGCAATTGGGAATGCCATGGAGGACGGGATTCATTGGCGCGATCATAGTGGTGCGTCACAGAAGGCGGATCGCTCTGCTGGGACAATGCGGCAATGGACACTTTGCAAGACTGGTTGGCGCATTGCGACCGCCTTCACCCCAAGACGATCGAGCTGGGCCTGGATCGAGTGCGCGCTGTCGGCGAACGCATGAGCTTGCGGTTCGACTGCCCGGTGATCACGGTCGCCGGCACCAACGGCAAGGGCTCGACCTGCGCGATGCTCGAGGCCATCTTGTTGCAGGCGGGCTACAGGACCGGCGTTTACACCTCACCCCATCTGGTGCACTTCGAGGAACGATGCCGAATTCACGGCGAGATCGTCAAGCCGGAAGTGCTCGTTCCCCACTTCGCACAGGTCGAGGCTGCGCGCGCCGATGTCAGGCTGACGTACTTCGAATTCACGACGCTGGCAATCATGAGCCTCATGGCGGCCAGCAGGCTCGACGTGGCGATCCTTGAAGTGGGGCTGGGCGGCAGGCTCGATGCGGTCAACATCATCGATACCGATTGCGCAGTGATCACCAGCATCGACCTGGATCACATGGAGTTTCTCGGTACGGACCGCGAGACCATCGGGCGTGAAAAGGCCGGCATCCTGCGAACCGGAAAGCCTGCCATCGTGAGCGACCCGGTCGCTCCGCAAAGCGTGATCGACCGGGCAGCTGAAATCGATGCAGACCTGTGGTTGCCGGGACGCGACTTCAACTATTCGGGCGACAAGCAGCAGTGGGCCTGGGCCGGTCGCGGCAGGCGCTATGCGGGGCTCGCGTATCCGGCCCTTCGAGGCGCGAACCAGCTGGTCAATGCCTCGGGCGCGCTAGCTGCGCTGGAATCTCTCAGGCCCCGAGTGCCCGTTAACGCACAGGCCGTGCGCAACGGGCTGGCGATGGTGGAGCTTCCGGGGCGATTCCAGATCGTGCCGGGGCAGCCGATGCTGGTGCTCGATGTCGCTCATAACCCGCATTCGGTGGCGGCCCTGGCGGCCAACCTGGACGCAATGGGATTTTTCCCGACGACACATGCGGTGTTTGGAGCGATGGCCGACAAGAACCTGGACGCGATGTTCGCCAAACTCGGGCCGATCATCGACCGCTGGTATTTCACCGATTTGCCCACTGCACGCGCTGAATCGGCGGCGATCCTGCTGGAAAAGTGGCGTGCACAGGAACAGCGTACCGATGTCGCCGGGAGCACCTATCAAGGCCCCATGGAGGCACTGCAAGCAGCGGTGGCCGCAGCGAACCCCACTGATAGAATCGCGGTGTTCGGATCCTTCTACACCGTAGGGGGCGTCCTGCAACATGGATTGCCCCGCCTCCACGCCAAACATCTCGCCTGATGCCCTTTTTCAAATTGCGTAAAAGCGGCGACGAGCCCACAGCCACCCAGCAACCCGCCGAGAGTGTCGAGTCCATGCGCCAGCGCGCGCTCCACCGGTTGATCGGTGCCGGTTTGCTGGTTGTGATCGGTGTCGTCGGGTTCCCTTTGGTGTTCGATACCCAGCCGCGGCCCATCGCTGTCGATATTCCGATTGAAATACCCGACCGAAACAAGGCCAGGCCACTCGCGGTGCCCGCGCTGCCCCCTTCTGCTGCGACCCAGGCGGCGGCCTCCAGTCAGATTGCGCCGGTGCCAATCGCTGCTGCGCCTGCTGCCGCCAAGGTTGAAGCGCCTGCGGCACCCAACATTCCAAAGGCAGAGCCTTCCCCCGAATCCAGGCCTGAACCGAAAGTTGCAGCGGTCAAGCCTGAAGCCCGGCCTGAATCCAGACCAGAGCCCAAATCCGAAACTTCAAGGCCCGAGCCCAAGGCTGAACCCTCCAGGCCACCCGTCAAGTCGGACGACGGTGCCAAGGCACTCGCCTTGCTGGAAGGCAAACCGCCTGACGGGGCGACCAGCGGACGATTTGTTGTGCAGGTTGGCGCTTTTGCCGACGCGGCAATCGCTCGCGAAACACGCCAGAAGCTTGAAAGGGCGGGCCTCAAGACCTATACCCATGTGGCCGACACCAAGGACGGTAAGCGCACCCGGGTGCGCGTCGGGCCATTTGCCACGAAAGATGAAGCAGGCAAGGCGGCGGACAAGATCAAGGGACTGGATTTGCCGGCCGCTATCCTCACCTTGTAGTAGATGGCGACGCTGGACTGGATATTTGTCGCCATCCTGCTGACTTCGATGTTGATTGGCGCATGGCGCGGACTGGTGTACGAAGTGTTGTCGGTGTTCGCGTGGGTGGCAGCGTTTTTTGTCGCGCAGTGGCTGGCTCCTGATGCTGCCCTGTGGCTTCCGATGGGCCGGGCAGCAGAGCCCGTGCGCTACGCGGCAGGGTTTGCAGTGGTGTTCGTCGCGGTCGTTTTTTTCGGGGCGCTGGTAGCGTGGCTCCTGAAAAAGCTCATCGAGTCGGTTGGTCTGAGACCGGTGGACAGAACACTAGGCGCAGTGTTTGGTGTGGTGCGCGGCGGGGTCGTGTTGCTTGCATTTGCAGTTGTTGCCAACTTCACCGCGATGAAAAACGAAGAGTGGTGGACACAGTCGGTGGGCGCAGGCGTTTCAACGACTGTGCTCAAGGGTCTGAAGCCGGTATTGCCCGAACAGTTCTGGCAGTACCTACCGGGGTAGCACATGTGTGGAATCGTTGGCGTTGTATCAACTGCGCCTGTCAATCAGCTGATCTATGACGGCTTGCTGCTCTTGCAGCATCGCGGCCAGGATGCGGCGGGCATCGTCACGCAACAGGAACGCAAGTTCTTCATGCACAAGGCCAAGGGCATGGTGCGCGACGTGTTTCGAACGCGCAACATGCGCGGGCTGCCTGGTACTGCGGGGCTGGGCCAGGTGCGCTATCCGACCGCGGGCAATGCCTACAGCGAGGAAGAGGCGCAGCCCTTCTACGTGAACGCGCCCTACGGCATCGTGCTGGTGCACAACGGCAACCTGACCAATGCGCAGGCGCTCAAGAGCGAGCTGTTCACGACGGATCACAGGCACATCAACACCGAGAGCGATTCGGAAGTCTTGCTCAATGTCTTCGCCCACGAACTTGAATACATCCTCGGGTTGCAACTTCGCACCGCGCGTGGATTTTTCAAGTTCGTG
>JBKJKT010000157.1:0-2746 GCA_046597415.1 Ramlibacter sp.
GCAATACCTTGCCGAAGCCAAGCGCACGGGTGGGGGCGGCGACACGTCGTCCTATCGCGGAGGGCAGGGCGTCGATCCAAAGCGGGTCGAGCAAATCAAGCAGCTGTACGGATTCGATAAGCCGCCCGTCGAACGTTTCTGGCTGATGATCAAGCAGTACGCACAGTTCGACCTGGGGCGCAGTTTTTTCCAGAACAAGCCGGTGGGCCAGTTGATCCTGGAGAAGTTGCCAGTCTCGATCAGCCTGGGACTTTGGACATTTTTTATCAGCTACCTGATAGCGGTGCCGTTGGGCGTTGCGAAGGCCGTGCGGGCGGGCACCCGGTTCGACTTCGTGACCACCATCCTGGTGCTGATCGGCTACGCGATTCCGGGGTTCGTGTTGGGAATCGCCTTGCTGGTGATTTTTGGCGGACAGCTCAACTGGTTTCCGCTGCGCGGTCTGACCTCGTCGAACTGGGCCGAACTGAGTTGGGGTGCTCGAATTGTGGATTACCTCTGGCACATCACGCTGCCGGTCACGGCCATGGTTCTGGGCAGCTTCGCGGTGACGACGATGCTGACCAAGAACTCGTTCCTGGAGGAGATTCGCAAGCAGTACGTGTTGACCGCGCGCGCCAAGGGTTTGTCTGAGCGTCGTGTGCTGTGGAAGCACATCTTTCGCAACGCGCTGATTCCCATCGTGACTGGTTTCCCGGCCGCGTTCATCGGGGCTTTTTTCACGGGCGCATTGCTGATCGAGACCCTGTTCTCGCTGGATGGGCTGGGACTTCTGAGTTACGAAAGCATCATCCGCCGCGACTACCCGGTCGTGCTCGGATCCCTCTATGTCTTCACGCTGATCGGACTTGTCACCAAGCTGATCAGTGATCTGAGTTATGTCTGGGTCGATCCTCGTGTCAAGTTCGATTGAGTCCCCGCCGCCGGTCACGGTGCAACCCGTTTCCGCCGGGCAGGCGGGCCCTGCAGTGATCGCGCTTTCGCAGAGTCCTGCCGCTCGCGCGTGGCGGCGGTTCCGGCGCAACCGGCTGGGTTTTACAAGCCTGGTCATCTTCGCCACGCTGGTGATCCTGAGCCTCTTCGCCGAGGTGATCGCCAATGACAAGCCGCTGGTGGTGAGCTACAACGGCACACTTCACTTTCCGATGGTGAAGACCTACCCGGAGACCGCGTTCGGCGGCGACTTTCCCACTGAGGCCGACTACCTGGACCCGTACATGCGAAGGCGCCTGTCCGAGCAGGGCAACTGGGCGCTCTACACGCTGATTCCGTACGGTGCATCAACGATGGCGTATCACTCGCCGTTGCCGTTTCCCAGTCCACCATCGAGCTCCAACTGGCTGGGCACCGACGAACGGGGCCGCGACCTGCTCGCACAGCTGATTTACGGATTTCGCCTCAGCGTTTTGTTCGGCCTTGCGTTGATGGCGATTGGCGTCGTGATCGGTGTAGTGACCGGCGCGATCCAGGGCTACTTTGGTGGCAAGACCGATTTGTCGATGCAGCGGCTGATCGAGATCTGGTCTTCGATGCCCGAGCTTTACCTGCTCATCATCTTCAGCGCGGTCTTTGCGCCTAGCGTGGCGCTTCTCGTGATCCTGCTGAGCCTGTTTGGCTGGATGGGGCTGTCCGACTATGTGCGGGCCGAGTTCCTGCGCAATCGCCAGATGGATTATGTGAAAGCCGCGCGCGCCCTCGGCGTTGGCAACGGCCGCATCATGTCGCGGCACATCCTGCCCAACAGCATGACGCCCGTGGTGACGTTTCTGCCGTTTCGCATGAGCGCGGCCATTCTTGCGCTTACTTCCCTGGACTTCCTCGGCCTGGGCGTGCCTCCGGGGACGCCCTCGCTCGGCGAGTTGCTCGCTCAGGGCAAACAGAACATTGACGCGTGGTGGATTTCGATTGCCACCTTCGCAGTGCTCGCGATGACACTGCTGCTGCTGACATTCATGGGCGACGCCTTGCGTGATGCGCTCGATCCCCGAAAGGTCGACAAATGAACCTGCTCGAAGCCAAGGGGCTGCGGGTCTCTTTCGCCGGCAAGGAAGTTGTGCGGGGCGTGGACTTCACACTGGCACCGGGCGAAAAGCTTGCGCTAGTCGGGGAATCCGGCTCCGGCAAGACCGTGACGGCGCTGAGCCTGTTGGGACTTGCCCAGAACGCGGCGGTCAGCGGCTCGGCAATGTTCGCGGGCCTGGAAGGCCAGCCGGCTCGGGATTTGCTGACACTTCCCGAACGCGACCTGCTCTCGATTCGCGGGCGCGAGATTGCAATGATTTTCCAGGAGCCGATGACAGCGCTCAATCCGCTGTTCACGGTTGGAAATCAAGTCGCGGAAGTGCTCCAGTTGAAGGAGGGCCTGACCGGCCGCGAGGCGTGGGACGGCGCGGTGGAGGCCTTGCGCGCAACTGGCATCCCCGACCCCGAGCGTCGTGCACTTGCCTATCCGCATCAGCTCTCCGGCGGGCAGAGGCAGCGAGCAATGATCGCCATGGCTCTTGCTGGACGTCCGCGGCTATTGCTGGCAGATGAGCCGACGACAGCTCTCGACGTAACGCTCCGCTCGCAGATTCTCGAGCTGCTGGCCGAAGTGCAAAGACACAACGGCATGGCCATGCTGCTGATCACGCACGACCTGAATCTTGTGCGCAAGTTCGCCGACCGGGTCGCAGTCATGGAGAACGGCTACCTGGTAGAGACCGGCACTGTCGAATCGGTCTTCGCCAACCCGCAGCATCCCTAC
>JBKJKT010000113.1:0-6450 GCA_046597415.1 Ramlibacter sp.
TGCCGCACCGCTACCCGTTCCTGCTCGTCGACCGGGCGGAGGATTACCGCGTCGGCCAATCCATCGTCGGCATCAAGAATGTGACGATCAACGAGCCGTTTTTCGTGGGCCACTTTCCGCACCGACCGGTCATGCCGGGCGTGTTGATGCTGGAAGCGTTGGCGCAGACAGCAGCGCTGCTCTCGTTCGCCACGCTCGGTGTGACGCCGGATGACAAGACTGTGTATTACTTTGCTGGCATCGATGCTGCGCGCTTCAAGCGGCCGGTGGAACCGGGTGACCAGTTGATCATGAGCGTTGAGCTCACGCGCATGAAGGCGGGCCTGTTCAAGTACAAGGCCGCGGCGCATGTGGGCGACGAACTTGCGTGCGAAGCCGAGCTGATGTGCACCATGCGCACCGTCGTCTGATTCACGAAAGGTGTCGCCTTCGATGACGCTGATCCATCCAACCGCCATTGTCGAGAAAGGTGCCGAGATCGATGACTCTGTGTCGATAGGTGCCTACAGCGTGATCGGCCCGCATGTAAAGATCGGCGCGGGCACGACCGTCGGTCCGCATGTGGTCATCGAGGGGCGTACGACGATCGGCCGCGACAACCGGATATTCCAGTTCTCGTCGCTGGGCGGAATTCCCCAGGACAAGAAATACGCCGGCGAGCCCTGCGAGCTTGTCATCGGTGACCGCAATACCATCCGTGAGTTCTGCACCTTCAATATCGGTTCACCCGGCGGCGGCGGCGTCACGCGCGTGGGCGACGATAACTGGCTGATGGCCTATGTGCACCTGGCGCACGACTGCATCGTGGGCAGCAACACGATCTTTGCCAATAACTCGCAGCTGGCGGGCCATGTGGAAGTTGGTGACTGGGTCATTCTGGGCGGCTTCACGGTGGTACACCAGTTCGTTCGCGTCGGCGCGCACGGCATGACTGCGATGTGCTCGTTGCTCTTCGCCGACCAACCGCCCTTCGTCATGAGCCAGGGCCAGCCGGCGCAGGCTCGCTCGATGAACTTCGAGGGACTTCGCCGACGTGGCTACTCTCCTGAACGGATTGCGGCGGTCAAGGCAATGCACAAGGCGCTTTATCGCGACGACCTCACGCTGGAACAGGCCAAAACCCGTATCGGCGACATAGAAGATGCAACGCCCGAGGCCGCGGCGGACGTGGCGATGATGCTGTCCTTCCTGGATGACGTCTCTCCCCAGCGCGGCATCGTCCGCTAGCCCATGGATTCGCCAGAAATCGCGATGGTCGCAGGCGAGGCGTCCGGCGACCTGCTGGCCGGGTTGCTGCTGCAGGGCATGCGTACGCGTTGGCCGCAACTCCGATCACACGGCATCGGCGGCCCGCGCATGGCGGCGCAGGGCTTCGATGCCTGGTGGCCGCATGAGAAGCTCGCCGTGCGGGGCTACGTTGAAGTGTTGCGTCACTACCGCGAGATCGTCGGCATCCGCAAACAGCTCGCGACGCGGCTCCTTGCAGATCCGCCGAGCGCCTTCATCGGTGTTGATGCGCCCGATTTCAACCTTGATCTCGAAGCGTCGCTGAAAGGGCAAGGCATCAAGACCATTCACTTCGTGTGCCCGTCGATCTGGGCCTGGCGGGCGGAGCGCGTACACAAGATCCGGTCAAGCTGCGACCACGTACTTTGCATCTTCCCGTTCGAGACGGACTTGCTGGAGCGAAACGGCATCTCGGCGACCTATGTGGGTCATCCCCTGGCCAACGTCATACCGATGGTCCCTGACAAGCTAGCGGCCCGACGCGCGCTGGTCTTGGGCGACGACGACGAAGTTCTGGCGGTGCTTCCCGGCAGTCGCGCATCCGAAGTGCACTATCACGCGAAGCCATTTTTTGAAGCGGCGGCCTTGCTGCGCAAGTCGCGGCCGAAGCTGCGGGTCGTCGTCCCGGCCATTGCTTCCTTGCGAAGGCAGATCGAAGACGCTGCACGAACCGCTGGCCTCATCGAAGGAATCACTGTTCTTGATGGTCAGTCTCACACTGCGCTGGCAGCATGCGACCTGACGCTGATCGCGAGCGGCACGGCCACACTGGAGGCCGCGCTCTTCAAGCGTCCGATGGTAATCGCCTATGCCATGAATCGTGTTTCGTATCACATCATGAAGCGAAAGCAGTTGCAGCCCTGGGTCGGACTGCCCAACATCCTGTGCGGCGACTTCGTTGTCCCGGAATTGATACAGCAACATGTAAATCCCGGCGAGCTTGCTGCGGCCCTCTTGGAATGGTTGGATGCACCTGCCAGAATTGCAGCCGTCCAGGAGCAATTTTCTTCGCTGCATGCTACTTTGCAGCGCGATACGGCCACACTCGCAACCGATGCCATTGAAAAAGTCATTCACGCCTGAGGGCAGGGTGCGGGCCAGGGCGGCACGCCATGCCCAAAGGCCCCTCGACTGGGATCCGATCGGCCTGATGGCGGGCGTCGATGAGGCCGGTCGCGGGCCCCTTGCGGGTCCGGTCTACGCGGCTGCAGTGATCCTTGACGACACCAAGCGTATTCGCGGGTTGAACGATTCGAAGATGCTCACGGCGCTGCAAAGAGACCGGCTCTTCGACCAGATCCGCGAGAAAGCGCTGTGCTGCTCGGTGGCGCAGGCCAGCGTCGAAGAAATCGATACGCTCAACATACTCCACGCGACCATGCTGGCCATGAAGCGTGCAGTCGAAGGACTGCGGCTGAAGCCAGTCAAGGTGCTGGTCGATGGCAACCGCATTCCCACTATCGACGTGCTGGCCGAAGCGGTGATCGGCGGCGATGCGCTGGTCAAGTCGATTTCGGCAGCGTCCATCCTTGCCAAGGTCACCCGCGATCGGCACTGCGAGGAATTGCACGCCGAGTTTCCGCACTACGGTTTTGCCTCGCACAAGGGTTATGGCACGCCGGAGCACCTGGAGGCGCTTCGAAGGCACGGGGCTTGCAAACATCACCGCAAGTTCTTCAGCCCGGTTGCGGCGACCTTCACGACCGAGCAGGGCGTTACGGTGACGGTCTCGGTCTCGTGACCACGATTGAGCCGCAATTCATCACGTCGCCGGCCAATTCCCTGGTCAAGGACCTGCGTCGTCTGGCGCAGGACAGCACGGCATATCGCAAGCAGCAACGCATCTGGCTGGAGGGCGATCATCTTTGCCGTGCGGCCCTCGATCGCGCTGTGCAGCCTGCGCTTGCCGTGTTTGCGGAATCGCTCTGGAGTGAGGCGTCGCTGCAATGGCAGGGGCATGGGGGCAAGACGATCGTGATGCCTGACCCCCTGTTTGCGACCGTGAGCGGGCTGGAGTCCCCATCGCGAATGGGTTTCGTCATCGATATGCAAGCGCAGCCCACCGTGAAATCGGGCGCTTCCGCCGTTGTGCTCGATGGCTTGCAGGACCCGGGCAACGTCGGAGCCATTCTCAGAAGCGCGGCTGCGTTCGGCTTCCGGCAGGTGATCGCAATGAAGGGAACGGCAGCACTTTGGAGTCCCAAAGCTTTGCGTGCCGGCATGGGCGCGCATTTCAGCCTGCGATTGCTGGAAGGGATGGAGCCGCCCGATATTGAAATGCTGCAGATACCGGTGCTGGTGACCAGTTCCCACCAGGGCGAATTGTTGCATCAAGCAGAGCTGCCGTGGCCCTGCGCCTGGGTGCTCGGCCATGAAGGACAGGGCGTGAGCGCCGCACTGGAGGCTATCGCAACCATCTCCGTACGCATTGCGCAACCTGGCGGTGAGGAGTCGCTGAATGTCGCCTCTGCCGCAGCCATTTGTCTGCATGCGAGTGCTGCTTCGAGAGCCTGAAGGTGATGTAAACCTTCGACTAGCCTACGTTGACGTATTGGGCGTATCCAACCGGCATGGAACTAATTGCAGGTGGTCGTTACTCAATGACAACCCCCATCAAGAAAGGCCCCTCCATGCCAAGCGTCGATCCCTCTGCGCGAATAGCGGTTTCGCATTCCATTCCCGCGCAAGTGTCTGGCTCTTCTGAGGGCCCAACCAGCGTCGAAGCCGAGCGTCCGATGGAAATTCCCGGGCCGCCGTCAGTCCAATTGCATGTCGGCGCGCCACTCGCGCTGACCAGCCTCCCAGGCGAGGCACTCAGCACCGCCGCAGACGACCTTTCGACTGTCGACCGCGCAGCGTTGGCCGTGACCTCGAAACAGATTCATTCCACGGTCGTCGAGTTTGCCGCGGACCCCGTGACCAACGGCGTTTACCAAGCGCAGGCTCACTTCAAGAGGCTGCAAGCGCGAGGCGCGTCAGAGACAGAACTGAAACCGGCCCGCGATGCTGTGAAGGCGGCGGTTGCGTTGGCCGTCAAGCGGCAAGCGGTGCAACGACGAGCCGATGCGATTGGGCAACTCGGCGTTGACGAAGCATGCATCGAATTGCGCTGTCTCGGCCAATATTCCAAGGCGCTGAACATGTTGATCAACGACGTGTGGGCCAAGGGCGGGACTCCCGATCGCGGGAACCGTGTGGTAATGGCCCTGTTGCACACCTTGATGGGCGACTACACCACTGCGCGAGCGATTTACAACAAAATTCCAATTGAACGACCGGAAACCGCTTGGGCCGTTCGGGGATTTCTTGCAAGAATCGCGGTCCTCGAAGGGAATTTCGATAGCGTGGAAGGTGAGATCCCTCCCAACAGCGGCGACTTTGGCACCTATGCGGCCGTTGCGGAAATGCGGGCCAGGAAAGCAGATAGTGAGGGCGATGCGGCATCGGCGCGGGAGCATCGGGCAAAGGTGCGTGAACTCATTGGCAGAGCAGAAGCCCGCCAAGACTCGATGTCTGTCTTGGTGTTCCACGCAGTGACGGGTGGCGCGCGCGCGGCCTTCGCCTATATGAACGCCAACAGGGACAAGTTCGAGGCCATGCACTTCAATGACTACGCCGGACTTGTGCCACGCTTGATTGGTCCTAGCGTGATCGACGAAGCAGCGCGCCAGGACTGGATCGGCTACCTCGGCGCGAAATTCCAGTTGCCAGAGCAGCTCGCCACGATCCGCTTTCCTGACGATGCCCGTACACGCGCGCCCTCCCTGAAGAGAGCCTGATGGCAAGGGGCGTCGGCTATAATCAGGGGCTTTCCCGCAAACCCCGTACGCCTAGCGCATTCAAGCCATTTCCCTGACAAGAGTTCACCTGCGAAACACCATCGCGGGTCGCAGCGCAACAAGATGTCTTGCGTCGCACTTGAACCTGGGCGTACCCGTAATCATTCGGAGAACCCAGTGCTTTTGTCTCAACAGGGAATCGCCCCTCACGCCATATTGGCTCTAGCAGACGGCACGGTCTTTATCGGTAAATCGATTGGAGCCGCAGGCTCCACCACCGGCGAAGTCGTGTTCAACACGGCCATCACCGGTTACCAGGAAATCCTCACGGACCCGAGTTACTGCCAGCAGATCGTGACGCTCACGTATCCGCACATCGGCAACTACGGGGTCAATGAGGAAGACGTCGAAGCCGCCAAGGTCCATGCCGCGGGGCTCATCATTCGCGACCTGCCCCTCATCACTTCCAACTTTCGATCCAGCCAGACTCTGTCCGACTACCTGCGCGCGCAGAACACTGTTGCGATTTCCAACATCGACACCCGCAAGCTCACCCGCATGTTGCGGACCCAGGGTGCGCAGAACGGCGCTATCTTCGGCCTTGCAGCCGGCGAAGAAGTGACGCCGGCGATCGTTGACAAGGCAATTGCGGCCGCGCGCGGCGCGCCGGACATGAGTGGGCTCGACCTGGCCCAGGTCGTGTCAGTTCAGGAGTCTTACGATTGGACGCAAACCGAGTGGCAACTCGGCAAGGGCTACGGCACGCAAGATGCACCGAAGTACCACGTGGTCGCATTCGACTACGGTGTGAAGAAAAACATTCTTCGCATGCTCGCCGAGCGCGGCTGCAAGATCACCGTCGTGCCTGCGAAGACGCCCGCATCGCAAGTGCGCAAGCTCAACCCTGATGGTGTTTTTCTCTCGAACGGCCCAGGCGATCCCGAGCCCTGCGACTACGCGATTGAAGCCACACGCGACTTGATCGAGGCCGGCTATCCGACCTTCGGCATTTGCCTGGGCCACCAGATCATGGCGCTCGCGTCCGGCGCGCAAACGCTCAAGATGAAGTTTGGCCACCATGGCGCCAACCACCCGGTGCAGGACCTCGATTCGAAGCAGGTGATGATCACCTCGCAGAACCACGGCTTTGCCGTGGACGAGAAGACCTTGCCCGCCAACCTGCGCCCCACCCACATCAGCCTCTTTGACGGCACGCTCCAGGGGCTCGCGCGCACCGACAAACCCGCGTTCTGCTTCCAGGGCCACCCTGAAGCATCGACCGGGCAGCACGACATCGGCTATCTGTTCGACCGGTTCACCGGCTTGATGGACCAGGCCGGAGAGAAGAAGTAAATGCCCAAAAGAACAGACATCAAGAGCATCC